>CANQIJ010000039.1 GCA_947624025.1 uncultured Lachnospiraceae bacterium | reverse complement strand
TTGGAAAAAAGCATGGAATCTGCGGCATTTTAATGATACAATAGAAATAACTGCAGCATGCTTTGGACATTTGCCGGTTTGATATCGCATGATAAGAGGATGGAGATATGAGTATGGAGGACAATCAGAGGTTTGTATTAGAGCAGACGCACGAAGTCTCTAACAGAAAACATATACTGGTCATCGACGATGATCTTAATATGTTGAAGACCCTGCGCTATTACTTACAGGATGCCTATAAAGTAACAGTAGTAAATTCCGGTAAACTGGCGGTGGATTTCCTTTTAAAGTATACGCCGGATCTGATCCTGTTAGATTATATGATGCCGATGTTTAATGGCGCGGCAGTGCTCAAGATCATTAAGAGCAGAGAGGCGACCAAGGACATACCGGTCTATTTCCTGACAGGCCAGACGGATAAGTCGACGGTCATGGAGTGCCTTTCCTTAAAACCGGCGGGGTACATCGTTAAGCCGGTGGCAAAAGACGCTCTGTTGGAGAAGATGGCGCGCGCATTTGCAAAATGATTTCGGTTCAGGGGAATACGAAGGTTACGGCGCCGTGCGAGTGTCCGGCGGTATATGATGAGGGATTGCTATATGGGGAATGACGTCAAAAACAATATACCCCGATACCTGTTCGGGGCTTTTTGTTTTTATACATTATATTTTATCGGCATCATTCTGTATGTCGATGATCTGGATAAAAGATGGCTGATCGTGCCGGTCGCATGTCTGGCCGTAAGCGCGGCGATGATCAGGATATTTAGGGACAACGTTGGTATTCAGGCATATACGGTCACGGTTGTGACATGTATCAATATATCCGCGTACGGCATTATGCTGCATGAATTTACGGAAGTTTTTACGGTATTTTGCGCGGCGGTCTGTCTGATCTCTTTTTACCATTTTCTCAAAGCCAACTATCTGATGCTGGCGCTCATCACGGCTTTTATCGTGTACAAGATGTTTGTGCTGGACGAATGGCGCAGCTATTTTGTGCGTGACGGCTCCATCGCGGTCACGATCCGCATTTTCAGCATCTATCTGGTGCAGTTTCTGCTGATCATGCTGAACAAAAGGCAGCAGAAGACACAGAGCATGGTAGAGCAGAAAGCGCGGGAGGCGGAGCTGGCGGCCCAGGCCAAGGAGGAATTCCTCGCCAATATGAGCCATGAGATCAGAACGCCCATGAATGCGATCACGGGCATGGTAGAGCTGGCGCTGCGCAACGATGCGCTGCCGAGCCAGGAGAGGGAGTATCTCTATAATATCCGTACGGCGGGGGATGAACTGGCTTCGATCATAAATGATATCCTGGACGTCACCAAGATCAGCTCCGGTACGCTGGAGATCATGGAAGAGGAATACCAGATCACGTCGATGGTGCATGACGTGGCGAACGCGATCCAGGTCATGCTGGGTGAAAAACAGGTCGTGCTGCTGGTGGATGTGGATCCCGATATTCCTTCCAGTCTGCGCGGCGACGATATGCGCATCAAGCAGGTTATGATGAACCTGCTGAGCAATGCCGTCAAATATACGGAACAGGGAACGATCCATCTGTCGGTCGGATTCACGGCCGTTCGCAACAAACCCGGCACGATAGAGCTGAATGTCAGTGTTGCCGATACCGGGATCGGTATCGCTCCGGAACAGCTTGAGGATCTCTTTGTTAAATTCCGGCAGGCCGACAGTAAGACGAACCGCGCCACGGGCGGCGGCGGTCTCGGGCTTATCATCTGCAAGAGCCTCATCGATATGATGCACGGTAAGATCTTTGCAAAGAGCGTACTTGGCAAAGGCTCGGAGTTTTCGTTTACGGTAGAGCAGGCGGTCGTGGATGCGCGCCCCTGTATCGAGACAGACCCGCAGGCCGTGCTGCAGTCGTCCTACAAGCATGACGCCGACGGACATTCCAGCCTGTGCCTTTTCAGGAAGGAAGAACGGTATGTAACCTTTACGGCGCCGGATGCGACGATCCTTCTCGTAGACGATAATAAGGTCAATCTGAAGGTGGCGGAGGGACTGCTGCGTCCGTATAAAATGCACATAGAGACGGCGGACAGCGGCAGACAGGCGATCTCCATGATAAAGGACCGGCCGTATGATCTGGTGTTTATGGATCATATGATGCCGCAGATGGACGGCGTGGAGGCGACCAGATATATACGTGCGATGGAAGGCGGGCGTTTTCAGACGATGCCGATCGTGGCGCTGTCCGCCAACGCGGTCAGGGGAGCGCGGGAGTTGTTCTTAGAGTCGGGGATGAATGATTTTGTGCCGAAGCCTATCGAGATGCGTATCATAGACAGAACGCTGCGGAAATGGCTTCCGGCTGACAAGGTGATATCAAGCAGAGAGGCCGGAGAGATGGCGCTTGTGGATAAAACGCCGTATGATGCCGCCGATTCGCTTACGTGGCAGATGGAGGGCATCGACGTAGAGGTCGGCATGAAATATTCCGGCGGTGACGAGAACCTGTACAGAGAGATTTTGTCCGACTATATGGATACCATAGAAGAAAAGGCGGATGTGATTGAACGGGCGGTAGCCTCGGGGGATCTTGATACATATACGATAGAGGTACATTCCCTGAAGAGTACCTCCAAGTCCATCGGGGCGATGGAGCTGTCCGAGCTTGCCAAGGATCTGGAGATCAACGGAAAGAACAGCGAATGGGGCCCGATCATAGCGAGGACGCCGGCGCTGCTTCATATGTACAGGAACCTGTACCGTGTGATCCTGCCGTACCACACCGGAGCGGAGCAGGAGGATCAGCCCCAAAAGCCGTTTGACGGCAAAGCGGTCCGCAGTCTTCTGGAACAGCTTACGGAGAGTATGGAAGCCTTCGATTCCATTCGCGGGGAAGAGATCGTGGCAGAGCTTCTGCAATACGACTCTACCGACAGATTCGGAGACTACATGAAGGAGATCGCATCGGCCATGAACCGGCTCGACTATGACGTCTGCAAGGAAAAAACGGAGGAATGGCATACCGTTCTTGCGGAGGCGGAAGCGGAGGATGCGGATGCCCGGTAATGCCGGAATGAATTTTGTTGACGGAGAGAGAAAAATATGATACGAAGAAATATCAGTAAACTGGTGCAGTACGGTCTGCAGACCGGGCTGATCACAAAAGAGGATAAGATCTACACAACGAACAGGCTGTTAGAGTTGTTTCACCTGGATGAGCCGGAAGAATCTGACACGGATGTCAGTATGAGCGTCGATGAGCTGGAGGATGTGCTGTCGGCCATGATGGATTATGCCTATGAGCACGGCATCATGACGGAGAACAGTATTGCGTACAGAGATTTGTTTGACACTAAGATCATGAGCGTTCTCGTTCCCAGACCCAGCGAGGTGATCGCTGTATTTGAGGAAAAATACCGCAGGGATCCGAAGGAAGCGACGGACTATTTCTATCAGCTCAGCCAGGATTCGGATTATATCAGAAGATACCGGATCAAAAAGGATCAGAAGTGGGTGGCGTCCACCAGATACGGCGACCTGGACATTACGATCAACCTGTCCAAGCCGGAGAAGGATCCGAAGGCGATCGCCGCCGCAAAGAACGCAAAGCAGAGCGGTTATCCGAAGTGCCAGCTCTGTATGGAGAACGAGGGATACGTGGGCCGGATCGATCATCCCGCCAGACAGAACCACAGGATCATACCGGTAACGATCAACGGGAGCAGATGGGGTTTTCAGTATTCTCCTTACGTGTATTATCCGGAGCACTGCATTGTGTTCAATTCGCAGCACATTCCGATGAAAATAGAACATG
The DNA here is from genome assembly GCA_947624025.1 of uncultured Lachnospiraceae bacterium. GTDB lineage: Bacteria > Bacillota > Clostridia > Lachnospirales > Lachnospiraceae > UBA3282. Next base: position 11,291 of record CANQIJ010000039.1, on the reverse strand, counting down.
ACACGTTCTGTAAGTTATTTGATTTTGTAAAGCAGTTTCCGCATTATTTCGTGGGCTCCAATGCCGATCTTCCGATCGTGGGCGGCTCCATCCTGAGCCATGATCATTTTCAGGGCGGCCGCTATGAATTTGCTATGGCGAGAGCAAAAGTGGAGAGAAGCTTCACGGTCAGGGGATTTGAGGATGTGGAGAGCGGCATCGTGAACTGGCCTATGTCGGTGATCAGGATATCCTCTTCGGATACGCAGAGGCTGGTCGCGCTGGCGGATGTGATCCTGAACGCATGGAGAGGCTATACGGACGAAGCTGCGTTTATCTATGCCGAGACAGACGGAGAGCCGCATAATACGATCACTCCGATCGCCAGAAAACGGGGAGATCAGTATGAGCTGGATCTGGTGCTGCGCAATAACATTACGACTAAGGAGCATCCGTTAGGCGTGTATCATCCGCATGCGGATCTCCATCATATCAAGAAAGAGAATATCGGGCTGATCGAGGTCATGGGATTAGCGGTCCTTCCCGCCAGACTGAAGGAAGAGATAGAACGGCTGACGGAGGCGATCCTGTCGGGGCAGGACATCCGTCAGGATGAGATACTTGAGAAACACGCGGACTGGGTGGAAGGCTTTCTCCCGAAATATGACCGCATCACCGAAGAGAATATAACCGCCATTCTGCACAATGAGATCGGCAATGTGTTTATGCGGGTGCTGGAAGACGCCGGAGTGTATAAACGAACGGAAGAAGGACAGAGAGCGTTTGACAGATTCGTGGAAAGCATAAACAACTAATCTTGTAATAGAAATGAAGGCGGAATCTCAGGATCCCGCCTTTTAGACGTGTCATACCGTATGGCGTAACACGAAGATCAGACAGCGGAACGGGGTAGTATGGTCTTCTAAATAAATCCGCCGGTCTGTAAGACATGCTGTATATGTAACGGTTTTAATGATCGTCCAGTATGCTGTTTAAAAAATTGTAACAGTCCGTTTGTTGTTTGGGAGTGAGTTTCTGGTACAGGGAAATAAGATGCTGATACCTTTTGATGTGATGCAAATTCTCTGCCATTAGTAGATCTGCACTCAGGCGCTGATCGGACAAATACAGAACGTAGTCTGCCGAGACATGAAAGAAACAGGATAAGCGGATCAAAAGCATGGCGTCAGGTGTAGTTAGTTCGTTTTCCAGTTTACTGACAGTGGCCTGATTAACACCCAGGTGTTCCGCGAGGGACTGTTGCGTTAATTTTTTTTCTAATCGTAGTTCTTTGATTCTTGTTTTCATTTGTATGCCCTTAAGTTTATTGTAGGATAATTGCGGCGGAAAAGTATTCCAATTTATAATTGGATTATTCCGTATGGAATATTTTATGATAAAAAATCATGCCGGACAGGACCGGAAGGCATAGAAACGGAGAAGCCATGACAGAATCGTATGTCTGCATCGATCTGGAAACTACCGGGTTGGATCCTAAAAGGGACAGGATCATAGAAATTGGCGCTGTCAAAGTGGAGAATAACGAAACGGTAAAGGAATGGGAAACCTTTGTAAATCCGGGGAAAAAGCTGCCGCAGCGCATTGTGGAGCTGACCGGGATCTGTGACGGACAGCTGGCGGCGGCGCCGGAGATCACAGAGGTTCTGCCGGAATTGATAGACCTGACGGACGGGGCGGTGCTTCTGGGGCACAGCCTGATGTTTGACTATTCTTTTGTCAAGCGGGCGGCGGTAAACCAAAGGCTGTCTTTTGAAAGAAAAGGGATCGATACTCTGAAGATCGCCCGAAAATATCTGGCGGGACTGGAGAGCCGGAGCCTGGAAAGCCTGTGCCGGCATTACGGGATCAGCCACAACGCCCACAGGGCGCTCCACGATGCGAGAGCCACCGTAGAGTTATACCGACGTCTGGCGGAGCAGTTTTATGAGGTAGAAGCTGCGGAGGGGGCCAAGAGCCTGTTTTGTCCCAAAAGCCTGTGCTGCCGCGTGAAAAGGGATACCCCCGTCACCGTACCGCAAAAAGAACAGTTATATAAACTGGCGGACAAGCATAAACTGATATTGGACTATGACATTGAGAGGCTTACGCGCAGTGAAGCTAGCCGTCAGATCGATCGGATTCTTGCAGAATACGGAAGATAGTTTTCTGCATGGCGGAATGAAGCGTTTCCGCGACCGGATATAACCCCTTGATCTTGTCCGGGGTGCCCTGCTCCTTGTAGATGCGGCACAGCAGGCGGTAGGTCGCGCTTACATCGGTGCCTGTGGAGACGGAAAATTCAAGCATGTGCCTGGCCTCATCGATATATCCGGCATCATAGAGCGCCTGCGCCCACTGCTGCAGAGTGCGGACAAGAAGCGTGTAGTTCTGGTCGTAGGAGGTCAGCAGATCAATGTTGGGGGCGCCGTAGCGCAGTTTTAAGTCTGTGTTGCTGATCCCTGTAAAATTAACGATGGGAAGCTCACTCAGGGAACGGATGATCTGCTTGTAATCTTCGGCCTTCGGGACATCCTCAAGCAGGTCCATGGGAAGCTCGTCCAGAGGGATCCGAATGTAATCCAGGTCGTCGAGCGGCTTGCGTCTGGTACTGTTGGCGGCGCGCTCCTTGGCCCAGAAGTCTTTCCGGGGGTCGGAGGTTTTTTTCCTGTCGATCTTAAGATATACGAAGAGTGCGGCAGACAGAATAAGAACGCTTGCATTTAGAATAAAAAACATATATAATATCCTTTCAGAAAGTGGGAGGATCAGTTCTATGCTCAACCGAAAACAGAAAAGGATCATTTCCTCCGTTATCATCGTTATCTTAGTGCTGGCAATGATCGTTCCGATGATAGTCACTGCCTTATAGCGTGGCATATATATTTTACCATAGTTTTCCGATCCAGGCAATTTGCCGTGGGAGAAAGGCTGGTTTTCATGAGAAAACTGTCGATGGCGATCCCGGTGATCATAGCTGTAGCTGCGGTTATGGTGATGCCGGTAAACGCCAGGGAAAATAAAATTGAATCAGGTATCTATGCAGATGATATCGACCTGTCTGGCATGACGACCGGGGAGGCGGAAGAGGCGATCGAGGAGTATGTGGCGTCCTTTGGCGGCGCCGAGATCACGATGAACGCCGTGGACGGCGCCACGATCGTCACAACGGCATCCGAGCTGGGGCTGAAATGGGGCAACAGGGCGATACTCGACGAGTGCACCCACTTCGGGCGGGACGGCGATATCCTCCGCTGCTATAAGGAGCTTAAGGATCTGCAGCATCAGAATAAAGTATATAAGGTCTGCTTTGACTTTGACAAGGCCAGGATCAGGGAGCTGATCGAAGAGAATGCAAAGCAGTACGACAAAGAGGCTGTCAACGCGACTTTAACGAAGACGGAGGACGGCTTTGCCATTACGGAGGGGCAGTCCGGTATTGTTGTAGATACAGAGGCTTCCACAAATGCCGTGTATGATTATCTCACCGGTGACTGGGACGGTACAAGCTGTGCCGTTGACCTTGCGGTCGAGGTGGAGGAGCCTGAGGGCAGGGCGGAAGACCTGGCCAAGGTTAAGGATGTTCTGGGTACTTTTACGACCAGCTATTCCACATCGGGTAAATCCAGAAGCGCCAACGTGGCTAACGGATGCAGCCTGATCAACGGCACGACACTGTATCCCGGAGAGGAGTTTTCCGCCTATGAGGCGGTGGCACCCTTTACTGCCGATAACGGTTATTATATGGCGGGTTCCTATTTGAACGGTCAGGTGGTGGACAGTCTGGGCGGCGGTATCTGTCAGGTGTCTACGACGCTGTATAACGCTGTGCTGTTGGCAGAGCTTACCGTGACGGAACGCTACAACCATTCCATGATCGTCACCTATGTCGATCCGTCTGCGGATGCGGCGATCGCCGAGTCTTCGGGCAAAGATTTTAAGTTTGTGAACAGTACGGATTATCCTATTTATATAGAAGGTTCCACGACACCCGATAAGGAGATTACCTTCACGATCTACGGTGTGGAGACGAGGAACAGCGACCGCGAGGTAAGCTATGAGAGCGTTGTGCTTGAGAGAATGGTGCCGGAGGAGGAGATTATCTATGCAGACGAATCCCAGCCGGTCGGGTATTGCGTTGTACAGTCGGCGCATATAGGATATAAGGCGCAGCTCTGGAAAGTGGTCCGCGAGGGCGGAGTGGAAGTCAGCAGAGAACAGGTGAACAGCAGTTCTTATATGAAGGTGCCCAGAAGCGCCACGGTCGGCGTCGCGTCGCCGGACGAGGGGGCGCGCAATGCCATTATGGCGGCGATCGCAACAAATAGTGTGGATGCAGTCAAGAACGTAGCGGGCGCGTATAAAGCGGCGGCGGATGCGGCCGCAGCACAGGCGGCGGCAGCAGCAGCGGCACAGCCACAGCCACAGGAAGCGCAGCCGCAGGAAGTGCAGCCGGCGCAATAGACTAAATACGATTGGGCGCATAACCATGAGAAAAGGCAAGATATCGGAGAACGTTTTAAGGCGTTCCGTTCTGAAGAAGATCAGGATACATAGAAATGAAGTGAAAAACGGCGCAGATGTAGGGACAGACTGCGCTGTTTTGTCGTTTGGCGCAGACTGTGACGTGATGCTCTCGACAACGCCCGTGTCCGCTCCGCTTAAGGATATCAGCGATTATGCCGTGCATATGGCGCTTAACAGCGTGGCGGCCGCGGGGGCCGAGCCGGTAGGAGTCATGCTCTCGATCCTTCTGCCGGAAGAGACGGAGGAATCCGGACTGCAGTATATGATGGAACGGGCGCAGGCCGTGTGCGATATATGCGGCGCGGATATCATCGGCGGGCACACGGAGGTCGTGCCGGGCATCACGGCTCCGGTCATGAACGTCACCGGTATTGGGAAGCGGAGCACAACACAGGAATATTCTCTCCAGGGAGTGGGGCCGGATCAGGACATCATCGTCAGTAAGTGGATCGGGCTGGAGGGCACCGTGAGGCTGGCCCGGTCCTGCGAAGAAAAGCTCCGGGCGAGATATCCCGCGCGCATGATCGGGGAGGCGGCAGCCTTTGACAGATATCTGTCCGTCATCCCGGAGGCCGCTATCGCCCTTAAGTCCGGCGTTTGCGGAATGCACGATGTGTCCAGAGGCGGGATATTCGGAGCGCTCTGGGAGATGGCGCAGAAAGCGGGCGTTGGACTGGCAGTAGATTTAAGAAAGATCCCTGTAAGACAGGAGACCGTGGAGATCTGTGAATTTTTTGAGCTGAACCCTTATGAGCTGCTGTCCGGCGGCTGCCTGATCATGACGGCGGATAACGGTGAAGCGCTGGCGGCGGCGCTGGCGGCGGCGGACATTCCGGCGGCGGTCATAGGAAGGACAACGGACGGGAATGACCGCGTGATATTGAATGAGGGCGAGAAGCGTTTTCTGGATAAACCGAAGACAGACCAGATCTATAACGTAAGCGCAGAGCGGTAAGAAAAAGACAGCGACAAAACAAAATCATATAAAAAACTTATAAAAGCGTATAAAAGCGGAGGGATGATCATGAGAGAGGAATTACTGGCAATTGTAGAAAAGAACAGCCGTATAGACTTAAAAGAGCTGGCGGTCATACTGGGCGTGGAGGAAATAGACGTAGTCAACGAACTGGCTGCGCTGGAATCCGAAGGGATCATCTGCGGTTATCATACGATGATCGACTGGGAGAAAACTTCCATTGAAAAAGTATCGGCGCTTATTGAGGTGCGCGTAACGCCCCAGAGAGGACAGGGATTCGACAATATCGCAGAACGGATCTACAAATATCCGGAGGTGACCTCGGTGTACCTGATCTCCGGCGGCTACGACCTGTTAGTCACATTGGAGGGGAAGTCCTTAAAAGAGATTTCCGGCTTTGTGTCCGATAAGTTATCGACCCTGGAATCCGTGTTGAGCACCGCAACCCATTTTATCCTGAAAAAGTACAAGGATCACGGTACGATCCTGGCTAAAAAATATGAAGATACAAGAGAGAAGGTGACACCGTGAGAAATCCGTTATCAGACAGGATTGTGGCGTTAAAGCCTTCGGGGATCCGTAAATTTTTTGATATTGTAAGCGAGATGGACGATGCGATCTCGCTCGGCGTGGGCGAGCCGGACTTTGATACGCCGTGGCATATCAGGGATGAGGGCATCTATTCTCTGGAGAAGGGCCGCACCTTTTATACATCCAATGCCGGGCTGAAGGAATTAAAAGAAGAGATCTGCAATTATCTGAAAAGAAAGCAGGGGCTTACATACGACCCTGCCAGGGAGGTTCTGGTAACGGTAGGCGGTTCCGAGGCGATCGACATCGGTCTGCGCGCGGTGCTCAATCCGGGTGATGAGGTGCTGATCCCGCAGCCCAGCTTTGTGTCTTACGAGCCCTGTGCGATCATGGCGGGCGGCGTGCCGGTGATCATCGAGCTTAAGGCGGAGAATGAATTCCGGCTGACGGCGCAGGAGCTGGAGAACGCGATTACCGACAAGACCAAGGTACTGGTGCTGCCTTTTCCGAATAACCCGACAGGCGCGATCATGGAGCGGGCGGATCTGGAGGCTGTCGCCGAGGTGGTCAAAAAACATGACATACTTGTCATGTCTGATGAGATCTACGCGGAGCTCACCTATAAGGAAAAGCATGTTTCGATCGCCGAGATAGAGGGGATGCAGGAGAGAACCATTCTCATCAACGGATTTTCCAAGGCGTATGCGATGACCGGGTGGCGTCTCGGCTATGCCTGCGGCCCGAAGGAGATCATAGAGCAGATGATCAAGATCCATCAGTTTGCGATCATGTGCGCGCCGACCACAAGCCAGTACGCCGCTGTGGAGGCGCTTCGTAACGGCGACGGCGACGTGCAGGAGATGCGGACGGCGTATAATCAGAGAAGACGTTACCTGATGAATGCTTTCCGCGAGATGGGTCTGGAATGCTTTGAACCGTTCGGCGCCTTCTATGTCTTCCCGTGCATTAAGGAATTCGGTATGACGAGCGAGCAGTTCGCGGAGAGATTTCTGGCGGAGGAGAAGGTAGCTGTCGTGCCGGGAACGGCATTCGGCGACTGCGGGGAAGGGTATCTGAGAATATCCTACGCCTATTCTCTGGATAATCTGAAAGTAGCCATCGGCAAGCTGGCGGATTTTGTCGGGAAGCTTCGTGCAGAGCAGGGTAAAGCACCGTAGATCACAACCCGGAGGTCGTATGCATATTGTGTTACATCAGCCGGAGATTCCGGCCAATACAGGAAATATCGGCCGTACCTGTGTCGCCACGGGTACGGCTCTTCATCTGATCGAACCGCTCGGCTTCAGGCTGGACGAAAAGGCCGTAAAGCGTTCGGGAATGGATTACTGGGAGCATCTGGATGTCACAAGGTATATCAATTATGCCGAGTTCAGAGAGAAGCATCCCCGGGCCAGGATATGGATGGCAACCACCAAAGCGAAACGCCTTTATACGGAGGCGGCGTTTGCTCCCGATGATTATATCATGTTCGGCAAAGAGAGCGGCGGGATCCCGGAGGAGATCCTCGTGGAAAACGAAGAGACCTGCATCCGCATCCCCATGATGGAGCAGATCAGATCTCTCAATTTATCCAATGCCGTAGCGATCGTTTTGTACGAGGCGCTCAGGCAGAATCATTTTGCCGGGATGCAGACGGAAGGACAGCTGCACCGCCTGAAATGGAACGGCTAGTCGTCGTCCTCCATATCGGATTTGGGGAGGGAGAAGATAAACTCCGTGCCGACCCCTTCCGTGCTGATCACATTGATGTTTTCCCCGTGTGAGCGAATGATCTCCTTCGTGATCGACAGTCCCAGTCCCGTGCCCTTTTTGTCTTTGCCCCGTGAGAGATCCGATTTGTAGAAACGCTCCCAGATCAGCTTCAGGTCATCCTTGGGAATACCGATACCGGAATCCTTGACGCTGACGAAGACCTTGTTGTGTTTGTCGCTGGTCTCGATCTTGATGACGGAATTGTGGTGGCTGAATTTGATGGCGTTGTCCAGCAGATTGTAGAGTACCTGCTGGATCTTTTCCATATCGGCAACGACATACATCTCATCGCCTGTCAGTACCAGTTCGATAGCGATCGTCCTGGCGCGGCATGTGCCCTCGAAGGAGGCGGCAACGCTGCGGATCGTCTTGTTGATGTCGAAATCGGTTTTATTCAGCATCATTCCCGCCGTATTTAAATTGTTCAGAGTCAGTAAGCTGTTGGTCAGCTTGCGCAGCCGCTCCGTCTCGTTTAAGACGATCGTCAGATATTTCTCATGCATTTCGGGCGGGATCGTACCGTCGATCATGGCCTCCAGATAGCCCTTTATGGAAGTAAGTGGCGAGCGGAAATCGTGGGAGACATTGGCGACGAACTTTTTCTGGTCGTCTTCCGACCGGGCGATCTCGCTTGCCATATAGGAAAGCGTTGCCGCCAGGTATCCCATCTCATCCTCACTTTCCACGCTGAATTCATAATGCATATTGCCGCTTGCATACTGTTCCGTTGCAAGCGTGATCCGGCGTAACGGAATGTATACGATCTCCGTAAAGAAGATCAGGATGATCAGGGAGAGTAAAAACAGGATCACCAGCATGATATAGGAGATGTTCAGCAGATTGTTGGTCTCCGTGTAGATGCCCTGCATGGGATAGTGTATGACAACATACCCTTTTACCTTGTAGTCCGAGGTGATCGGCGCAAATACACTGAGCGTTTCCTCATCGAAGGCGTGAAAAAAATTGCCGACTATATAGTAGGAGCCTTCCGTGATCGTGGGGTCGAAATCTTCGATCACGATCTCATTTTCCAGATCCAGGGGCGATGAAGAATCCAGTATCATTCGGCCGGAGGGGTTGATGATCCACAGCGTTGCGTTTAAGTAGGCGTCCAGCGCGTCCAGCTGTGATTTGACGGCTTCAAGGGAGATCTCGCTATTGTACAGGTCGGTCGCATAGGTGTTGGCTATAAGCGTAGCTTCCCTGTAGAGCGCATCGGCCTGCTCTTTGGTCAGGTGGTCGGCAGTCATGTTGGTCACAAAGGTAGCTACAACGAGAAAGCCGAACAACCCGAAAATGATATAGGCAAGTATTAATTTCAGATACAGCGTTTTCCTCATAATCTACTCCAAGATCATCTGGATTCAAACTTATAGCCGATGCCCCAGATCGTGGCGATCCGCCATTTCTCATGATCGCTGATCTTCTCGCGAAGGCGCTTGATATGTACGTCTACCGTTCTGGTATCTCCAATATATTCGTAGCCCCAGATCTGATCAAGAAGCTGTTCTCTGGTAAAAACGTGATTCGGTGACGATGCCAGAAAATAAAGAAGCTCCAGCTCCTTCGGCGGCATCTCGATGGTTTTTCCCATATAGATAACGGAATAGTTGGTCTGGTTGATGATCAGATCGGGATATTCCACGCTCTTGATATCGGAAGCCTTCGGCTCGGACACGGCAGGCTTGTAGCGCCTGAGAACCGCCTTTACCCTGGCTACCAGTTCTTTGGAGTCAAACGGTTTCTCCATATAGTCGTCGGCGCCCAGCTCCAGCCCGAGAACCTTGTCAAACACCTCGCCCTTGGCGGACAGCATAATGATAGGCAGAGTGGATTTGGAGCGCACCTCTCTGCACACCTGGTAGCCGTCGATGCCCGGCAGCATCAGATCAAGGAGCATCAGGTTCGGCTCGAAGCTGTCAACGGCCGTCAGCGCTGATTCCCCGTCATTGACGATCATCGTCTCGAAACACTCTTTGGTCAGATAGAGTGAGATCAGTTCCGCGATGTTGTTATCGTCGTCTACGATCAGAATTTTCTGTTTACTTACCATAGTCATACCTCATCTTCCTGTCTTAAAATGATCCCTGTGATATATAGTTGATCTTTGTATAATGTGCCGGGGTTAATCCTTAAATTCTGCAATGGTAACGCCGGCGTCGCCTTCGCCGAATTCTCCCAGCCGGTAACTCTTGATGATCCTGTTCCGGTGCAGATAGTTGTGTACCGCCTTCCGGAGTGCTCCGGTGCCCTTGCCGTGGACGATTCGGACGCTCGGCAGATGCGCGAGATAGGCATCGTCCAGATACTTGTCCAGCTCTGAAAGCGCTTCGTCAACCGTTTTGCCTAACAGATTGATTTCCGTGGACACGGAATAGGTCTTGGACATTCCAAGACCGCCGGAGGAAGACCGCTGCGGCTTGCCGGTGTTGATCGTCTTCTCTTCGATCAGAGCCAGATCATCCAAAGACACCTGGGAGCGGATGATACCGCACTGTACGAACAGCCTGCCGTTTTTATCCGGCAGTGAGCTGACCGTGCCCTTTAATCCCATAGAAATTATTCTTACACTGTCACCGAGCATGATCTGGCTCGGTTTTAAGACCTTATGGGCGGGTTTGTCGTTCTTAAGCGATAGCCTGTCGTTCTTTTCGGATATTTTATCCCGGACCTTCTGACGGGATCGCTCCAGCTCCTTCATGGATACGCCGGCATCCGCTTTCTGGAAGGTGCGGATCGTCTCGTCCGCAACATCCTTGGCGTCCTGCAGGATCGCCCGCGCTTCCTCGTTGGCCTCGCGCAGAATGCGCGCCCTGGATTCCTCGAGCTTCTCCTGCTTGGCTTCCAGACGCTGCTTGAGGGTCCGGATCTCTTCCCGGTAGGCTTCGATTTCCGCCTGCTCCTTCTCTATGGTGAGACGGCTGTTCTCCAGATCCGCCAGCAGGTCCTCAAAGCTCTCCTTGTCCTGGGTGATGTGCCGCTTCGCGTCCTCGATGATATGATCCGGCAGCCCCAGCTTGGACGATATGGCGAAAGCGTTGCTCTTGCCGGGAATGCCGATCAGCAGACGGTAGGTGGGGCGCAGGGTCTCCACGCTGAATTCACAGCTTGCGTTCTGGACACCGTCTGTGGACAACGCATATACCTTCAGCTCGCTGTAGTGCGTGGTCGCCATGGTCCGTATGCCCCGGCTGTGCAGACAGTCGAGGACCGATATCGCAAGCGCCGCACCCTCTGTGGGGTCCGTGCCCGCGCCAAGCTCGTCAAAGAGACATAAGGAATCGGCATCGGTATTCTGCAGGATGGACACGATATTGGTCATGTGTGAGGAAAAAGTGCTGAGACTCTGCTCAATGCTCTGCTCGTCGCCTATGTCGGCATACACTTCCTCAAAAACAGATAATTCGGAGCGGTCCGATGCCGGAATATGAAGACCCGCCTGTCCCATCAGTGTCAGTAGGCCGACCGTTTTCAAGGAAACGGTCTTGCCGCCGGTGTTGGGGCCCGT
>CANQIJ010000038.1 GCA_947624025.1 uncultured Lachnospiraceae bacterium | reverse complement strand
TGTCGTGTACGGTACGAGGGTGTCTCTGGCGGTAGGTCTGTTCGCCAGCGTGATCGTGCTGATCATCGGTCTGTTATACGGCAGTATATCCGGGTATCTGGGCGGCAAGGTGGACCTGATCATGATGCGGATAGTGGATATCATTTATTCCCTGCCGGACATGCTCGTCATCATCCTGCTTTCCGTGGTGCTTGACGAAACGCTCAAGCCGCTTCTGGAGGGAACGGTGTTCCAGAAGCTGGGCGTCAACATGATCTCGCTGTTTATCGTCTACGGTCTGTTATACTGGGTCAGCATGGCAAGACTGGTGCGCGGGCAGATCCTGACGATCAAGAACAACGAATATATCCTGGCGGCCAAGACGACGGGCGCCAAGAGCGGCAGGATCATCCGGAAGCACATTATCCCGAACTGTGTCAGCGTCATCTTTATTTCTACCGCGCTGCAGATACCGTCGGCGATCTTTACCGAAAGCTATCTGAGCTTTATCGGACTGGGCGTACAGTCTCCCATGCCTTCCCTCGGAAGTCTTGCCAACAGTGCCAGAGAAGGCTTGCAGAGTTATCCTTATAAGCTGGTCATTCCGGCGATCGTGATCTGCCTGATCGTGCTTTCCTTTAACCTGCTGGGCGACGGGCTGCGGGATGCCTTCGATCCGAAGCTGAGAAAATAGCGGATGGGTGAAGCGGCGGCATATCAGAAGGCCGGATGAGAGGGAAACGGCAAGACAACAGATAGATGAGGAATGGTGATATTATGAGCGAAGAATATATTTTACAGGTAAAAGATCTGCATACATCCTTTTTTACGGATTCCGGGGAAGTGAAGGCGGTAAACGGCGTGACCTTTAATCTGGCGCCGGGCAAGATACTCGGGATCGTAGGGGAATCCGGTTCCGGCAAGAGCGTTACCGCTTATTCCATTATGCAGATCCTGGCTTCCACCGGCCGTATCATCAGCGGTGAGGTGCTCTATAAGGGGCAGGACATCACCCGGTTTGACAAAAAACAGATGAAGGGGTTTCGGGGCAAATGCTGCAGTATTATTTTCCAGGATCCCATGACGAGCCTCAATCCCGTATTCACGATCGGCAATCAGCTGATGGAAGCGATCCTGCTCCATACGGACAAGGATAAGAAGCAGGCGAAGGAGCGGGCCGTGGAGATGTTAGAGTTAGTCGGCGTGAATGAGCCGCAGAAACGTATCAGACAGTACCCGCATGAGCTTTCCGGCGGTATGCGGCAGCGTGTCATGATCGCCATGGCGCTTGCCTGCGAACCGGATATCCTGATCGCGGACGAGCCGACGACGGCTCTGGACGTGACCATCCAGGCGCAGATACTGGAGCTGATGCAGGAGCTTCAGAAGAAGCTCGGCATGGCGATCATCATGGTGACGCATGACCTGGGTGTTATCGCGGATATGTGCGATGAGATCATCGTTATGTACGGCGGGCGTGTCTGCGAGAGGGGAACGGCGGAGGATATTTTCTACAGGCCGGCCCATGAATATACCAAAGGGCTTTTGCGCTCTATTCCCAAGGCTGACGGCAGAAAGGAAAGGCTTGTTCCGATCGCGGGAACGCCGATCAATCTGCTCAATATGCCCAAGGGCTGCGCTTTCTGCGCAAGGTGCGACGAGGCGATGAAGATCTGCCTGACAGATGTGCCGCCCCAGGTGCAGATGCCGGACGGCCATTACGCGAGCTGCTGGCTTGCCTATAAACGGCTTGCCGAGGCGGAGAAGAAAGGAGCGCAGGCATGAGCAGTGAATATCTGATTGAAGTAGAGGATCTGAAGCAGTATTTTCCGATCAAGACGGGATTTTTTAAGACCACGCCCTTAAAGGCGGTGGACGGCGTGAGCTTTCAGATCAGGCCGGGAGAGACGCTGGGGCTTGTGGGCGAGTCCGGCTGCGGCAAAACGACGGTAGGGCGTTCCATCCTGCGGCTGTATGAGCCGACGGCCGGTACGGTGAAGTTCAGAGGCGATAAGATCACGGATAAGAATATCGGGGAGCATCGGAAAAATATGCAGATGGTCTTTCAGGATCCTTATTCTTCCTTAAATCCGCGTATGACAGTGGAGGACATCATCGGCGAGCCTCTGGATGTGCACAAGCTGTATGCGGATAAGAAGGAGCGCAGGGATAAGATCCTTGGGCTGATGGAGCTGGTGGGCCTGAATGCGGAGCATGCGACCCGGTACGCCCACGAGTTTTCCGGCGGCCAGAGACAGCGTATCGGTATTGCCAGAGCCCTGGCGGTGAATCCGCAGTTTATCGTGTGCGATGAGGCGGTGAGCGCTCTGGATGTCTCCATCCAGGCACAGGTCATCAACATGTTTGAGGATCTGCAGGAGAAGCTGGGTGTAGCCTATCTCTTTATAGCCCATGATCTGCTGGTGGTTCGGCATATTTCCAACCGGATCGCGGTCATGTATCTGGGTAAGGTGGTGGAGATCGGAGACGCCGACGAGGTATACGATCATCCTGTCCATCCCTATACGGAATCGCTGCTTAGCGCGGTGCCGATCCCGGATCCGGTGATCGCCAGGAACAGCAAGCGAATCGTGCTGTCCGGAGATGTACCCAGTCCCATGAATATGCCGACGGGCTGCGCGTTCCGCACCAGATGCCGGTATGCGACGGACAAGTGTGCCGAGGTCTGTCCTTCCCTGGAAGAAAAAGGAAACGGACATTTTGCAGCTTGCCATAATCGTTAGTTTGTATTATGATATGTGAGACTTTAACGAAGGCATATTTTTACGGAAACGGTATTAACAGATGCGAAAGCGTCTGTCAATAATACACTGATGATTCCAAACGGAATATAAAAAGGAGGAAAATATTATGAAAAGAAAAGCAGCTTTGTTAGCGGCGCTCGCTCTGACGCTGACCACACTGTCTGCCTGCGGAGGCGGTTCTGCGGAAGCGCCGGCGGATGACAGTGCACAGGAGAGCACAGAAGTGGGGGGGGGTAACGACGACGCGGCTGATGAGACAGACGCAGATGCGGCGGATACGGAGGATACGGAGGATGCTGCCGTCGGAGGTGACCACGATGCGGTCGATCCTGCCGATTGGGCCAGCTATGATGCTCTGATCCAGGAGATCAAGACCACGACGGATTACACGCAGCGTGAGGCGCTCATGCATCAGGCTGAGGATATTCTGATGGAAACAGGCGCACTGCTGCCCCTGTATTATTACAATGATATTTATCTGCAGAAATCCAATGTTTCCAATATTTATTCCAATTTGTACGGATTCAAGTATTTCCAGTTTGCCGAGACGGATTCCGATACCCTTCGTATCAATCTGGCTTCCGAACCGGATTATCTGGACCCTGCACTGAACAGCTCCGTTGACGGTGCATGTCTGGCGGTCAACAGCTTTGCGGGTCTGTATACCTATGACGAGAACGGCAGCTTACAGCCGGATCTGGCTTCCGATGTATCGGTGAGCGACGATGGATTGACTTATACGGTCAACCTGCTTCCCGACCTGAAATGGTCCGACGGCTCCGAGCTGAACGCGAACGATTTCGTATATTCCTGGAACCGTGCGGTAGCGCCGGAAACGGCAGCCGACTATTCCTATATGTTTGATGCGATCCAGGCAAACAGCGACGGCACCTTAAACGTAACGGCAAGTGAGGACGGTCAGTCTCTGACGATCGTATTAAACGCTCCCTGCGCATACTTCCTTGACCTTCTGGCTTTCCCGGCTTACTATCCGGTCAAACAGTCCGAGGTGGAGGGCGCATCCGACTGGCAGACCAATCCGGGCGCATGGTGCCAGGAAGCGGGCTTTGTCAGCAATGGCGCTTATACGCTTTCCAGCTGGTCTCATGACGAGTCCATGACTTATGTAAAGAACCCTTACTATCACAGAGCGGACGAAGTGAAGGTTGAAACTCTGCAGATGATGCTGAGTGCCGACGATACGGCAATCTATGCGGCATATAACGCGGGCGATCTGGATTTCGCGGATACGGTTCCCACGGATGAGATCCAGTCCTTACTGGACAATCCGGAGTTCCACATCGTGGATAACCTGGGCACCTACTATGTATGCTTTAACGTAAAGAGTCCTCTGTTTGAGGGCAAGACTCCCGCACAGGCGAACGCAATGCGCCGCGCATTTGCACTGCTGGTAGACCGTGATTATATCGTTGAGAACATCGGTCAGACAGGCCAGCAGCCGGCGAACACCTTTATCCCGACAGGTATGGCTGACGGTAACGGCGGCGTATTCAAGGTAAATGATGACGCATATACCTATCCGAACGAAGCGACGGCAGGCTACTATGATCCGGAAGCCTTCGACGAGAATCTGGACGAGGCGATCGAGCTGTTGAAGAGCGCGGGCTTCGAGTTCACCGATGAAGGGATGCTCTCCGACGCAACGCCGATCACCTTCGAGTATCTGACCAACGAGGGCACGGGACATGTGGCGATCGCAGAGTCCTTACAGCAGGATTTCGCGGCGATCGGCATCAACATGACGATCAAGACCGTTGACTGGAACGTATTCCTGGAGGAAAGAAAAGCAGGCAATTATGATATTGCCCGTAACGGCTGGCTGGCGGACTTCAACGACCCGATCAACATGCTGGAGATGTGGACGACCGAGAGCGGCAACAACGATTGTCAGTTTGGCAGATGATCTGTGAGTGCGGATCGGTTTAGAAGAGAATAATAGTTTGTACCGTTTGGATTTGATAAGAAAAGAGAGGCTGTGCGTCGGTTTGGGGCACAGCCCTTTTCTATATGGGTTACTCTGTCGGAAAGCCTTGAATTATGGATGGATTTGCGATAAAATAAGCGCAGATTCGTCTGCCTGTGCAGAGGATTTCTGACCGGACAGGGCGGGGATGGAGAGGAATATGAAGCTTGCGATTATTGAAAGAGAGCGGCAACAGGAGGGGCAGTTAAGGCGGCTTGTGGAACAGTGGGGCTGTGATCGTAATATTCCCGTGGATACTACCGTGTTTGCCGATGAGGAGCAATTTTTCATCGAATGGGATAGAAAACGCGGCTTTGACGGTCTGCTGGCTGATGTGTCCGGATGGGAGCAGACCTATCTGAATACGGCTAAGAAGCTCAAGGAGCAGAAGTCCGGTCTGATCGTGATCGGTATGACGAAGGAGGCAAAACGCCTGCAGGGGAACATCGATCCGCAGATCGTGCAATGGATCCCGGCGCCGCCCGGTCAGGATGATCTGTGCGCATGTATGGACTGGGCGCTGCAAAGAGGCGGAGAGAGGCAGTACCTTTTGATCAGTACGGCCAAGAAGGCTCTGAAGATCTCTGCCAGATCGATCGTATATATCGAATCGATGCCGAATGGCTGTGTGGTAGAATTTTGTCCCCAGCCTCACAGGACATTCCGGGTCCACACCACGGAGGACATTGCTACGCTGGAGCAGAGGCTTGACGGAGGCGGCTTTGTCAGATGCCATAGCGCTTACCTGTGCAGGATAGACATGATACGGTATATCAACCCGGCGTGGATCGAGATGAAAAACGGGAGCAGGATCATGGTCTGCCGTAATCTGTATGGACAGGTAAGGCGGTCGTTTGTCAGATACTTCAAACTGGAAAGAGAAAAAAGCGGGAAACCAAACGCCGTGTGAGCACATTTTTTTCTGTGTTTTATATAATAAAACATAGAAAAAAGGAGAACTTCATTTTTATGGCGATTGGTTATTTGATAATACAGACGAGGCTGGCGGATGAGGCGGTTCCGCTTGAAAACGTCCGGGTCAGGATACTGGATGATCAGGGTAACAGGGTGTATGACCTGGTGACTGATGAAAGCGGCAGGACGCCGATGGTTTCGCTGGAGACTGTGGATGCGGCTCTGTCGCTGGAGCCCGGATATTCCGAAACACCTTATGTCAGTTACGGCATACTGGCACAGACGGATGGGTTTCAGTCGCTGTATATAGCGGGTATTCCGATCTATGACGGTGAGACGGCGATCCAGGATCTGGTGATGCTGCCGGGCGCTGACAGAGCGCGGAGCGGTGATATTACCCGGATCACAATGGGACCGCCTGCCGTTTCGGGCAATGAGCCGCATTCCCAGCAGGGCGCTTCCATACAGCCGTATGTATTGCGGCAGGTGGTGATCCCTAACCGGATCACGGTGCATCTTGGGAGTCCGTCCGCATATGCCGCCAATGTGCAGGTGTCTTTTCCGGATTATGTGAAGAACGCAGCGAGCAGCGAGATCTATCCGACATGGCCGGACGCCGCGCTTCGGGCGAATATTTATGTCATTATCACGTTTGCGCTGAACCGCATTTTTACCGAGTGGTACAGGAGTCAGGGCTGCGATTTTGACATCACGAACAGCACCGCATACGATCAGGCATTTGTGTACGGAAGAGTGACCTATGAGTCGATCAATAATATCGTGGACGAGATCTTTAATGAATATGTGACACGTCCGGGACAGAACGCACCCTATTTTACGTCTTTCTGCAACGGTACGACAGTCACCTGCCAGGGGCTGTCCCAGTGGGGAACCGTGACGCTGGCGGAGCAGGGGCGCTCTCCGATACAGATATTGCGTTACTATTACCCGAATGACGTGACGATCGCGGAGGCGGGAGCGGTATCGGATACGCTCTCTTCCTATCCGGGTACGCCGCTGCGCACCGGCAGTGCGGGACTGGATGTGCAGAACATTCAGAATTATCTCAACAGGATCAGGCAGAATTATCCGGCGATCCCGGTGATCAGCGATCCGTCGGGAGTGTTTGGCGCCGGTACGGATGCGGCGGTCAGAAGATTTCAGAGCGTTTTTAACCTGGCGCCGGACGGCGTAGTCGGTAAGTCTACATGGTATAAGATATCCCAGATCTATACCGCAGTAGCCAGGCTTGCCGAGCTGGACAGCGAGGGAACGCAGCTGGGGATCGGAACCGTTCCGCCCGATACGGTTCTGCGTCAGGGCTCTCGCGGAAACGATGTGCTGACACTGCAGTATCTGCTTGCCGTCATCTCACAGTTTTACCCGGAGCTGCCGGATGTGACCCAGGACAGTATTTTCGGTCCTTCGACACGGCAGGCGGTGATCGCCTTTCAGCAGATGCGCGGACTTACGGCCGACGGCATTGTGGGGCCGTCCACATGGCAGGCGCTCTATGATGTCTATCTGGACGTCAAAGGCAATATTCCGTCGAATACTCCGGGCACATCCGGGTACTTTGAGTATACGGTTCGCTCGGGTGACACACTGTGGCTGCTGTCTTTGAGATATGATACGACCGTGGATGCGATCAAAAGACTGAACGGTCTTACAGGCAATGAGCTGTATATCGGTCAGACACTCAAGATTCCGACGCCCGCAGATGATTCGTATTTTGAATACACGGTCCGCTCGGGCGATACGCTGTGGGCGCTGGCAAGACGGTTCGGCACAACGGTCGATGCCATAAAGAGCTTGAACGGGCTGACAGGCGATACGCTGCGCATCGGTCAGGTGCTCAGGATCCCGAACGGCTGACGTATATCAGACCGGGGAGCTGCCGCTCACGGCAGTGACGGGCGCGTGGCTGAGGACGGCCCGGAAGGATAGATACGGGGAAACGGAGAAAAAAGCTGTGAAGATGAATCGTGACGGTAGAAACAGGGAATGCGGTAAAAAAGACGGCGCTGACCGGCCGGAGGTTTCGGCCGCGCAGCAGATCTCCGCAGATTATGAGAAGGTGGCGATGGAGGTATCGCGCGTCAGCATCATAGCCAATATGCTCCTGACGGTCTTTAAGCTGGCAGCAGGTTTTATTGCGCATTCCGGGGCTATGGTATCGGATGCGATCCATTCGGCATCGGATGTGTTCAGCACGGTCGTTGTGATCATCGGCATCAGGATATCGGCCAAAGAATCGGATAAGGATCATCCCTACGGCCATGAGCGGATGGAGTGCGTGGCGGCGATCGTGCTGTCTACGATCCTGGCGGTCACGGGCCTGGGAATCGGCTACTCGGCGGTGAGCAAGATCGTGGCGGGAGATTACTCTGAACTGGCCGTACCGGGAATGCTGGCGCTGATCGCGGCAGCCGTGTCCATTCTGGTCAAGGAGGGTATGTATCAGTATACGAGGATCTATGCCAAAAAGATCGATTCCGGCGCACTGATGGCGGATGCGTGGCATCATCGGTCGGACGCGCTTTCATCGATAGGCGCTCTGATCGGTATCGGGGGAGCAAGGATCGGCTTTCCTATTCTGGATCCTGTGGCCAGTGCCGTCATATGCGTTTTCATTGAAAAAGCCGCCTATGATATTTTCATGGACGCAGTGGATAAGATGGTCGATAAAGCCTGCGATGACGAGACGGAGCGGCGGCTGAGAGAATGTGCGCTGGCCCAGGAGGGCGTAGCGGGCGTTGATCTGCTGCACACCCGTGTTTTCGGCAATAAGATCTATGTGGATATCGAGATCGAAGTGGACGGCGAGATGCGTCTCAGGGACGCGCACAGCATTGCGGAGAGTGTGCATGACGCCATTGAGAATACTTTCCCGAAGGTAAAACACATCATGGTGCATGTGAATCCGGTGTAGGATGAAGCATGGCGCGGCTAAGCCGGAAGGCGAAAGCCCGCAGGTAAATACAATAACGAGGAAAAGGAGCTATTATGTTTACAAACAGACGAAAAAACGTATGTGGTACGGCGCGAAACGGTATCGCATCGGGAGAAACAGACAATAGGAGAGCAGGAAGGAGAGCCTTATGCCGGATGGCGGCTGTCGCGGCGCTGGCGCTGGCGTTTAGTCTGACAGCGCCGATTAGCGGCGGTATGCGGTATGTAAAAGCGGAGGGGCGTCCCGTAAAGATCAGCTCCTGTACGATATCAGGCGGGGATGTGGTGTGCAGCTTAAGCGCGGGCAGCGTTCCTTCAAGCGACGACGGCAAATATTATATCTACGCGGACGAGGTATATCAGGACGGAACCGCAGGAAACATCGTGGCATCCGTGGATGCAGGCGCTTCGGTCACCGCTTCTTTTCCCTTGAATTACAATACAGCAGACTCTAACTTAAGCCGTAAATTTCTGGTTGCCGTCAAAAGCGGCGGACAGATGATACAGGTCAGCGACGAGCATTATATAACGAATCCGGAAGCTATTGCGGCGCACACATCAGCGCGCAGAGATACGGGCATCAAGGGTATCCTGCCCGATCTGACGAAATGCTCCAACGGGGAATTACAGGATCTTGGCATCCAGCAGATCGTTTACAACATGGATATGGACGAGATCTGTGTGGATGCGTCTGTGGGCGGGGCGATCCCTTTTGCCTATAACGGACAGACCTATTATTTTAACGGCGGCAGGATCGCGTCTTTTGATTCCATGATCAAAAGCTTTAATAACAGCGGTATTCAGGTGACACTGGTTCTCTTAAACGGCGGACAGAGTCCCTATGCGCAGGATCTGGTGCATCCGGCGGCGCGCGGAGGGGACTGTCCCGGTTATGCGCTCAATGTGGCGGATGCCGCGGGTGTAAATCATTTAAAGGCGGTCGGCGCGTTTCTGGCACAGAGATATTCCGGACAGGCGGGATGCGGCCAGGTGGACAACTGGATCGTTGGCAATGAGGTGAATGCGCGGACATCATGGTGGTATACCAGTTCCTCATCGCTTGACTATAATGTGAACATATATGTGAAGGCATTCCGTATCATTTACAATGAGATGAAGAGCCAGAATGCCAACGTGCGCATTTATAATTCCATCGATCAGGAGTGGAACAGAAAGTCAAATCCGGGCAGCTTCCTGGCCAGAGCATATCTGGACCAGTTTAACTACTATATGCTGCGTGAGGGGAACATAGACTGGAACCTGTCTTTCCACCCGTATAATTCGCCGCTGTATGACCCGTACGCATGGAACGGGCCGTCAGTCTGGGTGAAGAACGATCTGTCAACACCGTATATTACCATGCAGAATCTGGAGCTGCTGGTCAACTATATGCATCAGTCGCAGTTTTTGAATCCTGCGGGACAGGTCAGAAGCATATCCCTTGCAGAGATAGGCTACACATCTGTTTTCGGTGACGAAAAACAGGAGGCTTCGATCGCGTACGGTTATCTGAAAGCAGCCTCGCTGCCGGATGTGGACGCCTTCATGCTTTTCCGGCAGACCGATGATGCGTATGAGGTGACGGAGAGCCACCTGGCGATGGGATTGTATGATTTAAACGGCAACAGGAAGCCGTCTTACGATATCTATAAAAATCTCGGAACAGCTAATGCTGCGGCTGCCAAGGCGAGAGCCTCACAGATCATCGGAATGGATATCGACCAGATGATCGGTCAGGGCATCATGTGGACGAGAAGCGGTACGGGTGTGATTCAGTAAGTATAGTATGGCAGCATGACAGCATTACCTATTATTATACTATTATACGGCAGCGCCGGGATCCTCGGCAGACACGCTTTCGCTCGGTTCCACACGTAACGGCACTAAGCTCGAAAAAACCTCGCTAAGTGCCGACGTGTGCAAACGGTCTGCCGACAGATCCCGGCGCTGTCGTATTGATACGGTCTGCTGACAGATTCCGGCGCTGTCGTATTGATACGGTCTGCCGACAGATTCCGGTACTGTCGTATTGATACGGGGAAGTACCGGGAAGCTGTCTGTGTGAAAGAAATATTTTTTATGGTTGACATATGCACAAACATATGATTATATATTCATATGTTCATATTAAAACGGCGTGTGTCGCTCGCCGCGGTTCGGGCGATACTGCACAGAAATGGAGAAGACAATGACTAGAAAACAGAAAAAAGTACTGATCCGCATTGTCATATCGGCTGTCCTGCTGATAGCGCTCAGTCTGATCCCGATAGAAAACGCATCTGTCAGGTTCGTTCTTTTTATGATACCGTATCTGATCATCGGCTATGATATCCTGAGAAAAGCGATACTCGGCGTCGTTCATGGGGAGATCTTTGACGAGAATTTTCTGATGGCGGTGGCGACGGTGGGCGCGATCGCTCTGGGAGAGTATGTGGAAGGCTCGGCCGTCATGCTTTTCTACCAGATCGGCGAGCTGTTCCAGAGCTATGCGGTGGGTAAGAGCCGTAAGAATATCACGGAGCTGATGGATATCCGGCCTGATTACGCCAATGTGGAGCAGGACGGTAAGCTGGTGCAGGTCGATCCTGAGGAGGTGGAGACCGGGTCTGTGATCACGGTGCAGCCTGGTGAGAAGGTGCCGATCGATGGTGTGATCGTGAGCGGTTCCTCATCCCTTAATACGAGCGCCCTGACCGGCGAAAGCCTTCCGCGGGAGGTGGGCGAAAACGACGAGGTCATCAGCGGCTGCGTCAATATGTCCGGTGTGCTGCGCATCAGGACTACGAAGCCCTTCGGGGAATCGACCGTGTCGAAGATCCTTGATCTGGTGGAAAATTCCAGCATGAAGAAATCCCGGTCGGAGAACTTTATCACCAGATTTGCCAGATATTATACGCCGGCTGTCTGCATCGGTGCGCTGGCGCTGGCGGTTCTGCCGCCTGTGATCCATCTGCTTATGGGCAATCCGGCAGGATGGTCGCAGTGGCTTATCCGTGCATTGACTACACTGGTCATTAGCTGCCCGTGCGCGCTGGTGATCTCCATTCCCCTAAGCTTTTTCGGAGGGATCGGCGGCGCTTCCGCCAAGGGAATCCTGGTGAAAGGCTCCAATTATCTGGAGGCTCTGTCTAAGACGACCTGTGTGGTGTGTGATAAGACCGGAACTCTCACGAAAGGCGTGTTTGAGGTGACGGACATCGAGCCGGCAGAGGGCTTTTCCCGGGACGAGCTGCTGAGGGCGGCGGCGTATGCCGAGCACTATTCCCGTCATCCCATCAGCAAGAGCCTGAAGGAGGCCTACGGGAAGCCTATAGACGCCGGGCAGATCAGCGGCGTGGAAGAGATCGGCGGCCACGGCGTGACGGCGGTCGTGGACGGCAGAGAGACGGCAGCCGGCAATGCCAGACTGATGGAAAAGCTGGGGATCACATATCGGACGCCGCAGAAGACGGGAACGGAGGTCCATGTGGCGATCGACGGCGTATATGCGGGCTATATCCTGATATCGGATGTGGTGAAGCCCAATGCAGGGTCCGCGATAGCGGCGATGAAGGCCGCAGGCGTTAAACGAATAGTTATGTTAACCGGCGACGCTCGAAGCACTGCAGACGCCGTAGCCAAGGAATTGGGCGTGGATGAGGTTAAGAGCGAGCTTTTGCCGGAGGATAAGGTGGCAGAGGTGGAGGCGCTGCTGGCATCCAGGAAACCGAAGGAAAATCTGGCCTTTGTGGGTGACGGTATCAATGATGCACCGGTACTGTCCAGAGCGGATCTGGGGATCGCCATGGGCGCACTGGGCGCCGACGCCGCCATCGAGGCGGCGGATATCGTGCTCATGGACGACGATCCGGAGAAAATCGCGACAGCCATCGGCATATCCCGCAAGACTCTGCGGATCGTATATCAGAACATCGTTTTTGCGCTGGCCGTTAAATTGATCTGTCTGGTGCTTGGCGCATTCGGAACGTTGAGCATGTGGTGGGCGATCTTTGCGGACGTGGGCGTCATGATCCTGGCGGTACTGAACGCGACCAGAGCGCTGCATTACAGGCAGCATTCCCATGCATGAGCAAAAATTATTTTGTTTCTCCATAATATTTATTTTACTTATGAATGATTCTGGTTTATAATCATAAAGTAAGAAACAGGGGCGGGTTTTTTACAACCCGCCCTTTTGCGGCCGTGGCCGGGACGCTTCGTATGTGCCGGGCGCATCCGTCTTTGCAGGCGGCAGAGAGCATACCTGTCTGCGGAAAGCCGGAAGAGCACGGCGAATGCTATCAGAGGCAGAAGGAGGATATATCATATGGTAAAAGCAGTAGTAGGCGCCAACTGGGGAGATGAAGGAAAGGGAAAGATCACGGATATGCTGGCGGAGAAGGCCGACATTATCGTGCGTTTTCAGGGCGGCGCCAATGCGGGTCATACCATCGTGAATAATTACGGCAAGTTTGCGCTTCACACTTTGCCGTCCGGTGTTTTCTACGGTCATACGACCAGCATCATCGGTAACGGCGTTGCGTTGAATATTCCGCTGCTGATCAAAGAGATCCAGTCGATCACGGACAGAAATGTGCCGAAGCCGAAGATCCTGGTGTCCAACAGGTGCCAGATCGTGATGCCGTATCATATCCTGTTCGACCAGTATGAGGAAGAGCGGCTCGGCGGCAAATCTTTTGGCTCCACCAAGTCCGGCATTGCTCCTTTTTACTCGGATAAATATGCCAAGATCGGTTTTCAGGTGAGCGAGCTGTTTGACGAGGAGCTGCTGCAGGAGAAGGTGCCCCGCATCTGCGAGACGAAGAACGTGCTGTTGGAGCATCTGTATCACAAGCCGTTGATCGATCCGGCAGCGCTTCTTGACACGCTGCGTGAATATAGAGAGATGATAGCGCCTTATGTGTGCGATGTGTCCGCCTATCTGGATCAGGCGCTGAAAGAGGGTAAGACCGTACTGCTGGAAGGACAGCTGGGAACGCTCAAGGACCCGGACCACGGGATCTATCCGATGGTGACGTCTTCTTCCACTCTGGCGGCGTACGGCGCCATCGGCGCGGGACTTCCGCCCCATGAGATCAAGGAGATCATCACGGTGTGCAAAGCCTATTCCTCCGCTGTCGGTGCGGGCGCTTTTGTGTCGGAGATCTTCGGGGACGAGGCTGACGAGCTGCGCAACCGCGGCGGTGACGGCGGCGAGTACGGCGCAACGACGGGACGCCCCCGTCGTATGGGATGGTTTGACTGCGTGGCATCCAAGTACGGCTGCCGCCTGCAGGGTACAACCGATGTGGCGTTTACGGTGTTGGATGTGCTGGGATATCTGGATGAGATCCCGGTTTGCGTAGGATATGAGATCGACGGTGAGGTGACGACGGATTTCCCCGTCACCTGTAAGCTGGAGAAGGCAAAACCGGTCCTTAAGAAGCTGCCGGGTTGGAAATGCGATATCAGGGGTATCAAGAATTACGAAGAGCTGCCCGAAAACTGCCGCAGATATGTAGAGTTCATTGAAGAGCAGATCGGTTATCCGATCACAATGGTTTCCAACGGCCCCGGCAGAGAGGATATCATCTATAGGAAAAGCCCTTTACAGAAAGAGTTCGCCAGAATATGATAACAACTGTTATTTTTGATATCGGGAACGTGCTTGCCGATTTTACCTGGCGAGAGCATTTTGCCGGTTTCGGATATGATGAAGAAATGATAGAGCGTATCGCAAGAGCCACGGTCTATACGCCCGCATGGAACGAGTACGACAAGGGTGTGCTGTCCTTTGAACAGATCATGCAGAGATTCGTAGAGGCGGATCCTGCGATCGAGGCGGATATCCGGCGGGTCATGGACCATGTTAAGACCATGGTGCGCCGCAACGACTACGCGATCCCGTGGATCCGGGATTTGAAGAATAACGGATACCGTGTACTGTATCTATCCAATTTTTCTCAGAAAGCAGAGACGGAGTGCGCCTACGCCCTGGATTTCATCCCTTATACGGACGGCGGGATCCTGTCCTATCGGGAGCAGGTGATCAAGCCGATGCCGCAGATCTATGAACGGTTGATCAGGCGTTACGGACTGGTGCCGGAGGAGTGCGTATTCCTGGACGATACGGAGGCCAATCTGACTGGTGCGCAGAAGCTTGGCATTCATACGATCCTTTTTCGGGATCAGGCACAGGCAGTGGAAGAGCTGCGGGCGCTCGGCGTGAGAACAAAGATACAGGAAGAAAAAAAGAAAACCCCGTGATTTCTGCAGAGAAATACACGGGGTTTACATCATGTCAAAGCTGACGCACCGATATAGGTTTACATAACATCACTACTTCATCAGCTCATCCGCCAGCGCTTCGATCTGCGCCTTATTTTCCTCGGTCATCGCGGAACGTATCGTGATGACAGGCTCCAGGAAGGTGATCTCTTTGCAGCTTTCCAGTTTTCCCTTCATGACCTTGGCGGCGCTTGGCGCCCAGGTGCCGTTCTCTATCAGGGCAACGGTGCGCTTCTGGTAGCCGTGCTCGTACAGGTCGTTTAGAAATTCACGCATGCAGGGGAACACCTCCGTGTTGTAGGTGGTGCTTGCGAGCACCAGCTTGCCGTAGCGGAACGCGTCCTCCACGCATTCTGCCATATCTTCTCTCGCCAGATCCGCCACAACCACCTTCGGGCAGCCCTTCGCCGTCAGCTTCTCGGCGAGAAGCTCTGCCGCAGCTTTGG
>CANQIJ010000037.1 GCA_947624025.1 uncultured Lachnospiraceae bacterium | reverse complement strand
CATCTGCGCGCTGAAGGTCTGGATACCCTCCACAACAAGGAAGAGCGCCAGAACGACCATAGCGGCCGCGAAGATCATCTGGAACCAGTCGCCCCAGGCTGCAGCGCCGTCTGCAACGGTCTTGATCTTTGCGATCACGGTCATTACCAGACTGGTGATCGTAGCTACCAGCATAAATACCATCGGGATATAGAACATCTTGTTGTTCTTGCCCGCATTGCCCAGCCATGCCGCTACCGCCATCAGAGCGATACCTGCAAGGAGCTGGTTGGCAGCGCCGAACAGACCCCAGATCTGGCTTAAGCTCAGGCCGCCCAGGATACAGCCGATCACAACCATAAGAAGTGTACCCGTCAGAGGGAATGCAAGCACTTTACGAATGCCTGTGGCATCCTTATAGGTCGCCTCACCCTTCTTTAAGAACAGCTCGGAGAACATGAAACGGCTCAGACGGGTACCGGTATCCAGACTGGTCAGTGCGAATACGGATACCGCCAATGTCAGAAGCGCGTATACCGTATTGTATACAGTGCTACCGTCCGTATCAAACATCGTTGCAATACCTGCAGCAAATGCCGCCGCCGGGGAACCGAAATCACCATTGGTGTAAGCAGTGAATACCATACCTACCGCGATCAGGGAGATGATACCCAGCGCGGATTCGATGAGCATGGAGCCGTAACCGATCGGCTTCGCGTCCTTCTCGTTAGCCAGCTGCTTGGAAGATGTACCGGTGGAGATCAGGCTGTGGAAACCGGAGCACGCGCCGCAGGCAACCGTGATGAACAGTGCCGGGAACAGTGTGCCGATGCTGGTTCTCCACCCCGTAAATGCCGGAATCTCAAAAGAAGCCGTTCCGGAGAACGCTGAGAAGAAGATACCGATCAGCGCTACCGCCATCATCGCATACAGCAAGAAGCTGGACAGATAATCACGGGGCTGCAGCAGGATCCACACGGGAACCAGGGACGCGATCGTGATATAGGCACCGATCATAACGATCCAAGTGGTGCGGTTCATAGCGAAACCGAAGTTTAAGCCGAGCACGATCATCAGTACAATGCAGACAACGCCGCCGATGCTGGCAGGCAGAGTCTTAACACCCAGACGGTTGGTAACCAGGCCGTAAATGATAGCCAGTACAATAAATAACAGGGATATAATAGCCGTTGTCTCGTTACCGGTCGGGCCGCTCGTGAAACCAAACCCATTATCGGATGCGAATGTTCCGGCTACTACGTTTACAAAGGATGCGATAACAAGAATCAGCACCAGAAGCGCAAAGATGATGAAAAGCTTTTTCGCTCTCTCACCCATGGAATCCTTGATGATCTCACCTACGGATTTACCGCCGTGACGGATCGATGCGAACAGGGAACCGAAGTCCTGCAGACCACCGAAGAAAATACCGCCGATCACACACCATAAAAATACAGGAAGCCATCCGAATACGGATGCCTGGATAGGTCCGTTGATAGGACCCGCACCTGCGATGGATGAAAAATGATGTCCCATCAGCACAGCCGGTTTAGCGGCCACATAGTCGACACCGTCCTCCATCTCGATAGCAGGCGTTTTTCTGTCAGGGTCAATGCCCCACTGCTTTGCAAGCCATGAGCCATAGAAGACATAGCCCAGCACCAGCAGAACAATTGCCGCTACGATAATCAGAATCGCAGTCATAGTTAAACACCTCTCTCTTCTCTCTTTTTATTGCGTAAAAGAACCGCTATAACGGTTCCTCCGAGGCTGACCTTGTGTCGGCCTGCCTCATTATATTGCGAAAGAGCTTCTTCAGGCTTTTTCCCCGTCTGTTACAGAAAAAGTTCCCTGTAGAAGTCTCCAATGCAACCAAGGAATAGTGGCTCCACCCCTGCAGGGTGAAACGGTAGCTCTTATATCTTTTCGCCTTCTTAATATAGCCGGCGGCATCCTGCGTAATATGCTCAGCCAGTATGATCAGCACGATATCCGTGCTGCGGTGATTGGAATGCGGAACGACTCTCGATAATCCCTCATCCCACGCTTTGTGATCCAGCTCCTGCACCTGCGCGGCCCCGATGCTGTCCGCTGTCGCGAAAAAAACATATTCATGGGCGTCCGCCTCGGATAAGGTTGCGCTTTTGGTCAGAAAAAACTGCTCGTCATGAGTATGGAATACTGCCTCCGCCGCAAATGGCTCCGCGACATCCACGGTTGTGATGTTATAATAGCGTTTGTAGGATTTTAACAGTGCCTGAAGCGCTTCATCGACAGTCATTCGGTACTATCCTCCCCCGCCGGTCCCTCTTTCCCGGAGCCGTCCGGTTCTTTATCCGGCATACCTACGATAGCGTCAGGCGCAAGTGTAAGCATACGTTCCATCAGTACTTTTGCCGCATGGGAACCCGGCAACTGGATCTGTGCCAGCTCTTTGTCCTTATCGCAGATCACCAGATGCTCGATCGCGAAATCGCCCCTGCCGCAGCAAAGCTTAGCCGGGACAAGCATAACACGGCGAAAATAACGGTAAATATCAGTATAAGGTATGTAATAAACCTTGCGGGCAGAACGAAAATAGAAGTGCCCGGTGCCCAGACGGATCTTGCCGATCTCCTGCGCATTTTGGTACTCCGTGCGGAGCGCTTCGTCCGCTATGCCGCTGTCCGATTGTGTCAATGCATAAAATTTCATGACCGCACCTGATCTCTGACTATTTGCCCGGCTCATTGCCCGCGTCAACAAAAAAACACACGGTGAGCCCGTGTGTTTTCGCCCGCCTTTGAGCACATAATATATTATTAAAATATGATATTTCCGAAATATACAGAATATATGATATCATAAAATCATTTATTTTACAATACATAGACAAAAAAACATATATTATGTCGAAAAAAGCCAGATCATGACGCTCCATGGATGCCGGCGCCGCAATACACAGCTCACCGCTGCATAATATGCAAAAGACGGTCAAAATATTCCGGCAGCGGCGCTGTAACCTCTATGTACTCTCCGGTTGAAGGATGGATAAACCCGGCGACCATCGCGTGAAGAGTCTGGCCCTGAAGCTTATAAGGCGACTTGCGCGTACCATATACTTCATCACCCAGGACCGGATAACCGATGCTTGCCATATGAACGCGGATCTGATGAGTCCGCCCGGTTTCAAGACGGCATTCGATATACGTGTACTCTTTAAACCGCTCCAGCACCGTATAGTGAGTGACTGCGTCTCTGCCACCCGTTACGCCTGCCGCCATCCTTTTCCTGTCTCTGGGATCTCTTCCGATCGCTGCATTGATCACTCCGGTATCCTGTGCGACCACACCGTGTACGATGGCGCGGTATCTGCGTGTGATGCTGTGTTCCTTAAGCTGGGCGGCAATGGCATTGTGGGAATGATCGTTCTTGCATACGATAAGCGCTCCGGTCGTGTCTTTGTCGATCCGATGTACGATCCCCGGTCTCAGGCTTCCGTTGATGCCTGACAGTTCATTCTTACAATGATACATAACGGCGTTGACAAGCGTTCCGCTGTAATGTCCCGGCGCCGGATGCACCACCATTCCTTTTGGCTTATTGACCACGAGAACATCTTTGTCTTCATAGAGGATGTCTAACGGTATATTCTCCGCTTCTATAGCGGGCTCTGTGGCCTCAGGGACGGAAAATACGATCTCGTCATCCACCTTAAGGCGGTATCCGGCCTTCTGCGGCTTATCATTTACGAGCACGGCATTGTCTCTGATACACTTCTGAATATAGGATCTTGACAGATCCGGCAGCGCATCCGCTATCCATTTATCCAGCCTGCAGTCATCCTCACCCAGTCCGATCTGATAGATAAATTGTTCCATGATCACTTAAGTTCCCGATAGCGTTTCTGTTTAAAGCTGATAAAATTCAGGTCGCTTTCCTTATATACGAACAAAAGAAGGATCACAAGCACCGCCGTTGAGATCGTCACATACATGTCCGCCACATTAAAAATGGGAAAGTTTATCAGCACAAAATAAATAAAATCTACCACATAATCCAGACGGATCCGGTCTATCATATTGCCGATCGCTCCTGCGGCGATGAGACTGAGCAGCAGATGCAGCTTTCTGTATTTCTTATTATCCGGTGTCTTGAGGATCACATAGCAGATCACACTCAAGATGACCACCGCCACAAAGATAAAAAACACCTTCTGGTTTTGCAGCATACCGAAAGCCGCGCCCTTATTTTCAAGGTAATTTAGTTCCAAAACTCCGTTTATAATGACATATGCCGGTTTATCCTTCAGATGTATCACCGCAAGATACTTGGTGTACTGATCCAGCGCCACGAACGCGCATATCATGATAAAATCAAGCATTATCCACAGTTTTCTTCTCAGTTTCATTCCCTTGCATCCTCGTCGCTGAAATAGATCTCATGAATCGCGTCCAATATTTCCTCATCCGTCACCGTTCTGTCTATCACGGCCTTGCCGACCTTCTTCAGCAGTACAAATTTGATCTGCGAGCCCTCCGTTTTTTTATCGGATTTGGTGAGTTGCAGTATTTCCTCCGGCTCGATCGAATCGATACTGATCGGGAGATGGAAGGGAACAAACATATCCCTCACTTCATAGTACTCTTCCATTGACAGCCAGTTATGCTTCCATGAGATATATGCTGCCGCGACCATGCCAAGGGCGATGCACTCGCCGTGCAGCATCTCGAAATTCATATATTTCTCGATCGCATGACCGATCGTGTGTCCAAAATTCAGAAGCGCACGGTCGCCCTGTTCTTTCGGGTCTTTCTCGACAACCAGTTTCTTGACCGTACAGCTGCGGATGACCATTTCGGTAAGGACTTCAATCTTTCTGTCCTGGATCTCATACATATTGTCCAGAAGCCATTCATAAAACATGGAATCTTTGATCAGTCCATGCTTCATGACTTCCGCAAACCCGGCATAGAACTGTCTGTCATCCAGCTCCTTCAGCACGGAAAGATTCATGTATACCAGCCTTGGCATATAAAAAGCTCCGACCATATTTTTGTAGCCGTCGAAATCCACGCCTGTTTTGCCGCCGATGCTGCTGTCCGACTGGGCGATCAGAGTCGTCGGGATCTGAATGAAGTCAATGC
The DNA here is from genome assembly GCA_947624025.1 of uncultured Lachnospiraceae bacterium. Lineage (GTDB taxonomy): Bacteria > Bacillota > Clostridia > Lachnospirales > Lachnospiraceae > UBA3282. The sequence goes on along the minus strand of CANQIJ010000037.1, from coordinate 10,528 downwards.
CGCGCAGATAGGTCGCCGCCGCATAACCGGTAATGTCGCCCACAACGCCGCCGCCAACAGCGATCAGCAGGTCTTTCCGGTCATAATGCTCTTCGATCAGAGTCTTGTAAATATCTTTCACGGTGTCAAGCGTTTTACTGGCTTCTCCCGCCGGAAAAGAATAAAGAAGGACCTGCTTACAGCAGCTGCCCACGATCTCCTTCACCGCAGCGCCAAACAGCTTGGCCGTATTGGAATCCGTTATAAGCGCCGCCTTCCTGTTCTCTATATCCAAAGCCCGAAGCTCGTCTGCAAGCAGATCGAAGCTGTCGGTAAAAACGATGTCATAGCAGGGCTTTTTTTCATAATTGATCGTCATTCGTTCGGCCATGATATCCTCCGCAGATCAGTATTTCTAAACGCACGAAAACTTCCTGGCACTGCTGTCAGGAAGTCGTCATACACTACTCAGATCCCATTGTTGATCGGCACATCAAAGGATCCGGATATAATTTCCTGAAAATCGCCGGAGATATCAACGCTCGCAGGCGTTATGATAAAGATATAATGCGATATCTTCTGCAGATTCCCGGAGATCGCGAAGCAGGAGCCTGATGTAAAATCAATGATCCTCTGCGCGATATCAACATCCAGTCCTTCCAGATTTAACACGACGGTTCTGTTTGCAAGAAGCGTCTCCGTGATCTCGCGCGCATCTTCTACGCTGGTAGGCTTGATCACGCATACCTCCATACCGGTGCCGGGCATTTTCTTTACCTGACGCATGGGCGTCACCTTGGGTACGGGCTTTTTAACAGGCTCATCGGAAACGTTGTCATCCCTTGTCGCACTTGGCTTTCTGGCCGGTTCCGGATCCTCGTCATAAAAATCATCGTCATAATAGTCGTCTTCTTCCGGATTCAGCTTCATGGCATTGAGAAACTTGTCCATCACACTCATTACATATACCCTCCGTCAATTTGCGTTGTTTCGTTCTGATACTTATGTATACTAAACAGATGTATATTGTCTTTCTCCGAATATACCTGTGCCGACACGAATATATGTCGCGCCCTCTTCTATCGCTGTCTGATAATCCCCTGTCATACCCATAGAAAGTTCTTCCATACAAACATTATCAATGTTTTTATGTATTATGTCAACATATATTTGCTTTAATTTTGCAAAATATAGTCTATTTTCTTCCGAATCATCTACATATGGTGCTATCGTCATCAAACCTTTTACTACAATATTCGGCAGTTTCGCTATTTTTTCTACCAGAGATACCGTCTCGTCCGGGGCTGCGCCGAACTTGCTCTCTTCCCCGGCGACGTTCACCTCTACCAGAACGGAAACCGTTACTTTTTTCTTCACGGCCTCTTTGCTGATCTCTTCCGCCAGGCGCAGGGAATCCACACTGTGGATCATATATACCTTGTCCACGATATATTTGACCTTGTTGCGCTGCAGGTGCCCGATCATGTGCCAGCGTATATCCTGCGGCAGCCGGTCATATTTATCTACAAGCTCCTGCACCTTGTTCTCTCCGAAATCCCGGCATCCGCAATCATATGCCTCCTGCAGCATGGATATCGGTTTGGTCTTGCTGACGGCAATGAGTGTTACTTCATCCGGTTCTCTTCCGCTTCTTCCACATGCCTCTTTGATATGTTCCCTGACTGTTTTAAGATTTTCCTGTACCATAACTGTTATCACTTTCCTTTGACTCTGCCGTCTGAGATTCCCGTCCGCATCCATCGGACATTGCCGCCGTCTGCCTATTCATAGATAAACTGGTTATCATTGACTGCGGCGGCGTCCAGCACTATGTAATCATAAACGTTTAACCCGTATGCGGTATTGGATTCCACGATGGAATACTCATTGTTCTGATACAGAATCGTCACCTGTTTAAAATCCGCATAGCCTTTATTGATATTATACACGCCCGTAAGCGAACCGGTTTTGCTGACGGCATATTTTTCCGTCGAGTCCGGCTTGACGATATAATTGCCCGGCTGGAGCACCGAATCATCCAGATAGTATTCCGTGTCTGTGGCGTCATAGATCGTCGTTGCCACAAATTGTGTGGTGATGTTGCCCTCTTCATCAAGCGTCTCTAAAAGAACCCCATCATTGCCGCCGTTACCGCCCTTTGTAAGATATTCCTTGGGAACAATGAAAAATTCTTTTTCCACAATGGCGGAGTTGGGAATCTTAAGCCCCTTCTCATCTTCCAGAAGCAGCTCGATATCGATAAAACGGTCCGTGCAGAAGGTGATCATGGAATTGGTAAAGGTAAGGGACACAAAGACATCTCCCGCTTCGTTCGTATAAGAAGCCACCTCGCCCCATGATGTATACTGATTTTTGAGAAATCTCACTTCCACATATTCTTTTTCCAGCAATTCCTCCGCCAGCGCCTCATCCACATGTATGACGATGGACCAGTCTTCATCGGTCGAAAGCTTGTAGACGGGATCGCCCTTCGCGACAAGCGCATTATTTACAAAGTGGTTTTTCTCATAATGATCCTGGTCAAGCAGCTCAGCCGTTATATCCTCTATCGTCAGATTCTCGTAGCCGTCCACGGAATAGATCACAATACCGCTCTTAACGGCATTACGGTAATTGATGAAGGTTGATCCGGACGCGTTGTTGAGGGCGTCTGCGTTGGCGAGGAGATTATAGTTGGAAAGCTTTAATGCCGTTCCTTCCACGCTGTATTTAAAGTTATAGACGTCCGAAAACTGTGTTCTGTCAAAACGGTTGACAAAAGCCGATATCTCCGTCTTCAATTCTGTAAGGTCGGAGTCCGATAAGTTATTTTCTCCGCTTTCGCTTGTGTTGATATAATCCGCCAGACGTCCTGTCTCATCAACGGTATAGACCAGATCCCCGGCGGCGACGCGCTCTCCTTCTCTGGCAAAATAGTTGACATACCCGGCCTCATCGCTGGTAACGATCTCTTCTGTCCGAAGGGCCAGCCCCTTGAAGATGCTGTTTGAAGTCAGGGAACCTTCCTTCACACTGTAGCCGACAATATGATCGGTCCGAAAATACATCAGTACACAGATGATCACATACACAAAAATAGCCGCAAAAATGAGCATACCGATATTCAGATTCCATGTCTGTCTGCCCCAATGACGGTCATATTTAGTTATGTTCCCATTGTGATTGGACAAGGTATTTTCCCTCCGACAAACCAAAAACCCCGGACAATCCCGAGGTTTTATGGAATTACGCATTTATCATATATGTAAATATTATAACGAAACAATAATCTTTGATTTCAGATTTTCCGGCAATTCATGTTCATCAACCGAAATACTTAAAACAAAATCTACGTGAAACTTATCGCTGATGGTTTCCAATTTATCAATCGTACTGCTTATATCCTTCTCATCCACACAGGCAATTTTCAAAAAGCTGTCAAAATACATATGCTGCAGATCATGATCCTGGGAAATGATCCCGCAGATAAAACCGATAAACTCGTCTCTGTTCGTGATCAGATAGTCGGAAACATCGATCAGTCTGATCTTATTGTTGAGCTCGAACATATGTTTCGTGCTCTTGTCCAGGTACACAACGTTGCCCTGCGCATCCTTTACCACTGTATTCACTTTATCCAGCAAATGCTTGGTCTTTCCTTTTCCTTTATTGCCTACGATTAATTGAACCATGGCGAAACCCTCCTAAAGTAAAATATTGTATCGTTTATGATATGACTTCGTCTACCAATATTATAAGGGAACAAAGCCAAAAAAACAACAGAAAAAACTTATTTGATGACTCCCAGCAATTTTGTCATATCCGCATACAGGTCTTCGCCGGAAGATTCCTTCATGATAATGGAAATATAAGGCGTACCGTCGCTGCCGGTGGACAGCAGCATCAGGCAGTGTCCGGCGGCGTTCGTGGTCCCTGTCTTACCTCCGATCACCTTGACGTTGGCGGGCATCTCATAAGTACCTCTAAGATACAGATTGGTCGTATTGACCTCCAGAGATCTGTCCTCGCCGTCCTTATCCTTATATACGGTACTGTACGAAGGGGTCTGTATGATACGGTTGAACAGATCGTATTTGATCGCCTCCTGGAAGATCAGATACAGATCGTAGGTCGTCATATAATGATTTTCTTCCGTCAGGCCGTTGGGATTGGTGAAATTACAGTTCGTTGCCCCGAGCTTAGCCGCCTCCGTATTCATGAGCGCCACAAAATCCTCCACAGAGCCCGACACTCCCTCGGCGATCATCACCGCCACATCGTTGGCCGAAAAAATAAGCAAAATATAGAGAGCCTGTTCCAGAGTCATCTGATCTCCCGGCTTTAAACCGCACAGCTGCGCTCCGGGCTCGGTGATGAGCACATTCTCGGAGGCTGTCAGCATCTGGTCGGGAGAGCCGTATTTAATGGCTATAAGCGCGGTCATAACCTTGGTCAGACTGGCAGGATTGATCTGGATATTCACATTTTTGGCATATAAGGTATCTAACGTCTTCAGATTAAAGAGCCCGGCAGCGCCCGCTCCCGAAAGATCGACGCCTGGCGCTTTGACGTCCTTGTTCACGACGCACAAATCGGCTGCAAAGGCGTCTAACGTCTCCTGGTTCGTAATATTTAACAGCTGAAAACTGCTGATCTCACTATTCAGTTCGTAAGCCATGTCATATTTCGGACTGCCGCAGCCCGTCAGGCAGACGCAGATCGCCAGAAGTACGGGCAGGCGCCTTCGTATGAACCTTCTATTTGTACATTTCACGCCACTCAAGATCTCCTCTGTCAAGTGATTTGATCAACAGTTCCGCCGAAGCCAGATTGGTAGCAAGAGGGATATTATGTCTGTCGCAGAGCATTACAACGTTGTTGACGTCCGGCTCATGCGACTTGGGGTACAGCGGGTCACGCAGGAATATCACAAGATCGATCTCGTTATGCTCGATCTGCGCACCGATCTGCTGTGCACCGCCCAGATGGCCTGCAAGATATTTGTGAACGGACAGATTCGTCACTTCCTCAATGAGCCTCCCCGTCGTTCCCGTCGCATACAGTTCGTTTTTGCTCAGAATACCCCTATATGCAATGCAGAAATTCTGCATCAGTTTTTTCTTTGCATCATGTGCGATTAAGGCAATGTTCATAAGCGGCCCTTTCCTTACTGTTCTGTCATTTTTTGCACTGAAGCCGTACATTGAGCACAAACCCGATTCCGATATACAGGCTGACCAATGAAGTCAATCCATAACTGACAAACGGCAGAGGGATTCCCGTGTTGGGACTGACTCCCGTGGCAACGGCAATGTTCAAAAGACCCTGAAATCCGATCAGCGCCGCGACCGAGGCGGCTATGACCGTACCGGCGATATCTTTAGCCCTCCTAGCTACCATAATACATTCAAATGAGATTAAAATCAATAAGACAATTACGATACATCCCCCGACGAACCCAAATTCTTCCCCGATAACCGCATAAATAAAGTCTGTCTGCGGTTCCGAGATAAAATTGCCGTTCTTGACGGAGATGGATTCGTTATTGTTATATCCTTTGCCGTACAGCATACCGGATCCTATGGCGGTAATGGAATTGAGCTGCTGGTAAGCCTCTGTGGTAGCGTATTCTTCCGGGGAAAGCCATGCGAGGATACGGCGCTGCTGAAATTCATTGATGATCTGCTGGTCCGGCTCCAGGATCCTCATGAACAGGACAATGAAGGTCGGAACCGCCACAGCCAGCACAGTGAGGACATATTTCCAGCTGGTGCCGCCGACAAAGAGGATCACGCAGAACAGCATTGTAACTACAATTGTCGTGGACAGATCCGGCTGGTTGTAGATCAGGTAGATGGCCGGCAGGACCAGCAGGATACAGAGGCCGTTGAACCACAGCGTATGCATTTGTTCCTGGTGACGCATGATAAGCTGCGCGAAGAACAGGATCAGCAGGATCTTGGCCAGCTCCGACGGCTGGAACTGGATGCCGAAGAGGTTCAGCCACCGCTGGGCGCCGCCGGCCTCCTCGCCCATGTATCTGACGAGTTCAAGAAGGACAAGGTTCACCGCATACATCACCCAGTAGAAACGCAGAATGACCGAGTAATCGAACAGGGAAATGACAAGCATCAGAAAAATACCCAGAACAAACCCGGCGATCTGTCTGGACTGCAGAGACTCCTGCGCGCTTCCGATCGCAAAAATACCGATCCATGTAAGCGCCGCCACAAGCACGATCAGCTTAAAATCATAGTCTTTGACATGATATTGTTTCAGCATACCGCCGTTTTCTCCTTCCCGTGAATATACCGTTCATTCTGCGCAGGTGTATCCGCCGTTTTTTATGCACTGCCTTTTTCGCTGCATCTTACGATATGTCATGATTCAGATCAAGGATCGGTATATTGGCGTAAAGCGTCGGATTCTTCAGCCCTCTTCCTTTGCTTCCGGTCTTGGTGATCTGTATCTCCATACTTTTGGTATCGATCTTCATATATTTGGAAATAACCTTGGCGATATCATTCTTGATCATCTCCATCATCTCAGGCGAACAGTTGACGCGGTCGGAAATAAGCAGTATTTTCAGCCTGTCTTTGGCTATTTCTCTTGAGCTTTTGCGCTTTAATATATTCTTAAACACGTTCATCCCTCCTAATTTTTATGAAAAATACCCGAAACTTTTGCCCAGAAGGAGATTCCCTTCTCCAGATCGAGAAAAGGAACATCTTTTCCGAGTATCCGGTGACAGATATTCTGATAGGCGCGGCCTGCAAGCGTATTGCTGCCCACAAGCGGTTCTCCCTGATTGGTGGCGATCACCACGTTCTCATCATCGGGAACCATTCCTATCAAAGGTAAGGAGAGAATATCCACCACATCTTCGGAGGACATCATGTCTCCGCGCCTGATCATATCATAGCGGATGCGGTTGATTACCAGATCCATCTTATGTATCTCATTTGCTTCCAGGAGGCCGATGATCCGGTCGGCATCCCTGATCGCCGATACCTCCGGCGTTGTGACGACAAGGGCCCTGTCAGCCCCCGCGATCGCGTTCTGGAAACCCTGTTCAATGCCCGCGGGGCAGTCCAGGATGATATAGTCGAACTGATCCCTGAGATGTTCGATCATCTTGACCATCTGCGACGGGTTTACCGCGCTCTTGTCTCTTGTCTGGGCGGACGGCAGAAGAAAAAGCGTCGGATACCGCTTATCTCTGATGATCGCCTGCTTGATACGGCAGTTGCCCTCCACAACATCGACCAGATTATAGACGATCCTGTTTTCCAGACCCATTACGACATCCAGATTGCGCAGTCCGATATCCGTATCGATCAGAATGACCTTTTTACCCATGGACGCAAGTCCGGTGCCAACGTTTGCGGTAGTAGTGGTCTTGCCTACCCCGCCTTTCCCTGATGTGACGACAATTACTTCACTCATATCATTACCTCCTCCATGTGATGAATCATCGTCCCCTGAGCGAATATGCAGATATGTTAAAAAAGTGCGGTCATACCGGCAGATCGTTCAGTAATTCTTTGGTAATCGGCTCAACAACAACTCTTCCGTCCTGTACATAAGCAATTTTGGGCTGGATCTTGGGTTTGATCGACCATTTGCTCTGTTTCTCTGATGTTTTATATTTGAAATCACCGATCTTTAATTTCTCAGGTGACATTTCAAGCGCTACCACAAAGTGGCCCTCGTCTCCGTTGCCTCCGGCGTAAGCCTGTCCGTACAGGCCGCCCAGGATGACGATATCCTTGTTGGATATGATGCTTGCGCCGGGATATACATCGCCTAACACGATCACGCTGTTCTCCGTCTCAAGAAGCTGTCCGTCCTTAAGCGTACCCTTATAGAACTGTCCCGCGTTTTCTAGTACCTGCTGATGATAGGACAGCTTTTGCAGAGCCTTTATGTAGTTTTTGTTCGTCTCTTCGTTCTTTCCCATGATGCACACGATATTCAGCTGGGAATTCGCCGTAATGATATTAACGATCTGACGTTCCTCCTGATCCGACAGCTCACGGCCTTCAAAGGAGACCACCATGCTTGCGTCCTTAAAAAAATGTGACGATTCCTTAAATTTATATGCTATCTCTTCCAAAAGCGCCGAAAACGGCATTTCATCGTCAAGAAATATCGACAGCCCGTTTGGAAAGCTTTTAATGATAACTGGATTTTTCATATCGTTCCTCCGCTGCTTAGCCCTGATCTGTTGTTTAATCTGCATTGATACTGCCGCCGGCAAGGCTTCCGGCAGTTCCGGTGATGATCTCGTCTTCACTCTTTAAATGATAATAATATTCATACACATCCCTCGCGATCTGCGCGCTGTAATCGGACGTATAGCCGTTGGCGACACGGACCGTGACAGAGATTTCTGGATCTTCATATGGTGCATAGCTGATGAAGAGCGCATGATTGGATCGGGAACGGCTCTCCTGCGCGGTACCGGTCTTACCCGCCACTTCAATGCCCAGATCGGCATAGTAAGCCTTGCCCTCCACGACGCGTCTCATGCCTGTATGGATCGCATCCCAGTAATCGGCATCCATATCGATCTGATTGCGTACCTGAGCTTCATGGTCTTCCACCAGCTCATTGTTATGATCCACAATTTTATCTACTAATGTTAGATTATAACATGTCCCGCCGTTTGCGATAGTTGTAACATATCGCGCAAGTCCCACGGTAGTGTAGTTATTGGTGCCGTGTCCGATGGCCGAACGCACACCGTCCGAATCGGAGACCTCCGGCGCGTATTCCTCGATCTCAACGCCCGACGTCTCGTTTAATCCGTACAATTCTGCCGCCTTGGCCAGCTTGTTTAAGGATACGCGGTCATTGTACGTATCTCCCACGATTCCCAGCCGGTATCCGACTTCATAGAAAAACCAGTTACAGGAATGCTGCAGGCCGCCCGTTACATTCAGCGACCCGTGGGCGCCCGGGGAGATCCAGCATCTGGGCGACGGCGTTATCTTATCAAACAAGCCCGTACAGGTGATCGTGTCTGTTGTCGTGATCACGTTTTCCGTAAGACCGGCTGTCGCTGATACGATCTTATAGGTGGATCCCGGAGCCGTACGCTGCTGCGTGGCATAATTGATCATAGGCCGCGACAGGTCGCTCTGCAGCTGGGCATAATACGCGGCGTTTACTCCGTTCGCCATCTTGTTGTTATCATAACTCGGGTAAGACACCAGGGCAAGGACATCGCCGGTATTGACATCCGTTATGACGATCGATCCCGAATAGGGATCAAGGGCAAGCTGCGCCGGCGTGATATCCAGATTTTCAATGCGGTTTCTCATAAAAACATATGCCGTTTCCCGGCCGGAGCGCAGCTGCGCGACCTCATCCTCGGGCACATTGACGATCTCCTGCTCCATCAACAGTTCACAGATCTGGCGTCCCGTCAGCTCGTCATTATTGATCATATACCGGTACAGCCGTTTTTCAAAGTCCCTGTCTGTATCCAGACGCTCAAATATATAATCCAGGATCTTCTGATAGATCTCAACGGAATCCGAATACCTGGCATCGATGTCGAGCTCTGAGACATTGATCCAGTTCTGCGCAATGGCATAATTCAGATATTCGTTTAAGCTGATCACTTCATCCTGCGTCCATGCGATATAGGTCTCGTCATTATGATCCACAGCGTCCTTCAGGATAATATTCCGGTCGTTCAGCATTGAGACGATATAACTCTCATAATTCTGGTACTCTTCCGTCATATTCTGATAGGGAGTACAAGTCTCTTCAAGCTCTTCCCTCAGCGTGGCATACACTCTTTCCTTCTTAGCCAGATAGGTTTCGTATACAAGCCGCTCCGTCTCATCGGCATGCTCTGACGAAAAATGTGCCGTGTCGATGATGTTGTTGTTGATGCAGGCAAAATACACATCATAGATCGGAATGCGGATATTTCCGCCGGCGCCGCCTTCCGGGATCTTGAATTCCTTGATATTGTCGATCTTATCCAGCAGAATGGCAGCCAGTCTGGATTCCAGCAGATGATAGCACACCCGCTGCAGATCGGCATCTATCGTCAGGTAGATATCGTTTCCGGCCACGGATTCCACCCGGTCGCTTGTCTCTATCACTTTTCCCAGATTGTCCACATAGACGGTTTCGGATCCTTTTTTCCCCTGCAGGACCGTCTCCATGGACGCCTCTATGCCGGATTTGCCGACGGTGTCGTTCAGATCATAGGCGGCGTCCTGCTGTTGAAGCTCCTGCAGCTCCTCCTGCGCCACCTTTCCGGTATAACCGATGATCTGCGACAGATAGACGCTGTCGTTATACTTTCTGACCGTTCCCTCGGCGATAGCAACGCCGTCAAGTATGTCTGCATTCTCCATTACAACGGCGACGGTCTTAGGCGATACATTATTGGCTACTGTCGTGGCAATGTATTTCTGGAAGCTGTTTGCACTCATGGCGTACCGTACCGTAACCAGCTTAAGCACCTGTGCCTTCGTATAGCCGTAACCGGGCACAAAGGTCTGCGAGCTGCCCTCTTTCTTATAAT
>CANQIJ010000036.1 GCA_947624025.1 uncultured Lachnospiraceae bacterium | reverse complement strand
AGAACCGCTGCGGATTCCCTTTAGAATCCGCCAGACCCCGTCTGTCATTCAAGGGTCGTAAGCCTCCTTGGAAGGTCCGGCTTATATAATTACGGCTCCGTCAATATTGGTAAATACGTTTTCATCGGTCTCCGTCTGATCCATGGCTGTAATAACCGTCTGATTCGGTACATTGACGATAAATGCCAGTGAATCGATAATGACTAACGACTCATTGATTCCTTTCGCACCGGCTTTGGCTGCCCCGAGATTCAGGCGTTCCACCTGTTCTTCGGTCAACTCGATATTTCGGTCTGACAACCGGTTTGCCGCGTGTTTGGAAAACCTGACCGCGCCGTCCGTGCGGATGTCCTGCGTTTTGCCGCTTAAGATATCCTGGAAACTCGGCCCGTTTACCTTCGGCGTCCCTGCCTGTTGTTTTGTGGCGTTTAAATATTGATCCTGCAGCTGTTCGATGGAAAGGAATTGATTGCCCTGAATCTTCATATCCTATTCCTCCTGTTCTGCTCCCTCCACATTACCTGCTTCTTCTCCGGCATTGTCTTCCGTCTTGTCGGCATCCGATGCTTCGCCGTTATCTTCACTGCCTCCGGCTATCGTCACCAGATCCTGCATTCTCTTGACGTACTCATCCAGATTCTCTGTATAATCGTCTGTGAGGAAGCCCTTCTGATACTCATCCATGCTGTCGTAGATCTCTTTTAACCGCTCTACCTTGTCTCTGTCCTCGATCGTCAGCTTGCCGATCTCAGGCAGCTTGTTGTAGAGATTCATGTACTCTACCGCCAGCTTGTATGCCGTCAGATATTTGTCGTCCGCTACCGTTACCAGGTCGTCCAGGGAATATAACTCGCCGCCGACCGACAGATAAGCCTTGCCGTTCTCGTACTGTATATAATCCACATTGCCCTGTATGGTAGTCGTATTGCCCGAGCTGTCCGTGACATCGATGAGCACCGTCTGTCCTACCAGCGAAGACGCTCTGGACAGCTCCAGTGTTGCGCTCATGTTCTGCATCTGCTCCAGCTCTGAGAAAGTCGCAAACTGTGAAATATATTCCGTGTTGGAAGTAGGCTCCAACGGATCCTGATATTTCATCTGCGCTACCAGAAGCTGTAAGAACGCGTCTTTGCCGAGGCTGTCATTGCCTGTGGCTTTCTTCGCACTCTCCTTGACGAGAGACTGCGCCGACTGGTCAACGAACTTGCCGTCTTCCACTTTCTGTGTTACTCCCATTCTCATTCCTCCTTTATGCCGTGTAATCTACCGTGTTGCCGTTTGCCTGCATCATCTCGACTGCGATACGGTCGGATTCTTCCATCTCTTCCAGATCTTCGTCACCGTCGATCTCGTCCAGATTGATCCGCCTCGTACCTTTGGACGATCTGTTCTGTCTGTCGTCGGTATCGCCATCCTCCTGCGAGAACTGCTGCCCGTACTCATGATTGGCCACCGTGACTTCCACCGCATCAACCTTGATCCCCTGTTCCTCAAACTGCTGTTTCAGCTGGACCAGTTGTGTTTCTATCACCGCGCGGACCGTCTCGTTCTGCGTGGTGAACTGTGCCGTGACCGCTCCGTCCTTCGATGCGATCTGCACATTGACTGTACCCAGGCTGGCCGGATGAAGCTGCAACTCCATCTCCTGCACATCCGCTTTCAGGTTAATCTTCATGTACTCTGTGATCTGGTCCATGATCTCCTGCGTCTGTGCGGATTGATATTCCGCATTCACGGATGCCGCCGGCATCTCAAATGTCTGTACCGGTCTGTCTAGCGCCTGCATGAAAGCACTGCCTGCCGAACTGCCTGCCGCGCCGCCCTCACCTCTGCCGCTGTCTGCGGAAGCGTTTCTCTCCCGCGTCTTATGGCTGCCAACCGTCTCCTCTACGGGTACGTCTGTCACTTTCTCCTGAACGCTCTTGGCGCCGCTTGCATCGTCTACGGTCACTTCCACCCGGACTGCCCTGCCATCTTTCTGAACGGTTACGGCATAATCCTTCATGCCCTCCAGATTTACCTCGGGCGTCTGCTGTGCCGTCTCCCCGGGTATCTCATCACCCGGCATCTCTTCGACCGTCTGTCTCTCCTGAGCCGAGATCTGTGCCAGCAGGTCTTTTAATTCCTCCCCGCTAAGCCCCAGCTCTTCCTGCAGGTCTCCAAGGCTTTCCTCCACAATACCGGACAGGTCCATCATGCTCTCATAGAGCTTTTCGTCAGTCACAAGCGAAACCTCGTCGCCGCCGCCCGCAATGGCTATCATCAGCTGTCTGAGATTGCTTAAGTCAAACAGATCAGCCGGTACCAGCTGAAGCGCTGCCATGACCTCTTCCACCTCTTCGGGTGTGACGTCCATCTCGTCCGCGATGTCTTTCACAAGCTCCCCGGCCGCTTCTTCCACTTCTTCCGCAGTCTCCGCATCGACCGCTTCCTCAGGCTGCGTATCCTCAACAGCCTTGTCGCTGTCCCGTCTCGCGGTATCTCCGGTCTTGCCGGGATCGTCCTGGACTGCCTGATCCGAGCTGTCCCGGGCGGTTTTGCCCGTCTGGTCCGTGCTCTGCGTCTGCACCGTTTCTTTGGCCGGAGCCGTTTCCACGCTTCCCGCCTGCTGTACCGCAGCCACAGTCGCGCCCGCCGCTTCCGTGTGGAGATTCCTGATGGTGTCTCCCATCTTCGTCATGACCTGACCGAAACTGTCCCTTGTGAGTTCGTCCTGCCTTAATGGCGTCTGATCCGCAGAAGCCGTCTGCTGCGACGATACGTAATTAAGCAGAGCGTTCACATTGTTTACAGTCATACTGTTTCCTCCTTTCTTAAGTTTTCAAGGTACTTGCCATACGGCATTTATATATATGCGCGGTTCCTCGTACACAACGAATATACCGCTGCAATATATATCGGTTTCTGATGTCGTTTCCTAAAGTGCAAAACCCAACTTTTTTATTGATCCGGGTCCATGATCTGCGTCAGCCTTGCCGCGATCTCAGGATCCATAACACCCAATATGTTACCCCGGTCCTCCGCGCTCATCTGGTACAGGATCTTAGCCGCCAGATCGAGATCATCCGTCATCTCCTCGAAGATCGCCGCCGCTTCCTTGGGCTTCATCTCGGAATAAGCCTGCGCATAATCCTGGATCTCCTTGTCGGCCTGCTCCTGCTCGATCACCTGTTTATACAGATTCTCGGCGGTCGCGGGATCCATGCTCTCATAATATTTGCGGTACTCATCGGCTCCCGGCCCGTTGTCCGCGTAGACGACCTCCTCATAGAACTCGGTCTTGATACGCTCGAACTCTACCTGGGCGTCCTCAAAGGTCTGCAGCCGTTCTACCTCAGCCCGAAGCGACTCGATCTCTTCATAATCCACGTTGCTCGCGTTCTGCGCACGTTCCAGCTCCAGCTCCAGCTCTGTGATATAATCCACGGCATCACGCAGGCTCGTGTAACCGCCGTATTCCTCCTCGTCGTCGGTGCTGACCACCGAATCCGCCGGAAGGATCTTGTTGACGACCGGAACGTCCTTCAGGACCGGGGCGAGTACGCCCGACCCGAAGCCGCCCACATCCAGTTTGATCAGCAGACAGATGATCGCAAGCCAGATAATTATAATAACAACTGTTACCAAAAAAACGGAGATGCCGCCGCTCTCCTCGTCCTCAGACAGCTGCGCTTCCTGAGCGGATATCTCCTTGGCGCGCTTCTTCGCTTCCTTACGCTGCGCCTTCTGCTCCTTCTTTAACTTGTTCCGCTCTTCCTTTAATCTCTTTTTTTCCGCCTGCGTGTCAACATCGGCATTCAACAACTGATCCGCCATTACTGCTCCTCTTTTCTGCGCTGACCGTAAGTATAGCTGGTCAGCTCATCCACCGCCTTGCCTTCGGCGGCGTTCTCTTCTTTCATAAACTGTTCCAAAGCCTTATCCTTAAGACGCTCGTGCATCTTGCGCTCCTGCATGGCCTCCTGCAGCTTCAGCCTCGCCGCCTCCACCACTTTTTCCGCCTGGGCGACTTGCCTCTTCTGCGCCTCTATCAGCTCATCCATGACCAGCATGGCATTCCTGTTATCCTTCAGATCGTTCACGTACAGTGCATCGCTGCGCATCCGTCTTCCTTCTTCCAGATAGGCTTCTTTTCTGTTTTGTAATATCGTAAGCTTCTCCTCTTCCTCCATCAGCCGCATCTGGGCTCTGCCGAACTCCTGCTTCGCCTGTTCTTCCAGCTGATAGCGGATATTGAGGATACTCTGCATCCTGTATTGAAACCTTGCCACGAAAAGCAACCTCACTCACTTAGCGGCAGCCTTCGCCCGGCAGCCTCATCCGGGGCCCCACCGTCTGTCATCCGGCAGCGCAGTCCTTCTTATTCCGCAAAAAGCGCCCTCAGCAGGTCTACCGCCTGTTCGTAATCAAATTTCTCGTCCACGTCCTGCATCAGAAATTCATTGACCGCATCGATCTTAGCTATGGCATAGTCGATCTTCGGGTTGCTGCCGCTCTTATAGGCGCCGATATTGATCAGATCCTCCGCCTCGTTGTAGGTCGCCAGCACGTTCTTAAGCTGACCCGCGAGAGACTTGTGCTCTTTATTGACGATCTGCGCCATGCACCTGGAAATGCTCTGCAGCACATCGATCGCAGGATAATGGTTCTGGTGCGCCAGACGGCGGTTCAGCATGATGTGGCCGTCCAGAATGCTCCTGGCGGTATCGGTGATCGGCTCGTTCATATCATCGCCGTCCACCAGTACGGTATACAGCCCCGTGATCGAACCGGCCTCGGCGCATCCCGCTCTCTCCAGCAGCTTCGGCATCTCAGCGTACACGCTGGGCGGATAGCCTCTGGACACCGGCGGTTCTCCGCTGGCAAGCCCGATCTCCCTCTGCGCCATCGAGAAACGGGTGAGGGAATCCATCATCAGCAGCACATCCCTGCCCTGATCCCTGAAATATTCCGCTATCGCAGTCGCGGTCTTCGCCGCCTTGTTTCTCTCAAGAGCCGCCTTGTCGGATGTAGCCACCACCACAACCGAGCGCTTCATACCTTCTTCTCCAAGGTCGCGCTCTATAAATTCACGAACCTCCCTGCCTCGCTCTCCGATCAGGGCGATCACGTTGATATCTGCTTTGGTATTGCGGGCGAACATACCCATCAGAGTGGATTTGCCCACGCCCGATCCGGCAAAAATACCGATTCGCTGGCCTTTTCCCACCGTCATAAGACCGTCGATGGCCTTCACGCCAAGCGGAAGGACCTCATCTATGATCTTCCTGCTCATGGCGTCCGGCGGCGGCGCTTCCACGGGATAAGGCGTACCGGGCATATACTCTCCGTCTATGCGTCCCAGACCGTCCAGAACCTTGCCCAGCAGATCATTGCTGACAGGCACGGTCAGCGGCTCGCCCGTATTCTCCACGATACAGCCCAGGCCGATACCGTCCGTCTTACCGCAGGGCATCAGAAGCGTTTTGCGGTCCTTAAAGCCGACCACCTCCGCCATGATAGGGTCGTACTGTTCGTCTGCGGGATATATTCTGCACAGATCGCCCAGTCTGGATTCCGGTCCCGCAGACTCGATCGTCAGCCCGACGACATTTTCCACACGCCCCATCCGCTTGAAAAAAGCATCCTCCGCTATTCTGCTGTATTTATGGAAATCAATCATTGGATTTTTCAAAAGATAACACCCGTAATCTATTAGTCAGCTCCTGCAGCTGCGTATCTACGCCGCAGTCAAAAATGCCGCCGTCCGTTTCGATCAGACAGGCACCCTGGGAAAGCGCGATGTCTTCGATGATCTCGACCATGCCCTTCCCGGCGGTCGCTCCCTCCGTAAGCTCCTGTTTCTTCATATTGACAAAAGGATAGTCTTCCTTGGAAACATGCACGATAAAGGTCCGGCTGCTCTCCACCTGCCGCAGTGTGGAATCGATCAGATGCACCAGGATATCCCTGTTGTCGGCAAGCTCGATACCGAAAATATGACTGTAGACCTCCGTGATCGTATCGATGAACCTCGGCTCCAGCTCCTCCACCATCCGGTCATACTCGTCGTACAGCCGCTGCTTCTCCGCCGCCAGCTCCCTCTTCATCTCGTCCGTCTCGGCATGGCCGGCCTTATAGCCCTCGTCGTACCCCAGCTGATTCGCGTCCTTTAAGATGCGCTGGCGCTCCTCTTCGATATCTCTCCTGGCCTCTTCCTTCATCTCTTCGATCTGCGCATTCGCGTCGTCGATCATGGCCTGGGCCTGAGCCCTTACTTCCTCAAGATCCGGGGCCTGGTCCGCCGCACCCTTGATAATGCCGCCCTCGCTGTCGGCAAGCAGCGCGTCGATCTGCTCGCCCTCCAGTCCGCCCACGAACTCGGGATCGCCCTCTTCTTCCACGTCCTCGTATTCCGGAGACGTCTGCAGGCGGTGCTGCCTGAGCGCTTCCAGCTCCCCGATCCTCTTTTCCAGAAGATTATTGCTGTCAATAATACATTTGTCATCGCCGGATACCACAACCCAGCTGGATTTATACAGATTCCTAGACAATGATCTCGTCGCCTCCGCCTCTGGAGATAACAATTTCTGCAGAGTCTTCCAGTTTTCTGATGATATTAACGATCTTCTGCTGCGCTTCCTCCACGTCCTTCATACGGACAGGACCCATGAATTCCATGTCCTCCTTGATCATGACGCCAAGACGCTTGGACAGATTGTTGAAGATGGCATTCTGCACTTCCTCATTGGAGCCCTTCAGCGCGATCGCCAGATCGCCGTTGTCCACATCACGCAGCACACGCTGAATCGCACGGTCGTCCAGAAGCAGGATATCCTCGAAGACGAACATCTTCTTTCTGATCTCGTCCGCCAGCTCCGGCTCCTCGATCTCGAGAGTCTCCATGATGTGCTTCTCCGTACCGCGGTCTACCGTATTCAAAATATCTACGACAGCGTCCACGCCGCCGATGATCGTATAATCCTGATTTACCAAAGATGCAAGCTTGGATTCCAACACCTTCTCCACTTCCTTGATCACGTCGGGACTGGTCCTGTCCATGACGGCGATACGCTTCGCAACGTCCGCCTGTCTGTCGGGCGGAAGCGCGGATAAGATAAGCGCCGCCTGATTCGCCGACAGATACGACATGATCAGGGCGATCGTCTGCGGATGCTCATCCTGGATAAAGTTAAGAAGCTGCGACGCATCCGTCTTACGCACGAATTCGAAAGGCTTAACCTGCAGGGATGCCGTCAGCTTGCCGATAACATCCATAGCCTTCTCCGAGCCGAAGGATTTCTCCAGAAGCTCCTTCGCGTAGTTGATACCGCCCTCCGCGATATACTGCTGCGCCAGACATACCTGATAGAATTCCCGGATCACTTCCTCCTTCATCTGAGGCGTGATATTCCTCGTATTGGCGATTTCCAGAGTCAGCTCCTCGATCTCGTCTTCCTTCAGATGCTTAAAGATAGCCGCCGACTTTTCGGGCCCTAAAGCGATCAGCAGGACCGCCGCCTTCTGAAGCCCTCCGGTGATCTTCTCCTCACTTGACTTCGGCATTTAGCTTACCCCCACTCTTCGTTTAACCAGTTGCGCAGCAGATTGGCTGCCGCCTCCGGATTTTCTTCCACGAATTTATTGATCATCTTGCGCTCGTCAGACTCATTCTCCAACGAGATGCTCTCTATCTGTGTTTCAGGCATAGACTGTAACAGGGATTCCACGGTGAGCTCTTCTTCCTCCTCCTCGTGTTTCTCTCCCCGCATACTTCTAAGTACGACAAAGGCTAACAGCGCCAGGATCACGATGATCAGAATGATCTGCAGGATATCCGTCGCCGTGATGCCCGAACCCTCCTCGTCAAAAAACATATTCTCGGAATACGCCACCAGGGAAATGCTCCCTTGCGGAATGCCCGTCGCGTTGGCGACCGCCACATAGAAGTCCTCGTCCACATCCATTCTGGTGCGCTCCTGATGAGCCAGCTTATACTCCTCCCAGGTGACGCCGTCCAGCTCGCCCTGAGCCCGCGCATCCTCCTCGCGGATGATATTGTACTGGATCAGAGCCGCCGTCAGCGACGACTGGCTGTAGTCGATCAGACCCGCCGGAGTGGTCGTGTTCGTAATCCTCTCATTCGGCAGATAAGACGTGGAATCCTCGGTCACCGTGGACGTGGAGTTGCCATCGTTCTCAAGCACATAAGTGGTATCGTCATCGTTGGAATCCGTGCCCGGTATGCCGCCCACAGCGCTCTCGTTCTCGGAGCTGTAGGTATCCTGCTGCGCGATCATACCCTCCGTTCTTCCGTCCGGCGCCGAATATTCATGATACGTCTCCTCCGTACTGGAGAAGTCCAGCACAAGATTCGTCGCGATCTCCACATTGTCAAATTCCTTCGTGCCAAGCAGCACTCTGCGCACCTCGGCTATCATCTGCTTCTCCGCTTCCGATTTCACGGACAGCTGCGCGTTCGCCGCGCCGGAGGTGGTGAGGTTGTCGTCTCCGGTAAAGAGCATATTGCCTTCCGTATCGGTGATCACGATATTATTCGTCGTCTCGTTGCCGATCGCCGTAGCGATGGCGCGCGCCAGATACGCCGCACTCTCCGTACTGAACTCATCCTTCAGCTCCAGGAGCACCCACGCGGAGGCTTCCTCCTCGTCCGCCAGGAGCGTACCGTCGTTCTCGGGGATATTTAATTCCACCTTGGCTGATTTAATAGCGGAGAATTTCGCCAGGAAATCACGTTCCAGCCGTTTCTCCCGGTAGGCCACCATCTTCTTCTGCTTGTCGGACTCCGTCGTGGAAAAGCTGCCGTCCGTCACCTCATCGATCCCGTAATCCGCAGGCTGGATGTTATTGGCGCCCAGCAGCAGATTCGCGTCGGACAGCTCCTTCTGCAGGATCTTGATGACCAGTCCGTCGTCGGAGATCGTGTAGGTCATCGATTCCTCGTCGAGCAGGTCGCGCACCTCGGCGGCCTCCGCCGTAGTCTCGCACTCCCGCAGCAGCACATACTGCGGCTGCATCAGTCTGGACACGACAATAACGATGGCTAATATCACCACCGCGATCCCGCTGACGATCAATGTCTTCTGTTTGGCCGTAAACCGGTTCCACCATTCGATGATCTTCCCGGCAAGCTCTTTTAACTTATCTAACAACTTATCCACAGCAACTCATTCTCCTTCGGTTTCCCATTCTGCCGTATCTAACCTCTGACATTATATCTGCATCTGAATGAGTTCTTTGTATGCATCCAGGAGTCTGTCTCTGATGGCCACCGTATACTGCAGGGCTATGGAAGCCTTCTGCAGGGCTACACTCAGATCGTGCGTATTCTCCGTTTCGCCGAGAGCCCACTTGATCTCTTCATTCTCCGCGTCCGACAGATAATCGTTAGTCGTAGTCAAATTGTCGATCGCCGTATGTAACAGCCCGTCAAAATCCTTCGGGGCATACGCGTCGGGGCTGTTGGTCGGCGCATGCTTCGCCGCTTCCCTGACAGCAGGCGAGGACACATTATAAAGCTCTGTAATATCTAATGCCATGAGTTCCCTCCAAAACACGATTTATGACCGGAACCGCCGTTTCCGCCAACCGGTTTCCCGCCTGCATCGGCCGCCGGTTCCGTCAGCCTGTTAACTGTTTAACAAATCGAGCCCCGTCGTCGCGATACTCTTGCTGGCGTCAAAAGCCGTGGCGTTGGCCTGGTATGCGCGGCTGGCATCGATCAGGTTCGTCATCTCCGTAATGGTGCTGACATTGGGGTACATTACATAACCGTTCTCGTCGGCATCGGGATGAGAAGGATCGTAAACCATATTGCCCTCCGTCCATGTGTCTTCATAGACGCCCGTCACCTTGACGCCGGAACCGGAATAGCGGTCGCGTTCCTTCAGTAAGACCTGATGAAAAGGCGTCTGCGAATTCTTCTCTTCAAACAGGACCACCTTCCTGCGATAAGGCGTTCCGTCCTCCGTGCGCGTCGTATTGGCATTCGCTACGTTCTGGGCGATAATATCCATGCGGAAACGCTCGGCGGTCATACCCGTTGCATTGATATCAAAAGCGCTAAACATACCCATGATCCCAACTCCTTATTTCCGATATTGTTATCGGCTTATTTATGACATCGCTGTCAGTTTATCTTCCGCCGCATCCGCAGATCACGGCTCCTTCACTCTGTATCCGCTTCGGACTCCTTACTTCAGGACAGCCTGCAGGTTCCGGAACTCCTGGTTCATGGACAGCTCCAGGCCCCGGTATACCACCTGGTTCTTGGCAAGATATACGGCCTCCGTGTCGGGATCCACATTATTACCGTCGATACGGTAAGAGAAGCCCGAATAATCTCTGTAGGTGATCGGATTGAGGCGGTTCAGCTTCACATTGTGCACCTTCGAGTCCACACTCGTATATCGGGAGCTGTGCAGCGCTTTGGCAAGCTGCGTCTCAAAGTTCACATCCTGTCTCTTGTATCCCGGCGTATCCGCGTTGGCGATATTGTTCGAGATCGCATCGTTTCTGATCCACGATGCATCCGCCGCCTTGTCCAGCACATTGATATAATCGAACACATTCGTATTAGTCAAAGCACTCATATGCACAATCCTCCATACTATTTTGAAGTCTATACTACATTATAAGATAATTATAAAAAATTACAAGGTTTTTCGATGCTTTTTCACAAATTCCCTATTTTTGCCACGAATCCGCCGCGCCGTTTTCAGGGTGCGCTCCGCGCAAAAAAAGGACCTACCACCGCCGCTGCACTGTGTGTAAATCCTTTTACCTCTGCTGTCTTAGGATGCCCGCGCTATCCCTGCGCCGCACTTTCCGCTCCTATATTGTTTCCGGGTCTGTGGCCCGCCTGATTGCCGTACGCGCTAATATCTGCCCTGCTCCTTGAGCTTGGCGACCTCGTCGAAGACCACATCGTTGAGCACCTTGATGTATGAGCCCTTCATGCCGGACGATCTCGACTCGATCACGCCCGCGCTCTCAAACTTGCGCAGCGCGTTGACGATGACCGACCGGGTGATGCCGACCTTGTCCGCTATCTTGCTGGCGACCAGGATCCCCTCCATGCCGCCCAGCTCGTCGAAGATATGCGTGATCGCCTCCATCTCCGAGAAGGAAAGCGTACTGATCGCCGACTTGACAACCGCCACCTTGCGGTTCTCCTCGGCGTTCTCCTCACTCACCGCCCGGAGCATCTCAAGCCCTACCACGGTAGTGCCGTACTCACATAAGATAATATCATCGATATCGTACTGCTCGTCGCATTTATAGATAAACAGCGTTCCGAGCCGCTCGCCCGATATCTCTATCGGCGCTATGACCGCCCGGAATTTCCTCGTATCGACGTTCTCGAAGCCCAGCGTCTCAAGATTGACATTCTCCTTGGTGGACAGCACGGACAGAAGCCGCTCGTTCAGCATGGGGTCGATAAAGCCTCCCACATGATCCACGATCAGCTCCGTGATGGATTCGACCGCTCCCTGATCACCGACGCCGAGCACCTTGCCCTTTCTGCTGATGACCAGCACGTTAGACCCCAGGATATCCTTGAGTACGTCGCAGATATCGTTAAAAACCACCTTGCCGGAGTTATTGTTGTGCAGAAGCTTTCCTATTTTTCTTGTTTTGTCCAACAACTGAACGCTGCTCATGTATAATGCTCCTTCAAACGCGCAGGGAACCGGGTGCGCCGGGTTCCACCGCCTTGCCGGTCCGCAAAAAACTACAGGATCCGGGCTAAAATGATTTTATCACAATATGAGGGCATTATCAATGTATTTTGAACATATTTTGTTATATTTGTGTATTAAATATATCCATTTTGCACAATTATGCGGCGCTGCAGCCTACGCCTCCACGCTCCGCGCTTCCTTGATAAAACCGCAGTTTTCATCGGAGCATACAAGCTTGCTGCCCTTCATCAGCATAATAGAACCACATTTGTCGCATCTGTCCGCCACAGGCCGCTGCCACACCATGAAATCACACTCGGGATTTCCGATACAGCCATAATACTTTCGGCCCTTTTTGGTCTTTTTCATGACAATGTCCCTGCCGCACTTAGGACAGGCGACTCCGATCTTCTCGAAATACGGCTTCGTGCTGCGGCACTCCGGGAATCCCGGACATGCCAGGAATCTGCCGTGGGGGCCGTACTTGATCACCATCTGTCTGCCGCAGACATCGCAGTATTCATCCGACAGCTCGTCTGCGATCTCCACCTCTTCCAGCTCTTTTTCGGCCTTTTCAACCGCCTGCTCCAGATCGGGGTAGAAGTTCTTCAGGACGGTTTTCCACTTGACATGCCCCTCTTCCACACCGTCCAGAAGCGCCTCCATCGTCGCGGTAAAATTAACGTCCACGATAGACGGGAAAGCCTCCTTCATCATGTTATTGACTACCTCGCCAAGCTCCGTCACATACAGATTTCGGTTTTCCTTAACAATATACCTTCTGGCGAGGATCGTCGTGATGGTCGGCGCGTAGGTGCTCGGACGTCCGATCCCCAGCTCCTCCATCGCCCGCACAAGAGACGCCTCCGTGTAATGAGGCTCGGGCTGCGTAAAATGCTGCTTCGCCTCGAGCCCGATCAGCGTCAGCTTCGTATCACGCGTGATCCCCTTCATAAGGACATTGCTCTCTTCCTTTTCATCCTCGTCGTTATATACGCTCATGAAGCCGTCAAACTTTAACTTGGACGCCGCCACCGAAAAGCTGTGCCCCGCCGCGTCGATCTTTACCGATGTAGTCTCATAGACCGCCGCGGTCATACGGCTTGCCACAAAACGCTTCCAGATAAGCTGATAGAGCCTGAACTGATCCCTGGAAAGAGAATCCTTAATGTCTGCCGGTGTGCGGCTGATATCCGTGGGTCGGATCGCCTCATGCGCATCCTGTATCTTCTGCTTGCTGCCCTGCTCCTGCGCTGCCCCGGCGGCATACCCGCTGCCAAACTCCCTGCTGATATATTCCTTCGCGGCAGCCTTCGCCTCATCGGACACTCTGGTGGAATCCGTACGCAGATACGTGATGATACCTACCGTATCGTTCCCCTTGATGTCAACGCCCTCATAGAGCTGCTGGGCCAGGCGCATGGTCTTCTGCGTGGAGAAGTTCAGTACCTTGCTGGCCTCCTGCTGCAGCGTGGATGTGGTAAAAGGAAGCGGCGCTTTTCTGATCCTCTCCCCGTTCTTGACGGAGGAAACCACATATTGCGCCCCTTCAAGCGATTTCCTGATCGCCTCCATCTCTTCTTCGGAGGAAATGTTCTTCTTGTCGTCCGCCCCTTTGCTGTACCTGGCAACGAGCGGTTTTTTCTCTCCCTCAACCGCAAGAGAAGCCTCCAGCGTCCAGTATTCTTCCGGGATAAAATTGTTGATCTCCTCCTCCCTGTCGCAGATGATGCGCAGCGCCACGGACTGCACACGCCCCGCGCTCAGGCCCCTCTTGACCTTGGCCCAGAGGACCGGAGAGATCTTATAGCCCACCATACGGTCCAGACAGCGGCGCGCCTGCTGTGCGTCCACCAGATCCATATTGATCTCTCTGGCGTTTTTGAGAGACTCCTTCACGGCCGTTTTGGTGATCTCGTTAAAAGTAATCCTGTATACTTGCTTGTTTTCCAGCTTGAGCGCCGCGAGCAGGTGCCAGGAGATCGCCTCCCCCTCGCGGTCCGGGTCCGTCGCCAGATATACCTTCTCCGCTTTCTTGACCTCTTTGCGGAGATTCGCCAGTATGTCCCCCTTGCCCCTGATCGTAATGTATTTGGGGTCGTAATCATGCTCTACGTCGATCCCCAGAACGCTGCGCGGCAGATCCCGCACATGTCCGTTGCTTGCCGCGACCTCATAATTCGCTCCCAAAAATTTTTTGATCGTCTTCACCTTAGCCGGTGATTCCACAATTACCAGATATTTTGCCATGCTCATTCCCCTGTTTCCTAAACGGTGTTTCAACGTGAACCACTATACACTAATTTTTTTATGCTTGCAAGAGGCAAAAAATTAAAAGGCGGGGATATTTCCAAAGAAGGATGTCTCCTCACCTTTTAATATAGTACATTTCCTATTGTTGTATACCGCCGCCGGTCAGTTCCGCGACAAGCGCCTGCAGACGGGCGATCTCAGCCTTGTTTTCTTTATTCTGCCGTTCCAGTTCCTCACGATACCGCTCTGCTTCCGCCTGACGCTCTTCCTGGTATTCTTTCTTTAGTTCTTCTATTTCCGCCTTGTGCTGCTGCTGAAGCTCCTCCCATATCTGGCTCGGCAGTTTGATCAAGGGTTCCGTCATCTTATCCACCTCCCTGCGCAAACGCGGATGGCCCGCTAACACGCGCTCCACAGCCCGCTTAAACAGGTTCATATAGTTGTGGTACTCCCACTCGCCTATATATCCTGCTTTTTTCTCATCCTCCAACATTACTATAATCTTCCCTGTCATGGATGTCAACTCTTCTTTTACTTTTTCTTCTGCCGATTGTGAACGTTTTTCCGTCAGAGCGGCAAGCTTCGGCCGCAGACGCAGTACCACGTACGGAAGAAAAAGCGACAAATGCTTTTCCCGGATCTCTTCCAGGGAATACACCTGTATCCTGACAGTGGGAACCTTGTATACATGTTCGCTGCCGTCCTGAAATACGATCCGGCACTGCAGATGATCCGGCACCGCATTATTTTTCTCCGGATAGATGACCACCGAATGCGGAAAAAACAATGTGATCTCTCCCGTATCATCATCGACTGCTCTCGAATGCGTGATGGCGTAACGCACATCATAGGCAAACATACGTATGACCATTTCATGATCGTTCTTCATCTGGCATTCCAGATGGTAATAGTCCCTGTCCGCCACCAGAAGAGCGATGTCCATCAGTACAGAGTCCGGCGAAGTGTTTTGGGCTTCCCAGGCACCGCTCACCTCCGTTCCCAGCACCACGACGGATGTACCGCGCGGATATTCTCTGCCATACACTTCTTTAAAAAGCGGGAACAGCTGCTCCGGCATGGTAGAGACAATGGCCTTCAGGATCTCGTCCCACAGCTTTGAGCCGTCGATGACCGTATCCTGGGTTGTTTGTGTCTTTTGTTTCTGCATATAAATCCTTTCTGTTGATTCGGGCAGGGCGCTGTATGCAGAGCCTGACACAGACACCTGCCTCACCTATAGGTTGACGGGTTGCAATAAAAGCTGTGAAATCTGGCGAAACGCCGGAATTGTCGGACTGCCGAACGGCATGTCACAAATGCTTTTACACAAATAGTATAACAGGAAACGGTAAATCTGTAAACGGTAAAAACAAAAAAGCAACCGCAGCTCGCAAAGTTAGTGGTTGCTTTTTTGTGTAAGCAATAACTAAGGCGAACCGTTTATTAACGGATAGCACCTTTTATGTCTTTATTATAACAGAAAACAGTAAAAAATCAAACGTTTTTTAAAATTAGCAGTATACATTACAAATCAAAAGAAACCTTCATCATCTCATTGATGGATGTGATGCCGTCCAGCACATACTCTGTAGCGCTCATACGCAGCGTGTTCATGCCTTCCTCCAGCGCCTTCTCCTTGATGGCGTCCGCGTCGCCGCTCTTGCTGATGATCGTCTTGAGCGCGGGCGTGATCTCCATGATCTCATAGACGCCGATCCGGCCCCTGAAACCGGTTCCGTCACACTTGGAGCAGCCGCAGGGCTCATAGACCGTCACATCCTCGTCCGGCTCCCGGCACAGCAGCTCCAACTCCTCTGCGCTGGCTTTCTTCGCCCGCTTGCATTCCGGACACAGGCGGCGCACCAGACGCTGGGCGATAACGCCCACGGTAGAATCGGCGATCAGATAAGGTTCGATCCCCATATCCATCAGACGGGTGATCGTACCCGCCGCCGAGTTGGTATGCAGCGTGGACACTACCAG
>CANQIJ010000035.1 GCA_947624025.1 uncultured Lachnospiraceae bacterium | reverse complement strand
GGCGGATGTGCTCCCGAACGATAAGGAGGCCGTGGTGCGCAGACTGACACAGTACGGCAGAGTGGCCATGGTTGGCGACGGCATCAACGACGCCCCCGCGCTCACCAGGGCGGATACAGGCATTGCCATAGGCGCGGGAGCCGATGTGGCGCTGGAGGCGGCGGATATCGTGCTGATGAAGTCCGAGCTGACGGACGTTGCCGCCGCGGTCAGGCTTTCCAGGCAGGCGCTTAAGAACATTCACGAGAATCTGTTCTGGGCATTTTTCTACAACTGCATCGGTATTCCGATAGCGGCCGGCGTTCTCGTGCCCGCTTTCGGAATCAGCTTAAATCCTATGTTTGCGGCCGCGGCGATGAGCCTGTCCAGCTTCTGCGTCGTGACGAACGCGCTGCGACTGAACCTGTTTTCCGTCACATCGGACAGAAGAGACAGGAAGAAAAAAATGATCCCGGTGCCGTCATTCATAACCGACGGCGTTCAGGATAGAGAAAAAAGCGGACCGATAGAGCCGGAGAGTGCATCCGGCAGCAGTGCGGCGAGCGGAAAAGATCAGGAGGGAAAAGAAATGATCAAAACATTGAATATCGAAGGCATGATGTGCGCGAATTGCCAGGCGCACGTTCAGAAAGCGCTGGAGGGCGTAAGCGGCGTTACGCAGGTGGAGGTCAGCCTCGACGAAAAGAAGGCGACGGTGACGGTGGAGGATACCGTAGAGGACCAGACGCTCATCGACGCCGTCAGGGAGAGCGGATACACCGTGACTGCATGCAGTACGAACTAAGGTTTTTTGTTGAATGTGCATATTAAATTGACGTTTTATTAGTCAACATGTCTATGCAAAAAGAAATTGGGGTTTAAAGTAAGCAATTTCTACAATGGAAACGGAAATCT
Source organism: uncultured Lachnospiraceae bacterium (assembly GCA_947624025.1). Lineage (GTDB taxonomy): Bacteria > Bacillota > Clostridia > Lachnospirales > Lachnospiraceae > UBA3282. Next base: position 15,588 of record CANQIJ010000035.1, on the reverse strand, counting down.
TTGTGAAATAAATGCATAGAAAAGGGGAAAAAACTCCGCTATACTAAGTAAAGAGTCAATTTTCGATGAGCATTCATTGAGACAAAAAACAAATTAGGAGGCAATCATGGCAAGTTTATCTTTGAAAAATGTCTGCAAAGTTTATCCGAACGGCTTTGAGGCAGTAAAAGATTTCAATCTTGAAATCGCAGATCAGGAGTTTATTATTTTCGTAGGCCCTTCAGGCTGCGGTAAGTCTACAACGCTTCGTATGATCGCGGGTCTGGAGGATATCACCTCCGGCGAGCTTAAGATCGGTGACAGAGTGGTGAACGACGTAGAGCCCAAGGACAGAGATATCGCGATGGTATTCCAGAACTACGCTCTGTATCCTCATATGTCGGTATACGACAATATGGCATTCGGTCTTAAGTTAAGAAAAGTTCCGAAGGACGAGATCGACAAGATGGTTAAGGAAGCAGCGAAGATCCTCGATCTGACAGCTCTGCTCGACCGTAAGCCGAAGGCTCTGTCCGGTGGTCAGAGACAGCGTGTGGCTATGGGTCGTGCCATTGTCCGTAATCCTAAGGTATTCCTTATGGATGAGCCGCTTTCCAACCTGGATGCAAAGCTTCGTGTACAGATGCGTGTTGAGATCTCCAAGCTGCATCAGAGACTGGGCACCACGATCATCTACGTAACGCATGACCAGACAGAGGCTATGACGCTTGGTACCAGGATCGTTGTTATGAAGGACGGTGTCATCCAGCAGGTAGATACGCCTCAGAACTTATATCAGAAGCCCCAGAACCTGTTCGTAGCAGGCTTCATGGGATCACCGCAGATGAACTTCCTTGACGCGGTCGTTGAGGTAAGCGGCGAGACGGCTAACTTAAAGGTAGCCGGCCAGACGATCCCGCTTCCGCCCGCTAAATCCAAGAAGTTGATTGACGGCGGATATAACGGAAAGACCGTTACATTCGGTATCCGTCCCGAGGATGTATATGATTCCGAGATGTTCATCGAGACGGCTAAGTGCGTATTCGAGTCTACCATCAAGGTATACGAGCTGCTCGGTGCAGAGGTTTACTTATACTTTGATCTTGCTGAGTTCCCTATCACGGCCAGAGTTGACTCCCGTACGACAGCAAGACCGGGTGACACGGTTAAGTTTGCTTTCGATGTTGAGAAGATCCACGTATTCGACAAAGAGACAGAGCAGATCATTACGAACTAGTCAGAGCAATTACGAAGGGGGATGCTTAGCGTCCCCCTTATCTTTTTTTATACTTTCGGGAGAGAGGTTACTGTATGATTTCAAGTCAGGTGATAAAGAGCAGCATTGAGGAGTTGAAAGCCATTGCCAGGATCGATCTGAGCGTGTGGGATCTGGAGGGCAAGGTGATCGCAGCCACCTTTGAATCCGGGGAGATAACGCCGGCCCTGATCGCGGGGTTTGCGGAGTCGCCCGCCGACAGTCAGGTCATAGGCGCGCATCATCTGATGAAGGTGCTCGATGAAGAAGAGGTGCTGTATATACTGGACGCCAGGGGAAGCGGCGAAGAAACCTATATGCTGGGGAAGATCGCGGTCAGCCAGCTGCAGCATCTGATCCTTGCCTATAAGGAAAGATATGACCGCAATAATTTCTTCCAGAACCTGCTGCTCGATAATATGCTGCTGGTCGATATCTACAACAAGGCAAAAAAGCTGCATATCGAAGCGGCGGTGCCGAGGGCGGTGTTTTTGATCGAGACGGATAAAGAAAAGGAGCGGGAGAAGGATTCTGCGACGATGGAGCTGCTCAACGGTATCTTTTCCGCGCAGTCCGGCGATTTTGTCACGGCGGTGGACGAGAGCAGCATTATCCTGATCAAGGAGCTGGAATCGGGGGACGATTATGCCGGACTGGAGCAGACCGCCAACACGATCGTGGATATGATGAACATGGAGGCCATGATGAACGTCCGGGTATCCTACGGAACGATCGTAAGCGAGCTGAAGGAGGTCTCCAAATCTTACAAGGAAGCCAGGATGGCGCTGGATGTGGGCAAGATCTTTTATGCGGAGAAAAAGGTGAGCGCATATAACAGGCTGGGCATCGGCCGTCTGATCTATCAGCTCCCCGTCAACCTTTGCCGCATCTTTATCAATGAGATCTTCGGCTCCAATGTACCCGGGGAGCTCGACGACGAGACGCTGACAACGATCAACAAGTTCTTCGAGAACAATCTGAATGTGTCGGAGACCTCCAGACAGCTTTTTGTACACCGCAATACGCTGGTCTACCGTATTGAGAAGCTGGCGGCAAGTACAGGGCTGGATATCCGTACCTTTGAGGACGCCCTGACCTTCAAGATCGCCCTGATGGTAGTCAGCTATATGAAATATCTGGATTCTCTGGATTATTAAATGACACACCGCCGGCGGAAAACATCTTTCTGCCGCCGGCGGACATCTGATATGGAAATGCGCACATTGTGCCGGACATACCCGCAGCGGTATTTGTCCGGCATTTTTTGTCTCTGCGGTGCATATATATTAACAGCATATGCGTTGTTATGCCGCGCGGTATGTCACCGCGGGCGTTAGAAACAGTGTTACGGTCCGCCGCCGGGCAGCAGAGTATGCGCGAGGCGTCTGACGGCGCAAAACACTGAGGGAAAAGAGGGAGAGGCTATGTATCAGAAGGAAATTGTGTATATCGGTTTGTACAAGGACGGAAACAGGCTTGGGAGCGCGGGGTTTCTCAAGGTAGAGAACAAAGAACAGACAAGCAGTCTGTATCTGAAGGTGCAGAATATTCCGTCCGGAATAAGCGGAAGCTTTCCGATCCGCGTCTATAACGGAAGCGGCTGGCAGGAATTAAACGGCGTTGCCATTCAGGACGGAAGGGGAAGCTGGGAGAGACGCCTGACGGAAAATGTGGAAAAGACCGTGATCCAGATCATGCTGCCGGGCGGATATATGCTGGAGGGAAAAGGAAAATCGGCCGCAGCCGGCGCACCCTATGATCCTTTTGCTGCAAAGGAGCCGCCGGAAGAGCCTGCTCACAAGCCTGACGAGGAGATCCGGGAAGAGACGTTTGCCCCGGAGCCGGAGAAAGAAAGACAGAGCGAAGAGCTCTCCCGTGAGCCGTCTCCTGTCATCGTTACCGAGGAGCTTCCCGGCGTGTCCGCCGCCAATATTGACGTGATGCCGCGGAAGATGCCGGGCTGTGATCTGAAGGAGAACAAGTGGGAACAGATCCTGGATACATACGAGAAGATTCATCCCTACGGCGATGGGCGCGTCTATGTCAAGCTGGAGCCCGCAGATTTCGTGATCCTGCAGGAAAAATACCAGCATCTGGTCAATAACAGCTTTCTGCTGCACGGGTTTTACAATTACCGCTATGTCATTCTCGGAAAAGAAGGGGATTATTATCTGGGAGTACCCGGCGTATATTACGAGCGGGAAAAAATGGTTGCGCTGATGTTCGGTTTTGAAGCGTTTGAATGCCCCGGCGGAAATATGCGGCCGGGTGAGTTCGGATACTACCTTCGCAAAGTCGAGCTGTGAACGGTCCTAAGCCGCAGCCGGACAGGATATGCCGCGCAAAAACCGTGCGCCTTATGTCGAACCCGGCCCATGCACGTTACCTTTACAGTTAACTCCGCCAGGCACCCTCACGGCACATGGAAGCTTCCGTTTAGTGCTGCTGTGTTCCCACCCTGACACGGTTCGCGGATTTCCATTGCGTAAGACCCAAACTTCAACGCCACTTATAAAGGGCAGCTGCACAGGCGAAGGCCCTCGATAAAGCATCACCCCCACTAGAGCGGATTGTGGGTACAGGACACCGCTAACGCCCCGGCTGCACGGTTTTATTAGTATACTTTTTTTTTTTCATTTTGTCAACGAAGATATAGGAAAAGAAATTGTCTTTTACCGCGCAATATGTTACACTAAAAACTGGATTTTGTTACCGGCATTGCCGATGGTGCCAAGCCATCGGCTTTTTTACGATAGCGGTAAATTCGCGGTATATTTGCTGTAAACGTGAGGAATCATAAATGATCGAACTGGTGAAGGAGATAAAGAGCAGACTGGGATACGTATGCTTTATCCTGGTGCTTGCTGTTGTGCTGACCCTGTATGTGCTGGATCAAAATCCCGGACATCTGTATATCGGACCGTCCGGAACGGCCGCCTGTAACCGGCAGCAGGACGAGCTGATCAGCGACCGGGCAGGCTGGCAGACGGAGCTTGTCTCCACAGGCGATAAGCTGTGGGGCGTTTCCGTGCGTTTCCGGTTGTCGGAGCAGGATGAAAGAAAGAATAGCAGGAGGACGTCGCACGAGCTGTCCAATGTAAAGAAGGATACGGAGCAGCCCGCAAGCGAAATCCCGGAAGAAAATATAGAGATCGCTTTGCTGGAGGAAACGGAAGCAGGTGAGGCAAAACTGCTGGCACAGTGGACAGTCTCGGCTGAAGAGATCCGTCCGCAGTCCGATTACAAGCTGACGGTAGCGCAGCCCCTTGAACAGATGCGCGGCCGTCGGCTGATCCTGCAGGTGAGTACCGGACTGGAAAGCAGCAGAGCGTTTGCCGTCACGAACGTACAGCCGATCGAAAGACGGATCTCGTACAATATCGTGCGCATGGGAGCCCTGCTGTTTGTGCTGCTCATGCTTGCGGGCAGCATCCTGCTGGCGAAGCGTCTGGACTATGACCGGGCATGGCTGGTCCTGGGCTCTGTCCTGGCGGCGGCATGGCTGATCGTAATGCCCTATGCCAGAGTGCCGGATGAAGAGACCCACTTTTTCAGGATCTATGAGATCACCCAGGGACATCTGCGGTCGGAAGAACGGATCGATGAGGACGGCAGGGATCTGGGCAGATATATGCCTCAGAATCTGGATCTGGATACCAGGCAGCATTATGCGACCTTCAGGGATGTGATCGATCACAGGAGTCTGCGGCTGGACCGGGCAAACGAGGTGTGGTATTCCTTTCCCAACATGGCTTTGTATTCTCCGGTTTCCTACCTTCCGCAGGTCATAGGGGTAAAACTGGCGGATGCTTTTACCGGTAACGTATTAGGGATCATTTATGCAGGCCGGCTGGCAGGTCTTCTGACCGCCCTGCTTCTGTTTTATCTTGCGTTGAAGAGACTGCCCGTAAAGAGGGAGTGTATGTTCCTCATCGCGATGCTGCCTATGGTCTTTCAGGAGATGGTATCGCTTTCGGCGGACAGCTTTATCAATGCGCTGGCTGTCTTTACCACCGGCTTTTGTCTGTCGCTTCTCTTTGAGGATGGCGAAAGACAGATCACACCGAAAGAATTGTGTATCATATGGGTGCTGGCGCCTTTGATCGGGTTGTGCAAGGTCGTATATCTGCCGCTGTGCCTTTTGTTTTTCCTCATTCCTGCCAGGATGTTTGGGAGCAGGAGAAAAAAGATATTCCATACCCTGGGCCCGACGGCGCTGGCTGTGATATTGAATGCCGTGTGGATGGCCGTTGCGGATGTAGGCGGATCTGCCAGCGGGGATCAGGTCTCTTTTATCCTGCATTATCCCTTCGCCTTCCTGAAGATTGCGTACCGTTCCCTGCTGACGTTTGGCCATGACGTACTGATGGAGCTGATGGGAAGCAACATGGGAGGATTAAATATTGCCGTTGATGAACTGCCGCTGCTGTTATTGCTGGGGCTGACCGTGGTGCTTGCGGCTGCGCCGCAGCGGGGGCAGAAACGCATCGGTACCGTGCCGAAGCTGGTGATGTCGTTAGTCTGGCTCATGATCCTGGCAATGACATGGGGAAGCATGTATCTGGGATACAATGAGACGGCCAATTACCTCATTACCGGATTTCAGGGGCGGTATCTGATCCCGATCGCATTTTTCATGCTTGTTACGCTGGAAAGCGGATGGTTTGAACGCGGGAAGGCAGACTTGCGCAAATATCTGTATCCGCTTGCGGTGAGCGGCAACCTGTATGTGCTGCTCAGCGTCCTGGAGGAAATGACATGGTAAGGAGAGATCGATATGTTTAAAAAGCTGAACTATATTTTCAGTAAAAACGACAGACTTAAGATCGTGCTTCTGATGTTGATCATGGTGATCGGCAGCTTCTTTGAGCTGCTGGGCGTGGCTGTTTTTCAACCGTTCGTGGACGTTATCATGAGGCCGGGATCGATCGGTGAAAACCGTTTGCTTGCCATGCTGAACGAGACTTTTGCCTGTGAGACGGTGGAGGGCTTCCTCACTGTCCTAGCGATAGGGATCATTCTGATCTATGTGGTGAAAAACGTTTATCTCTGGCTGGAGCAGAATTATATCCTGAAGTTTTCTTACGGTATCCAGCAGAAGCTGTCTACGAGACTGCTGACTACTTATCTGGGTGAACCGTATACGTTTCACCTGAATAACAATCTGGCCGTGCTGCAGCGCAGTATGCAGGAAGATACCGGTTTGTTTACGCAGGCGCTGATGCATACGCTTGAGCTGGTCGCCGAGATCACGGTGTGCATTGTGCTGGGGATCTTTCTGTTTAATGTCAGCCATTCCATAACGATCGTGATCGCCGGACTGCTGGTCGTGTGCGTCGCGGTGTTTACCAAAATCAACAGAAGCTTTGCCAAACGGCTGGGAAAAGAGGCCCAGGTTTACAAGGGCAAGCTGTATCAGTGGGTGAATCAGTCTCTTGGCGGCGTCAAAGAGGTCAAGGTGCTCAACCGGGAGGGGTTTTTCGTCTCTTCCTACAAAAAATATTACAGGCTGTATATCAAGGGCCTGCGGTTAAACCGCCTTCTGTCGATCACGCCTAAATATATGGTGGAAGCAGTCTGTATGACGGGTCTGCTGATCGCCATCGTGATCAAGCTCAACTTCGGGCGCAAGGAGATCACGGATTTCATTCCGCAGCTGGCAACGTTTGCCGTGGCTGCTTTCCGGCTTCTGCCTTCCGTGGGCAGGATCAACGAGCATGTGACTAACATTCTCTATGCCGTGCCCTCTGTGGATCTGATCTATGATGACCTGAAAGGCATTGAAGACTACCGCGAGCAGCAGGGAGAAGAGGAAGGCCGCGAGTGGAAGTTTGAGAACGCCATTGTGGCAAAAAATATTACCTATGCTTATCCGAATACGGAGCGGAATGTTCTGCAGGACGCTTCCTGTATCATCCCCAAGGGAAAAACGGTGGCGTTTATCGGCAGCTCCGGGGCGGGCAAGACGACAATGGCGGATATCATTCTGGGTCTGCTCACGCCGCAGCGCGGTAAGATCATGGTAGATGATATCAATGTCTTCAAAAATCTTACGCTGTGGCATCATAAGATCGGCTATATCCCCCAGGTGATCTACCTTTCGGACGATACGATCCGCAACAATGTGGCGTTCGGCATCCGGGAAGACGAGATCGATGACCAGGCGGTGAAGGAAGCGCTGCGCAAAGCGCAGCTGCTGGAATTTGTAGACAGTCTGCCGGACGGACCGGAAACCGTTGTGGGGGACCGGGGAGTCAGACTGTCGGGCGGTCAGAGGCAGAGGATCGGGATCGCAAGAGCGCTGTATCATGACCCGGAGATCCTGGTGCTGGACGAAGCCACCTCCGCCCTGGATAATGAGACAGAGACCGCGGTCATGGAGGCGATCGAGAGTCTGCAGGGCAGCAAGACAATGATCATCATAGCGCACCGGCTGACTACGATCCGCAACGCGGACATTATCTATGAGGTCGCCGACCGGAAGGTGACGGAGCGCGCTAAGGATGAGGTGTTTGCGGATGAGAAGGAGGAGGCTGAGGAATAGATGCGAAAGGATATTCCTGCAGAAAAACTCATGCTGCCGGACGTGACGCTGGTCGCGGTCAGCAGCGTGCATCTGTATGAAACCGTCAGGGCGCTTCTCTACAGTATGCGGGGCGTTGCGTTTGGGAAAGTGATGCTCCTATCCCACAGGAAACCGTGGTATCTTCCGTCCGGCATACAGTTTGTCAGGACGAAACGGCTTTGCAGTGTGGATGATTACAGCTATTTTTGCGTTTACTGTCTGGCGGAGCATATACAGACCGACTATGCCCTGATCGTCCATCACGACGGTTTTGTGGTCAATCCGGAGGCGTGGCGGGACAGCTTTTTGCAGTATGATTACATCGGCTCTCCGTGGCCGTGGCCCAAGGATGAGACGCGTTACCGGGATGCGGAAGGGAATATCGTGAGAGTGGGCAACGGCGTATCCCTGCGCAGCAGACGGCTGTTAGAGTACCCGAAGAAGGCGGGTCTGCCGTGGGAGAAGACGGACAGCGGGGACTATAATGAAGACTGCTTCCTGTGCTGCAAGCATAAGCTGGATATGGAAGCGGCTGGTATGCGTTTTGCACCGCTTGAGGAGGCGGTATATTTTGGCAGAGAGCATTCCATTCCGGAGAATGAAGGGATCGACCCCTTCCTGTTCCACCAGTGGAGGGGCGTAAACAAAAAGTATCCACGGTTTATCAATGTGCCGGAAAAGATCTGTCAGAAGATCAGACGGAAAGTGAAAGAGATAAAACCGGGCGGTCGGAAATGACATGAAAGAGATAGAGAAAAGAGGAAGCAAAATGAATATCACAGGTTCCCCGGATAAGATCAGACAGTTCTGCGCAGCGGCCCTGCTGCTTCTGTTTTTCGGCGTCGGGGCAGTGTACAACTACAGGAATACGATGGATTTTCAGATACTGGATCCGGAAGAGTTCACCATGCCGGATTCGCTGCGGGATACCCTGTCGGAGGGTACGCTGGAGCTGAAAGAAGGCCCGGTGGAGATCGACAGCCCGCAGATGTGGCTGGAGCGGGGCTCCTATGTGTTCGGCGTCACGTATGATAATCTGGGTGGGGGCACCTCCAGTCTGTGCCTTTACTCTCCGGGCATGATGGATGAAGACGGCAATATCGGGATCACCTTTGACAGGATCGAACTTGAGCAGGGAAGCGGCCGGGCGCTACTGCATTGTGTGTCATCGCAGGACATCAGCAATCTGGAGCTGCAGATCTTCTGTGAGGACGGCGGACTGACGCTGTCTGAGATCTCGATGCGCAATGAGAAGAAAATGACGGATCCGCTGTGGCTGTATGCGCTGGGCGTCCTGTTGACGGCTGCGCTCTGGCGGTATCTTCTTCGGTGGAGAACGAGTCCGCAGTACAAAGAGAAGCTGATGCTTGCGGCGGCCTTTTCCGTATTGATCTTTCTGGCCATGGTTCCTTACCTGAACAGATATCTGATCATCGGCGACGATCTGAAATTTCATCTGGCGCGCATCAACGGGATCAGCACAGCTGTCAGGAACGGCGATCTGTGGCCCCGTATCAACCCGGTGCAGGCATACGGCTACGGCTATGCCTCCGCCCTTATGTATCCGCAGGTTTTTTTGTATCCGGCGGCGCTGCTGCATCTGGCAGGCATGTCCCTGATGAACAGCTATAAATGTCTGGTATTTCTGCTGCAGCTGTCTACGGCCTTTAGCAGCTATGCGGCCTTCGGACGGATGTTCCGTTCCCGGTATGCCGGGATCATGGGAGCCTTTTTGTATGTCCTAAGCCTCAACCGCCTGACGAATCTGTACGTCAGGGCGGATCTGGGAGAAATGCTGGCCATGATCTTTTTCCCCATGATGGCGTACGCCATGTATGAGATCCTGTACCGCGATCACAGGAAATGGTATTGGGCGGCGGCCGCGTTCACCGGTATCTTTTTCAGCCATATCCTGTCTGCGGAGCTGACGCTTGTGGTGGCTGCCGTCACATGTCTGTTCTGTATACGCAGATTCATCGAGACGCCGCAGCGGTTTTTGTCTTTGTGCAAGGCGGCCGGGATTACGGTTTTGCTATGTCTGTGGCAGATCGTGCCGATTCTGACATATACCGGAGAAAAGCTGACGGTGTTCGGCCCCTCCGGCCTCTATCTTCCGGACTGGCTGGTTACGCTGACGGATGTCGTCTCGATCTTTTCCGACAGAGGGCTGCACAGCCTGGGGATCGCGCTGGGAACCGGCGCGGGGGTGTATCTGGTCATTGACCTGTATTACCGGGGAGCCCGCAAGAAAACGGATGGATCCGTCACACAGCTTCTGTCTCTGGGAAGGATCGCCATCCTATGGGCCTGCGTCACATTTGCCATGACGCTGTGGATCTTTCCGTGGGATATGCTGTGCAGAGTGTCCGTGATCGATAAGCTGATCAAATCCATACAGTTTCCGTGGCGGCTTCTGACCATTACGAATCTGATGCTGTGCATTGCCTCCGTGGCCGCGTTTATGATCCTGATCGGTAAACGGCCCCGATGGGCGGCCGGGATCACTCTCGCGGTGTGCGCGGGATGCGTGGCGGGGTCCTTTTCCTTCATCCAACAGGCTTCCGTCATGGATGCCATAGAGAAGAGGGCATATGCGGAGAATACGATCCTGACCGATTATCTGTATCTGTATGAGGGAGAGAGCGCGGAGGCCTTCAAAGACCGGGGCAATCTGATCCTATCCCGGGAGGAGGATCTGTGGCGCATCACCGATTACAACAAAGAAGGCGTCAGGCTGTCGGCGGTGCTGACGGCCACGAAAGAACACGGCGACAGCCAGGTGGAGGTCCCTCTCTATTATTATCCGGGATACCGTGCAAGTATAAACGGCGTCGAGACTCCGGTCGAACGGGGTGATAAAGGGACGGTCCGGGTGATGCTGCCGGCGGGATCGGAAGAGTGCAGGCTGTCCGTATGGTTTGAGGATCCGGCGCTATGGAAGATCGCTGACGCCGTTTCGGCGGCGGCTTTTGGCGCGGTTGTCCTGTATCTGGCGCTGTCTCTGGTGAAAAAAGGCCGGCGACCGTCCGAAAGAGCGCAGGATCGTGAGAATGCTTCCGGCGCTTTGCTTGAATAAGAAGGCTGTTTATGATAAGATAAACGTATCGGTTCCCATCAGCTTTATGGTGGTGGTATGGCAGTGGAAGAAGGCAGGGAGGGACATATGAGGGAAGGCAGGAAACAGTCGCCCGGCGGGGTACCGGGAACATCAAAACGGAAGAAGGACAGAAACGGGGAAGGCCGGCGTGAAAGCGCGTTTTTCAGTCTCAGGAACAAGATCTTCTTGTGCTTCCTGATCCCGGTTGTCTTCATGATCATAATCGGCGTGATCTCCTATACGTATGCGGAGGAGGGCCTGAGCGGCAATTTCCGGGATTCCTCGCAGCAGACGGTCAATATGGCGGTCCAGTATCTGGATACCAGCGCGTCTTACATTCAGGCGGAGGGTATGCGGTATGCTTTTGACAGCAATCTGGAGAATTATTTTATCGGCATGCCCGGCAAGAGCGCCGTGGAGGTGGCGAACACCGCCAATGATTTCCGGGTCATGCTGCTTGCCTCCCAGAGCTCCAATCCGTTTATCGGCAACGTGCATATCGTTCCGAACAGTAAGATGCAGATCATTACCACTGCCACGATAGATAAATATAACGGTATTTTCGATGAGTATCAGGAGGAGATGATGGCCCTTTCGACAGACGGTGCCAACGCTCCCCGCTGGGTGGAAGGACACCAGAGCCTTGACGAGGTTCTCGGACTCTCGGCGGATGATACGTTTATTACCTATCAGCAGCTTTCCAGCAAGAGATTCGGTTATATTGTCATCGATGTCAGAAAAGAAGCCCTGCAGAGCATTCTGGAGGATATGGACTTCGGCGAGGGCAGCATCACCGGCTTTGTGACCGGCGGCGGCAAGGAGCTCTATACCTACGGTGTGGAAGACGGCGGCACGAAAACGTACGAAGAAGGAACGCTGTTTACACAGGAGGGCTTCTACACAGAGAGCCTGTCGGACGAGGAAGACGGCGGCTTTCAGGAAGTAACCTACAAGGGCGAAGATTATCTTTATGTCTATAATAAAAGTCAGGTATGCGACATCATGCTCTGCGTTCTGATCCCGCAGAGCGCCGTTACCGCGCAGGCGGAAAAGATCAAGACGATCACAGTCACGCTCGTAGTGATTGCCGTTATCGTGGCGCTGCTGATCGGAACCTTCATCACATTCGGCATCCAGAGAAATATGAAGGCGATCTCCGGCAAACTCAACCAGGTGGCGGACGGTAATCTGGCAGTCCGGGTCACGGCCCACGGCAGAGACGAGTTCCAGTCGCTTGCGGCTACCGCGACCAATATGATACGGAACAATAAGAAGCTGGTGGTGCGGCTGGCGGACATGGCGCAGCAGCTGGAATCCTCGACTCAGGATGTGAACGGAGCTTCGGCCGATATCAATACCTATTCCGGCGATATCACCAGCGTGATAGACGAGATCAGCGCGGGGATGTCCAAGCAGGCCGATCACGCGCAGGACTGCGTGGCCAGGACGAATGTGCTCTCCGAGAAGATCCAGGAGATCAGCGCGGTGGTAGAGAATGTGGAAGCGCAGGTGGACAAGACCGAAGAAATGATACGGCAGGGCACGGATATCGTCAACGTACTGGCGCAGAGAGCGGAAGAAACCTCGGATATCACGGCCAAGGTAAGCGACAGCATCGAAGTGCTTAAGAAAGAGTCCGAGACGATCAACGGCTTCGTGGAAACGATTAGCAGTATTTCCCGGCAGACCAATCTTTTGTCTCTGAATGCGTCCATTGAAGCGGCGCGGGCCGGAGAGGCAGGAAAAGGCTTCGCCGTGGTGGCGGAGGAGATCCGTAAGCTGGCGGATGATTCCAACAGCGCTGCGGAAGAGATCCGCAATAAAGTAAACAACATAAGCATGCAGACGGTCAGCAGCGTGAACAACGCCAAAGAAGCGGGCTCTATGGTAGAGCTGCAGGCGCAGGCCGTCGGACAGGTCATTGAAGTATTCCGGAGCATGAGCCTGCAGATGGAAGAACTGGTCAGCGGCTTAAAACAGATAGGCCATACCACAGAGGCGGCGGACAGAGAGAGGAACGATACGCTCGATGCGGTGGAAAATATCTCCGCGATCATCGGGCAGACCTCCAGCGGTTCCGCGCATGTGCATGATATCGCCGTGGAGCTCCTCAACAGCGTGGAGAAGCTGAATAGGACGGCACAGCTGCTTGATGAGAATATGGCGGGATTAAAAGCAGAGATCTCGGCGTTTAAGCTGGATTAAGACCGGTCCGTGAGCGCCTGACAGCGCTTCCGGATCACACACACACATACCGCCAGAACGATCGGGAATCCGATCCCCGCAAGGACGCCCGCCTGTAAGTTATCTCCGGCGCTTTGGGACACATTGCCTACGATCGCAGGACCGACGGCGCCGCCCAGATCCCCGGCCAGTGCAAGCAGCGCAAACATAGCGGTGCCGCCCCGCGGGATCACCCGGGAAGAGATACTGATCGATCCCGGCCACATGATTCCGACAGAAAAACCGCAAACCGCACAGCCGACCAGACCCAGGACGGGAATGGCGGCCAGGCCTGCCAACAGATAGCAGCCCAGACATAGAATGCCGGAAGCGATCATAAAGATCGACAGATCCACCTTCTCGCCGAATCTGCCGTACAGCGTCCGGCTGATACCCATACACACAGCAAATCCGCAAGGGCCGGCCAGATCACCGACCGTCTTGGAGACATGCAGCGCAGCCTCGGCAAAGGCCGAAGCCCACTGCGCCATCGCTATTTCCGAGGCGCCCGCACACACCATTAACACGATAAACAGCCAGAATTCCCTGGCCCTGAATAACCGGCCCATCGTCATGCCCTCCCCTTCCTCCAGGAGATCCTCAATCGGACAAGTCGCAAAATTGTAAATATTAAAGAGCGGTATCAGCGCCCAGAGCAGCGCAAGAACTTTCCAGTTTTCCAGACCAAAACAGGTAAAGAATAACGTCGAACCGAGAATGACGCCCACAGAGCCCCAGCAATAAAACGAATGCAGCATGCTCATCATGGCGTCCTTATTCTCAAACGGACACGCCTCGACGATCGGACTCGCCAAAACCTCTGTCAGCCCGCTTCCGATCGCATATACGACGACGCAGATCAGAATGCCGGTAAACGGAGACGGCATGATATCCGGCAGTATCGCCAGAGTGGCCAGCCCGGCCCCGCTGGTTATCTCGGCGGCAATAATACAGGCTCTGTAACCGATCCGGTCCACTGCCCTGGCACAGATAAGATCCACTATTAACTGCGTAAAAAAGAACGTCGTCGAAATAAGCGCCAGATTTCCGAAAGATATCCCGTAGCTTTCATGAAATACCATAAACAGCAGCGGCACAAAATTGGCGCAGATCGCCTGTGTGATAAAGCCCAGATAACATGCTGTCAAGGTTTTCCTGTATTTTTTCTTCGGCGGCATATTGATCTCCTTGCAACGACCCGCTGCTACACAAGCATCTCCTCACGCTCCGCAAGCCACTCACGGACTATATCGGTATCGACTTCAACCGTATCCGCGATTTCCTCGCAGGATATTCCCTTGTCCTGAAGCTTATACGCCGTTGCCCTGGCCTGTTCCATCCTGCCCGCCGAAACACCTGAGTCATACCCCGAGTCATATCCGGAGTCATACCCTTTATTATAAACGCCCGCGCTTAAATTACACAACTCAAACACCTCCCTGCTCATTTCCCTGCTCACGCTGATCTTAAAATCGTTCTGCAGGGTGTCCAGCTTATCCTCGTAGCTGAGGCTCGTAGAAAACATCCTGCTCAACAGCCGGATCGCGTCATCCCCGCTGTTTTCTCCCTTTCTGCCAAGCCGCATCACCACGACCGTCATCAGGTCATAGTCCTTCTTTTCCTCATGAAAGTCCCCTCTCAGGCACTCCTCCGTAAAAGAATACCGGTTGATCGTATCGGACCGGGCATCCGCCGTGTCCTCGCACAGCCAGATCGACACCACTTTTTTGATCTTCCCGTACTCCTGGTCTTTAAATATTGTGCCACGCTGGGACGAAATCATCCTTGCCGTATAATAGATGCCGCGCTTCGGGATCGGATATCCCGGCGTGTCATTGTTCTGGATCTCGCAGTTGATCAAGATCTCGATCCGGCTGCCGTCAGACGGAAGCACCGCGATAAAACGGATGTCAAAATAAACCGTACCGTCCCTCTGTGACTTGTCGACCGTCGGCTTGCCTTCTATCTTCTCATCCCCGCTCATCATGCCGGGAGCGTCCGGTCTGTCCGGATGGTCCTGATGGAGCGCGACCTTTCTCAGTTCCGGCTCGCCCTCAATGAACCTCTCTGCGATCTCCTGCACCGTATACGCCGCATACTCATCGAGCGCGCTCTTTAGGATATAGGCCAGGACCGACTTCTGGGCCACGATGTTCCTCGCCGATTCATCGTACTGAAATGAGGCGTTTTCATCTGCCACTTTTAGATTCTGCGCGATCTCGCTCGGCACCGATGCCTTGCTGTGTTGCTTCTCCCCGAAAGAATCCGGGGGCTTTCGCTGTCCGGTTAAATTCATGTCTGCTCCTCTCTGTGTAAACCCGACAGCGCATTCTCTCTCTATTCGTATCTTTATCTTATCATTGCTTCGGGCATAATGCAACAACAGGAATCCCGATACTAAAAGCCCGGCATATAAAGAAGGTGCGCAGCTTCCTACGCACCTCTCCATCAGCTTATCATAGTATGTTC
>CANQIJ010000034.1 GCA_947624025.1 uncultured Lachnospiraceae bacterium | reverse complement strand
TACGAGATAATGCTCGTCTTCTTCATAAAGTCATCCACATTGAGCGGTGAGAAGAATCTCGCTGTTCCGTTCGTCGGAAGAATATGATTCGGCCCTGCATAATAATCGCCCAGCGGCTCCGAAGAATACTCTCCCAGAAAAATGGCGCCGGCATTTTGTATTCTCGTCATGACCGCATAGGGGTCTTTCGTCAGGATCTCCAGATGCTCCGATGCGATCGCGTTTGCCGCGTCTATGGCCTCGTCCATGGAATCGGCTAACAGAATATAGCCGTACTGTTCAAGCGACTTTTCTATGATCCCCGCTCTGGACAAGTCTTTTAAGAAGACCTCGATCTGCGCCTCTACCTCTTTTGCAAGCTTTGCATCCGTGGTGATCAGAATCGCGCTTGCGAGCTCGTCATGCTCCGCCTGGGACAGCAGATCCGCCGCCACATAGCGCGGGTTAGCCGTCTCGTCCGCGATCACCAGTATCTCGCTGGGACCCGCTATGGAATCTATGCTCACATAGCCGAAGCAGGCTTTCTTGGCAAGCGCCACAAAGATGTTGCCGGGGCCTGTGATCTTGTCTACCTTGGGTATACTCTCCGTTCCGAACGCCATCGCCGCGATCGCCTGCGCGCCGCCTACTTTATAGATTTCATCCACGCCCGCGATCCTGGCGGCAACGAGCGTACCCGCATTGACTTTTCCGTCCGCACCCGCAGGCGTTGTCAGGATGACCTTCGAAACGCCCGCAACCTTTGCCGGTATCACATTCATCAGAAGGCTGCTGGGGTAAGCCGCCTTGCCGCCGGGCACATAGACGCCCGAAACTGCAATCGGTAATATTCTCTGTCCCAGAATGCTTCCGTCCGGTCTGGTATCGATCCAGCTGTTTCTAAGCTGTTTCCGGTGAAAATCTTCAATATTCGCAGCGGCTCTCTTAAGCACTTCGACAAATTCCGGCTCGATGGAATTAAAGGCCTCGTCGATCTCACGCTGCGTCACACGGACGGAATCTTCGCTGATATCCCATTTATCAAATTGTTTCGTATAGTCAAAGACCGCCTTGTCACCGTGCTGTCTAACATCCGCGATGATCCTTGCCACGGTTTCCTCATACTGTCCATAATTGTTCGGACTTCTTTTTAACAGATTCTGCAGCAGATCGGTCTTGCTCTGCTCATTCAGTTGTACGGTTTTCATAGCGTCTGTACGCCTCCTGTCGGATTATTGTAAAGCAGCCTTATATCTTTTTATCAGGCATTTACTGTACACTGTAATTCAGCTTTACGGTGATGGATGCGGTCTTAAACCGCGAACTCGTGTCAAAGGAGCCGCCGTAGCTGTATTCGGAGCTTGTATTCTGGGCCGTGATCTGGAAAACACCCAGATTGGCATTTAACAGTTCTCCAAGGGATGCGCCCGTGCCCTGCGCCATAATATCGATCCGGGCTTTGGCATTCTGCGTTGCCTCATCCACGAGCTGTAATTTTAACTCGTCCAGCTTCGTATAGAAATATTCCGGTTCGTAGGAGGTAAACTCCACGTTGGATTCGATCAGCTGCGTGACGTCTCTTGACACAGCGTCCACCTTATCCACATCGTTCGACGTTACGGTGATCTGCTGGTACAGATCGTAGCCTTCCAGCGTTCTGCCGATCTCGTAGCCCAGATCATTATATTCCGTATTCCACCTCTGGGATATGCTGACCGAGCCGAAGGTCATTTCATCCTCCGTCACACCGTTTTCGAGCAGATATTTTTTGACCGCTTCCCCGTCCTTGGCAAGCTTTCTGTACGCAGACTGCGTTGTCGTATCAAAGGCTGTATAACTGCCTCGCCATACGATCAGGTCCGATTCAAAATCACAGCTTGCGGAACCGGTAGCCGTAAGCCCGCCGCCGACAGACTGTTTATAATCCACCAGTCTGTCGGACATGAGCGTCACGCACAGGATCGCACTTGCGCCCGCGATCAGTGCAATCAGGATGCCCTTCCAGTCCTTCAGCCCGTTTCCACCGGATCTTTCGGCTTTTTTGGTTTTCGTGTCCGCCATTTCATTTGCCATGCTGTCTTTTATATTGTTCTCCATATTGGTCTCCCTTCCAAAGCGCTTATGCCGCCGTTATTGTCGGCTGATGCCTGTGATACTGCTTTTATAAATGCTGTCTAAGCTCCTGTATCAGCCTTCTGATCCGATCGGGTTCCATCTGCATACTGACCTGGTTGACGATCATCCGCGCCGACAGCGGACAGATCTCTTCAAGTACCTCCAGTCCGTTCTCGCGCAGGGTGGAACCGGTCTCCACGATATCCACGATCACATCGGCGAGCTGAACGATAGGCCCCAGCTCCACGGAACCGTTTAACTTAATGATGTCCACCGTCTGGTGCTTTTTATTATAAAAATAGTCTTTGGCAATATTGGGGTATTTACTCGCCACCCGGATCATCTCATGATGCTTCAGCAGCTCTTTGGCGCTTTCGGGTCCGCAGACGCACATGCGGCACTTGCCATATCCCAAATCCAGCACTTCATAGACGCGCCTGTTTTCCTCCATGATGGTATCTTTACCGACCACGCCGATATCGGCGGCGCCGTACTCTACGTAGGTTGGTACATCAGGTCCCTTCGCAAGAAAAAACTTAAGCTTCAGCTCTTCGTTCACAAAGATCAGTTTGCGGGAATCCTTGTCCTTCATCTCATCGCATGTAATGCCGATCTTCTCAAACAGCTCCATCGTTTTGCTGGCAAGCCGCCCTTTACCGAGGGCAAATGTCAAATATCTGTCTTCACTCATATATGATCTCCGCTTCGCTAATTTCTTACAACCTATTGTTTGGGCAGCAATTCCACTCTTTGACCGGACGCGCGCAGCTGTCTGGCTTCCTTGAGCTTCTCTCCGAAATCCTTTTTATCATAATACAGCTTTATGATATTGTCGTCATAGGGGATCTCAACATGCTGCCTGTTCATGGCGGATAACAGATCGTCTACAACGATCATAAAACCGATGGCCGGCGCATCCTTGCCGAAGCGCTTCAGGAGATTGTCGTAACGCCCGCCCTTGACAATGGCATCCCCCACGCCATAGGTATAGCCTTTAAATATGATCCCAGTGTAATAATTATACTTGCTTAACATCCCAAGATCAAAGGAAACATATTTATCCACACCGTAATCGCAGAGCACGTGATACACCTTTTCCAGCCTGTCAACCGCTTCACGGGAGCGTTTGTTGGTCGCCGCTTTCTTCGCATCGTCCAGGATGGATGCCGGGCCGAACAGTTCGCTTACCTTAAGAAGCAGTTCTTTATCTTTCCGATCCGCTTTCGTTTTGTCTAACAGCTCTTCCGCACCGAAATAATTTTTGCCGGAAATGTATTCCCGCAGCTCCAGCTCCGTATCCTCATCCAGTCCCGCTTCCGCGCAGATTCCCTTAAAATATTCCAGGTTCCCTATGCTGATCTGGAAATCGTTCAGCCCCGCGTACCAGAGCGCTTCGATCGTCATGGCGATCATCTCCGCATCCGCTTCCACAGAGGCGTCCCCGATCAGCTCCGCCCCCATCTGCGTCACTTCCTTCAGCTTGCCCTGCAGCTCAGAAGTATTGGTGAAGGTATTCCCTTGATAACAGAAACGGATCGGCACATCCTCATCCATAAAATACTTGACCGCGCATCTGGCGATGGACGGCGTAAAATCGGGAC
The DNA here is from genome assembly GCA_947624025.1 of uncultured Lachnospiraceae bacterium. GTDB lineage: Bacteria > Bacillota > Clostridia > Lachnospirales > Lachnospiraceae > UBA3282. The sequence goes on along the minus strand of CANQIJ010000034.1, from coordinate 13,056 downwards.
GGAGTACAAGCGTATTGCCCTCCTTATCGAAAAATTTATACAGCTCCCGAGACGGCGTTGTCCCTACTTCCTTGGAAAAAACGTCAAAAAACTCAAAGGAAGGCGTCTGAATGTCCCTGTAGCCGTATCCGGCTATGATCTTGTGCAGCAGCCCTTCCACCACCGTTTTCTTCGCTTTTTCATCCCCGTAGATATCCCTGACGCCCTCGGGCGTATGTACAAGCTTGGTGCTCATTTATCGTAACATCCTTTCCGCATGTCTTTGCACTTTGTCTCATAATTGCTTTATCAATTTAAAGTGCTAATTCGCTGCTTGGGTAGCGAGATAAACTTTCTATACTATACCCGAAACTTACAGTTTTGTCAACCATATCCGATCAAATAGATCGTTTTTGCATCCAAATCCTGCGGGATATTCGCCGGCTGACGCTTATACATCATCAGTCCGCCCGGTCGTCCAGATCCTTCTGCAGGATATCCAGATACGGCACCAGGATTCCATGCTTCTTCGGGAGCACATATTCGGGATTCAGCTCCTCATAGCGGAAGCTCTTTCTGCCGCCTTCCTTCGCCCGGTCCCAGAAATAGCGCAGCATCTCATAGGGCAGATAATAAAAGATGTCTTTGTGGGAATAGTAGATCAGGAAAAAGGCGATCCCTCTCTGCTTCTCAAACTGTCCCATAAACTCTACCTGATGCGCGTGGATATTCTGCAGAGAAAAGGTATCCTCCGCGCACTCTTTCGCATCGAAGCAGACAGGGATGCCCTGCACCACGCCGATATAGTCCACCGTACTTTTTTGGTCAAAATAGGCAAGTGTGATGTGCCGGCTCTCCTTGTCGATATTGATGGGGGTGATCGGCGTAGGTATCTTCTGGATCAGCGCCAGCCCGTTTTCCAGATATTTTTCGTTGGTTCGGTTGATCAGATCTTCCAATGTCGAACCCCGAAGGCCTCGTGAGTTCCAAGTTGCCATGGCAATGTCCTTCCCTATTTTTCTCCCAAACTACATACCTGATCGAATATCCCGGGGATATCCGCCGTAAACATCCGGCAGCTTAAATCCTCAAAGGGCTTTTCCAATGGCGGAAAAACGATCTTATACGCATGTAAAAGCTGGGCTTTGACACCGTATTTGTCCCTGTAGATATCATTCCAGGTCTTGTCGCCGTACTTGTAGTCCCCTAAGAGCGGATGTCCGATGCTCGCCAGATGCGCTCGGATCTGATGCGTCTTCCCGGTTATGAGTTCCACCTCCAGAAGCGTCTTGTCTCCCGCGTCCGCAAGCGGCCTGTAGGCTGTCCTGATATAAGACGCTTCGCCCTCCGAAGGCTTTTGGGTCTCTATGCGGACTCTGTTATGAGCCTCATCCCTGATCAGGTATCCTTCGATCAGCTGCGCCTGCGTAACGCTGCCCTTCACATACATCTGATAATATTTATGAAGCGTCCTGTCCTTTAACAGCTTACTGAAAAGCTGCGCTCCCTGCAAGGACTTGGCACACAGGACGATCCCGCTGGTGTTGCGGTCGAGTCGATTGCACACGGATGGCTTATACAGCGCCAGATCCCGGTTCGTGACAGCCTGAGCATGGAGCAGCCGGCCGACCAGCCATTCATTTAGCGACAGGTCATTCGGAGCCGCTTTCTGCGACAGGATCCCCGCCGGCTTATTCACCAGAAGGATATGCTCATTCTCATATAGGACAGAAACGCCATCGATCTTTCTGTAAGCGGCCTCGTATTCCGTGGCAGCGCTCTGTATGATATGGGGCCGCTCTTTCGGTGCAGTCCGCGCATCCTGCTTCGCCTCGCGGGTATTTTTATGCAGGCTGTCATAGAGACCGTGTCCCATGAATTTTCTGAGTGTCTCATCCGAAAAAAACAGCGTGACGCTGTCCTGCGCGTTTATTTTTTCTCCGCCTTCCGCTTTCCTGCCGTTCAGCGTGATGTTCTTCTTGCGCAGCATCTTATAGATAAAGCCGCCCGAGGCATTCGGCAGGATCCTGTGAAGATATTTGTCGAGCCGCTGCCCGGCGTCTTTTGAAGTGATCGTTACCTCCAGCATCTATAACTCCTCCGATCTGTTCATGCTGCACCGCTCTTAGATCGTAACAGAATACAGCACCCTTATGATCTCATCCCGTTTCTTATGCTCTTCCGGGTCCATATTCATTAACTGACTCAGTCGGTCAATATATTCGTCAGGCTGAGAACAGATCTTAACCGCCACATTCCTGATGCCTTCCTGCGTAAGAAGCTGACTGATATGCTTTTGGGCCTCTTTGCAGTCGCATTTCGCCTTCTCCGTGATCCCATAGAGAATATCTCCCTTTAACGCCATGTGGCTGATCGCGTAGTCCTTCTGATAGGACGTAAAATACATATCATACAAAACGGTAAGCTTCCCATCAAAGGCGCATACCTGTTCTTTCAGCTTATCACTGCAGCCTGACGCTTTCAGGAACAGGATAAAGTTCACCATGCTTTTACATGCCGGCAGGCAGCCCAGGATCGCAACGACCGTCAACAGATTCTTATTGGTTCCCGTCGTGATATAACCAATCAGATACAGACTGACGCTGAGCAATAGATACACCGCCGTCCTGACTGCGGCATAAGCCCTGTGATTACGTATATACCCATAACAGCCTTTTTTAACGATCATGTTTTTCATCCTATCTCTATCAGCTCCGTTCCTGATGATCTGTTCTTGCCCCGGATCGTATCAATGTTACTCTAATCCATTTCCTTCTGCCGGGGTCTTTACGCAAAGCTCCCGACCAGATTCTGTATGCTCTGGGTCGCGGTATACAGCAGCTTCATAGGAAGCCCGCATACGGACACTTTCCTGTGCCGCTTACAGTCCCTGAGCGCTTGTGCCGCAACATCTCCGGCACATACCATCGCTGCCTTCTTGATCCCCCGGATCCCCGTCATCCCTTTATAGGCATTCTCCAGAAAAGGGGTTCTAACAGGTCCCGGACAAACCGTTGTCACACCGATGCCACGCTCCTTAAGCTCCCTGCCGAGCGCCCGGCCAAAAGAGTACACATATGCCTTGGACGCCGCATAGACCGCAAAATCTGCCTGCGGCACAAAGGCAGCCCCGGATGCAACCTGAATGATCTTACTGCCCCGGCGCATATAGGGCAGCGCAAGCTTCGTCATCATGGTAAGCGCCCTGACGTTCAGGTCCAGCATAGCCGTCAGCTCATCCGCGCCCTGTTCCCGGAAGCTTCCGTGATATCCCACGCCTGCGCAGTTGATCAGCACGGTGATCTTCGGCGAACTGATCGCGAGCACTTCCGCAAACTGTGCCAGTTCGCGTTCCTTCGTCAGATCGATGGAAATGATCCGCGTCCTTGTCTTCATGGAACGGGCGAGTTCTTCCATCGGCTGTTTTCTTCGCGCAAGCAGCCATATCTCGTCGGTCCTGGCAAGTTGACCGTCCAGCCGGCGCGCAAATTCCTTTCCTATTCCGGAGCTTGCCCCTGTAATAACTGCAATGTTCATCGTCCGTCTGCCTCCGCCTTTATACTGTCTTTTTCTTATGCACGTTACGTATCGTCTTTGTCTTCCTCTTAGCCCCGGCCTTTGCCGCATCGGCACTGTCTGTGCGGCTTACCCTGCCCTTCTTATCGTTACCGCCCGTTTTCCTGCGGCGGTCTGTATTTGTTCCGGGCGGCCAGGGCCTGATCAGACATTTGGGACCGCAGCCGATCAGATCCTGCCTGTTACCCTTGATGAGCGCTTCCCTGACAAGAGCATAATGAGCCGGATCGCGGTACTGTATCAGCGCCCGCTGCATTGCCTTCTCATGAGGGTTACGGCAGACATATACTTTGCGGCCGCTCATCGGGTCGATGCCGGTATAGTACATGACCGTTGAGACCGTAGACGGCGTCGGATAGAAGTCCTGCACCTGCTCCGGCATATAACCGAGATCCCGGATATATTCCGCGAGCTCGATCGCCTCCTTCAGCGTGGAGCCCGGATGCGAAGACATCAGATACGGCACGAGGAACTGCTTTTTACCCGCCCTGTCGTTGAGCTTATTAAATTTCCGGACAAATTCATCATAAACCTGTCTGGACGGTTTTCCCAGTGTCGAGAGCACACGATCCGAAATATGCTCCGGCGCGACCTTAAGCTGGCCGCTGATGTGATGCTCCACCAGTTCCCGGAAAAAAGCGTCATCGGGATCCGCCATCAGATAATCGAACCGGATACCCGAACGGACAAAAACCTTTTTTACTCCCGGAAGAGCCCGCAGCTTACGAAGCAGCTCCAGATAATCGGAATGATCCACCTCCAGATTGGGACAGGGCTTCGGAAAAAGACACTGCCTGTTCTTGCACACTCCCCGGCTAAGCTGCTTGTGACAGGACGGATGTCTGAAGTTCGCCGTAGGTCCGCCCACATCGTGAATATAGCCCTTAAAATCGGGATCCTGTATGATGCGTTCGGCTTCCCGGATAATGGACTCATGACTCCTGACCTGTACGATCCGTCCCTGATGAAAAGCCAGGGCGCAGAAATTACAGCCGCCAAAGCATCCTCTGTTACTTACAAGCGAGAACTTGATCTCGGCAACCGCCGGTACTCCGCCCAGTTTCTCATAAGAAGGATGGTAGGTACGCATATAGGACAGATCATAGATATCGTCCATCTCCTGCACTGTAAGCGGCCTCGCCGGAGGATTCTGAACCACATACAAGTTATCCGGATATTCCTCGACCAGCGCTTTCCCGGTAAAAGGATCTGTGTTGCGGTATTGTATCTGAAAGCTCTGCGCGTACTTCGCCGGATCTGCTTTCATATCCCTGTAGCCCGGCAGGATGATGCCGTCACAGACATCGTCCGCGCACCCGGTCCTGTACACGGTTCCGGGAATAAACGTGATATCCCTGACCGCAATACCGGCGGCCAGAGCGTCGGCAATCTCCACGATAGATTTCTCGCCCATTCCATAGGAGATCAGATCTGCCTGGCTGTCCAGTAAAATGGACCGTTTAAAGCTGTCTGACCAGTAATCATAGTGCGCCAGCCGTCTTAAGCTCGCCTCGATGCCGCCCAGAATGACCGGTACGTCTTTATAAGTGCGGCGTATCAGGTTTCCGTAGACTACCGCAGCATGGTCGGGTCTTTTTCCGGCGGCTCCGCCCGGCGTATAAGCATCTGTGCGGCGTCTTTTCCCGGATACATAGTAATGATTGACCATGGAATCCATATTCCCGCCGGACACAAGGAAGCCCAGTCTCGGTCTGCCAAGAACCGTTATGCTGTCCGCATCCTTCCAGTCGGGCTGGGAGATGATACCGACACTGTAACCGTGCGCCTGCAGCACTCTGCTGATAATGGCATGCCCGAACGACGGATGATCCACGTAGGCATCGCCGATCACATAGACAAAATCGAGCTGCTCTATGCCCTGTGCTTCCATGTCGGCTTTAGATACCGGTAAGAATCCCATCCTCCAACAACTCCCTGAATTGATATGTATAATAATCCGCCAGCTCTCTCTTTACCTCGTCCTGATGCTCGGAATATTTGTCATAGACCGCACAGACGCGCATACCCGCCGCCTTCCCGGCCTGTATTCCCGGGATGATATCTTCAAAGACAAGGCAGTTCTTTGGGGAAACATCCAGTGCCTGCGCCACGGCCAGATAGATGTCCGGCGCGGGCTTTCCCTTCGCCACATCGCACCCCGTCATGATACAGTCAAAGTACGGATCCAGATGATGAGCCCTGATCACGTTTTCTACCAGTTCTCTTGAATTGCTGGTGGCGATGCCCGCCTTGATCCCATGATCCATGCAGTATTGCAGCAGCTCCGTGACGCCTTCCTTGACCGGAACCTCATAGGCATACTTATCCCACGCCATGCGGTTCCAGTCCGCCTTGATGGTATCGAGGTCGTCGGGCAGTTGAAAACGCTCTTTAAAGTAGACAGCCGTCTCGCTGAAACTCATTCCCTCGATGCAGGACTGTAGATTCTCCGGCAGCTCTATCCCGAACCTGCCGAGATATTCTATGTCGATGGTCCGCCACATCCACATGGAATCTACCATCGAACCGTCAAGATCAAATATGACTGCTTCAATCATACGCGTATCCTCTCCATTTCTCTTTCGGTGAGTCTGCGGTAACTCCCTTTTGCCAGGCCTTCGTCCAAAACAAGCCCGCCCATGCGGACCCGTTTCAGATAGATCACTTCGTTTCCCACAGCGCTCAGCATACGTTTCACCTGATGAAACTTGCCCTCCGTGATCGTAAGCCGGATCGTCCTGTCGCCTGCGCGCCGTACTCCGGCGGGCCTTGTCGGCTCTTTTTCACCGATATCCACGCCCTGCTCAAGCCGCGCTTTCTGCTCATCCGTCAGCGGATAAGCCAGACGGCACTCATATTCCTTCTCCACATGCTTTGCCGGAGATAATAATTCATGTGCCAGCGCGCCGTCGTTGGTGATCAGCATAAGGCCCTCCGCATCCTTGTCCAGTCTTCCCACCGGGAAGAGGTCGTCCCGTGCATCATCGCCCATCAGGTCAAGAACCGTCTTCTCGCGCTTATCCTCCGTCGCGGAAACTACGCCTGTCGGTTTATACATAAGGTAATAGATATATTTTTCATAGCTGCACGGCCGGCCGTTATAACAGATACGGTCGTTTATCTCATCTATCTGGCGGTCCGCCTGCGTTGTCAGAACGCCGTTCACCGTTACGAGACCGGACCGGATATCTTTTTTGAGGCGGCTGCGTGTGCCGACGCCGCAGTCACATAAGAATTTGTCAAGCCGCATATATTTCACCTGAATCCCATCATTGTATGTATACCGGATCTGTTACGGGAATATACATTACCAAGATATTCTATCCGGTAAAGCAATGCCTGTGACCATGACCAGAACTGACAAAACGAGCCGTCTGCTGTTAACGGCGCTCTCTCTTTATCTGACGGTACTTTTACTGCGGTATCCTTCCCTTGCGCTGGATTATGCCTACACCGGGCTGAATCTGTGGCTGACCAGGATGGTGCCTGTCCTTCTGCCGTTTATGATCCTCTCCGGCATCATGATACGGATGAACCTGACGGAGCATTTCGTCGGACTGCTCCATCCGATCCTGGGCCGTGTGTTCGGCACATCCAGAAACGGATCCTACACAATCGTCATGGGCTTTCTGTGCGGTTTCCCAATGGGTGCGCGCATCATCGGAGAGCTCTATGGCACAGGCAGGCTGTCGCGCGAGGAAAGCTCCCGTCTTCTCTGCTTCTGTAACAATATCGGCCCGATCTATTTCTTAAGCTATGTCGTGCCGACGCTTGCGATCGACAAGCCGCTGGTGCCGCTGCTTATCATGTACGGCATTCCCCTGTTATACGGGCTCATACTCTGCCGTATTGTACCCGGGCTTTACAGGACCCCATTTCATGACAACGCTGTTTCGACAGCCGCAGAAACCGACGTCCGCCGGATGCCTCTTCCGGCAGCCGTCGATGCCGCCGTCATGTCAGGATTGATCGGTATCGCAAAGCTCGGCGGCTATATGATCTTCTTTAATCTGCTGAACATCGTTTTTGTGCCCTTTCACAATGCGCCCGCGCTGCTGCTCAAGCTCTATCGGTGTATCCTAGAGATCACGAGTGGCATTGACTACTGTGGTCAATCAATGTATCATCCCATCCTGATCTTGCTGCCGTTCGGCGGATTTTCCTGTATCGCGCAGACATACAGCATGATCGGTCACACCGATCTGTCCATGCGCTCATATGTTTTTCATAAGCTCATACAGACTGCGGTCACGGCGCTGTGCTATCTTCTTCTGCTGCTTTTCTGAATCTTCATTTGCGCCGTCTGCGGCGTTTGTTCTTTCTGCCGCGCCCAAACAGGACCAGGGATAATATCACACTCAGAAGCAGAAGCGAACAGATCACGCAAACGGCCAGGAAATAGCCGAATGACACGGGTTTGTTTCCCTCATCTGCGGATGCGCCGTCGTCCCTATTCTGCGCCACGTCGGTCTGCCCGGCGGTATATGGCTTCACGGACTCTACGGCTTTGGACGCACTCTCCAGCGCCTCTTTTTGAGCCTGCTCGGCGATCAACTCTTCCTCTGTCTTATAGTCCATGGAGGGAAGAGAAACCATATTGCTGGTCGTATAGAGGTCATAACCGTTATAGACGTTCACCACGATCTGCGGTATGATGCGCGGCGGTACCTTCATGGTAAAGTTGAAGGTGTCGGCCGATCTGTCCGGCCATCTCTGTAATTCGGAAAAATTCTCCCCATTGTCATAGCTGTAAGTATAATACAGCATTCCGCTGTCATAATCGGCGCCCGAGACCTGCACCGTTACATCTCCATTCTGCAGATTCTGGTCAAGCACCTCGATCATACTGATATCCGGCTCCGTCTTGTCGGGAGCGACCGTATATTCCGGAACAGGGATCTGCGGAACCTCGTAATCACTGTAGTCCACGCCCAGCTCGGTCGAGCGGAGCCGGAAATATCTGGCGGCGGCGGTCGCATCCAATATGCCGAGATCGATCAGCTTATCGCCGTGATCATAAAAGGGATCGTCGTTTTCCTGGTCGAGGTGACAGTGCTCTATGAGCACACACGGGAAATCCCGTTCTACGGAATGCCGGAGGATACCGTAATAGTCCGTGCCCTTATCGTTGAGTCTCGTCTTGATCCCTCTTGAATACAGCCCCAGCTCCTGCAGCATCTCGATCTCTATGCTCGCAAAGCTGTAACCCTTGCTGTAATATTCTCCAAACGCCGACACCCAGCATTCCGCGCCGAACAATGTATGGTATTCCGACAGATTAAAATGCAGGCAGAACATAAAATCCGCGTCAACGCTCTCAGCGAACTCACAACGCTCCGCCAGGCTCAGATCCGTATCCCCATCCCTTGTCAGATAGACGACGACGTCCTCGTATCTCTCCAGCTCTTCTTTCATGGCCCTGGCCACGACCAGCGTCATGTCTTTTTCGGTATAGTCACCATATTCTCCGCCAAGATTCTCTCCGCCGTGTCCGGGGTCTATCACGATCACGACCGGCCGGTCCTCATCAGATCCGGAGTTCACGGAAGATATCCCTGCATCGTCCTGAACGGTCTGCGTCGGCATATCCTGCGCCCAAACCGAGCTCCCGCCCGGATACGGAAGCATCGCCACAGATAATATCACGGTAAGCGCAGCGAACCAAAGCCTGTATCCGATATGCTGTCTGTGGTTCTTATCCCGGTCTCCTTTTCTCAAATCCTCATCCCCGTATCATACAGCGCGGCAGCCTGCCGGATCGTCACTGCCGTCGTGCATAAGTCTAAACAAGCCGGTCTAAAACCGGCTTGCAAAAAACAATATAGGAAAGCGCTCCTTATATCACATTCAGTTCTGCGGGCTCCCCGTCTCCCTCCGCCTCTTTCAGCATCTGTTCCACCTGCGCGGGCCGCAGCTCCGCCCGGTTCGCTTTGACGGTCTCATTATACCCGTTGATGATATTATAAAAGCTTTCGTAATGCTCAGTCGTTGTTGCCAGTGTTGCGGTCATGGCGCTTTCGAGATTGGCCAACATATCGTCGAGATACTGCATCGCGGACGTCCTGACCCCGTTTGCCTCGGCAGTCGCGGTATTAAGGATCTCCTGCGCCTGCTGCGTTGCCATTCTGACCACCTCATTCGCCTGTGCATAAGCCTGCTGCATGATCTCATGCTCATTGATCAGTTCAGTCGTCTGAACCGTGGCATCCTTGATAAGAGCCTCAGCCTTGGCGCGCGCATCGTTCAGGATCGCTTCCTTATTCGTGATGATCTTCTGATAACGCTTGATCTCGTCAGGCGTCTTCATGCGAAGCTCACGCAACAGCTCGTCAATCTCTTCCTTATTGACGATGATGTTAGTCTTGGACAAAGGCTGATACTTGCATCCGTCAATATAGTCCTCAATTTCATCGATTAACTGTTCGATTCTACTGCTCATCTCTACTCCTATCTGCCATATCCGTATTTTTCATAGATCGATCTGGCTACAAATTCCGGCACACACTGGGAAATATCTCCGTTAAAGCTGGCAATCTCCTTCACCGTGGAAGAGCTTAAATACGCGTACTCCAGGCTGGTCGTCAAAAACATGGTGTCCAGTTCTCCGCCCGAAAACTTCCTGTTGGTCTGCGCGATCTGCAGCTCGTACTCAAAATCCGTGATGGCGCGCAGCCCTCTGATCGCGACATGAACATCATGCTTCCTGGCATAATCGATCAACAGACCGCTGAAAGAATCTACCCTGACATTCGGCAGATCCTTCGTGGCCTCTTCTAACATCTTAACACGTTCTTCCACAGAAAACAATGGAGTCTTTATTTTATTATTCAGCACACTGACCGTCAGTTCGTCAAAAATATCCGCTGCACGCCTGATGATATCAAGGTGCCCGTATGTTACCGGGTCAAAGCTGCCCGGATAGATCGCTGCCCTCATATGCGATAATGATACCCTTCCTCATAATCATACTATCTCTAACATCATAAATCACTTTTTCCAAAATGTCTCTACCTAATTTCAAATTTAACCGATATTTTTTGCCTAAAAATCACCGGCCGTCATTCTGCGGCAGAATATATGCTTATTTGTTTTGTATCGCTTCTCCTTCTTTATAGTGAAGCCCATCCCGGCCAGATAAGAAAGATCCGTGTCAAGCGATGCCTCTATGACGATCAGCGTACGTTCTGTCACATAAGGAGCCTCACGCAGAATCTCAAGCGCATGGCGTTCATGCTCCTGACCGTACGGAGGATCCATAAAAATAATGCCAACCTCTTTTTCATGGATGCCATGCAGTGCAGACGGCATAGCCTGCCTCAGAACGGTCGCACGATCCGTAAACCCCGTAAAGCGGAGATTTTCCGTGATGCATGCAAGCGCATTTTTACTATTTTCCACAAAATAGGCATACCGCGCGCCCCGGCTGAGAGCCTCAATGCCGATGCCGCCGCTCCCGCTGAACAGATCAACGAAAACGGCATCTGCAAGATAAGGCTGCAGCATATTGAACAATGTCTCCTTGATCCTGTCTGTGGTCGGTCTTGTATCCAGGCCCTCCGGCGTTTTTAAGCGCAGACTGCGCGCCGATCCCGCTATCACTCTCATACCGTTACACCCTGACCTTAACGCCCTTGCTGTCACGGCGTCCCGGCTTCAACCGGTTCAGCTCCAGTTCCCTGCCGCCGTACTCGATCGTCTGCTCGACGGCGTTCTGCGTATAGTAGACTGCCTCAAGGCTGTCTTTTGGCCCCAGCTTCATGCCGCGAACGCCGATAGCGCCTTTCTTCTTCTCCGGTATCTCTTCCACCGGAAAACGCAGGAAGTATCCGTCTGCGGATCGCAATACGATATTGCGCTGTTCTTTTAATATTGCAACACTTAACACCTCATCGCCATCCTGGAGCTTTGTCGCGGCGACCGTCCTCTTCGCCACATCAAACTCGCCGCCGTCAACGATCTTAAGCATCGCCTGCTTAGTGGCAAAGATCACACGGTAAAGATTTAAGTCGCTCTGACTCGCGGCAAAAACGATCCCTTCCCTGGACGAATCATAATTGCTGATGTTGTCCACCGGCACACCCTTGTCCCGCAGCTTGCCCATTGGCAGATCCATCACCTTGAGCGTATGAAGCTGTCCCGTATTGGTGAACAGGCACACCTTGCCCGTATTTTTGCACGTAAAGACATATTTGTTCTCGGCGTCCGCCGACTCTTTATTTCTTTCATAGGTGGCAGTGTCTATCGTTTTGGCATAGCCGAAACGGTCCATCAGGAAGACGATGTCCATTTCCTCCACCTTTTTCTCCACATATACGGCTTCACTCTCTGTGGTGATCTGCGTCCTTCTCTCCCGCTTGTACTGTTCCTTGATCTCATCCAGCTCGTTGATGATAACCTGCGCCATAGAATCTTTTCGCGCAAGGATATCCTCATAGCGGTAGATATTGGCCATTGTCTCCTCATGCTCGTTGATCAAGGCTTCTATTTCGAGACCGATCAGTTTGTATAGGCGCATATCCAGAATGGCGTTTGCCTGCTTTTCCGTAAACATAAGCTGCGCAGCCATGATCTTAGATTCCTTGGACTTGAACCGGATGCCCTCGGTCTTACCCTCGACCAGACACGCTTTTGCCATGGCGCGGTCCTTGGAGCCGCGCAGGATCTCGATGATCAGATCGATCACATTACAGGCCTTGATGAGTCCTTCCTGGATCTCTTTGCGCTCCAGCTCCTTTTCCAGGAGATTGCTGTATTTTCTGGAAGCTACCTCATACTGGAATTTCACGCATTCCTGTATGATCTGCTTTAACCCCATCGTCTCCGGCCTGCCGTCCACAATGGCCAGCATATTGACGCCGAAGGTATCCTCCAGCCGTGTCTTCTTATAGAGCATATTCTTGAAATTCTCGACATCCGCATCCTTGCGCAGCTCGATCACGATGCGGATCCCTTCTTTGGACGACTGGTTCGTGATATCCACGATATCCTGCGTCTTCTTCGTCTCCGCCAGCGCCGCCACGTCCAGCAGAAATTTGCCGATATTGGCGCCGATCATCGTATAAGGAATCTCCGTGATCACCAGATTGGTCCTGCCGCCCTTGGCTTTCTCCACTTCCACCCTGCCGCGCAGCTTGATCTTGCCCATGCCTGTTTCATAGATCTCAAGGAGCTCATCTTCGTTGATCACGATGCCGCCTGTCGGAAAATCCGGCCCCTTGATATAGCGCATCAGTTCTCTTGTCGTAATATTTTCATCCAGCATATACGCCTTGGTCGCGTCGATCACCTCTGCCAGATTATGCGGCGGCGTACTGGTTGCCATACCGACTGCGATGCCCTCGGAACCGTTGATGAGCAGATTCGGTATCTTGACCGGCAGGACGCTCGGCTCCTTCTCCGTCTCATCAAAGTTGGGAATAAAATCAACCACATCTTTATCCAGATCGGCAAGGAATGCTTCCTGCGTGATCTTCTCAAGTCTTGCTTCGGTGTAACGCATGG
>CANQIJ010000033.1 GCA_947624025.1 uncultured Lachnospiraceae bacterium | reverse complement strand
GGGCGACAGCTTGGAAGAACGGATCCCCAGAAGCCGGATGGGCGTACCGTCCCACAGCTCTTCCAGAAGGCGGCGGGCTGTCTGATAGATCATGTCGCTTCCGCATGTCGGGGAGGGAAGCGTTGTCTGGTGGGATACCTTTTTGAAGGTGTTGTATTTGATCTCCACACTGATCATCTCCGCTGTCTGTCCTGCTTCACGCAGCCGTTTTCCGACCGATTCCGATAAGGTGAGAAGGACCCTCCCGGCGTCCTCTATCGAGGAAGCATCCTCAGCCAGCGTAATAGAATTCCCGATCCCTTTCGCCTGCGCCTGCTGCGTTTCCACGATGGAATCATCAATGCCGTTGGCGTATTCCCAGAGCAGCTTCCCGTGACTTTTTAAGTGTGCTTCTAAAATAGAAGGATCGGCCTTGGCCAGATCTCCGATCGTCAGTATTTCCAGCTTGTGAAGCGTCTCGACACTGGAATGCCCGCACATGAACAGGGAGGACACCGGGAGCGGCCACAGCTTCTGTGATATTTCGTCCGCATAGAGAGTGTGGGTCATGTCCGGCTTTCTGAAATCTGACGCCATTTTCGCCAGCACCTTCCTGTCGGAGATACCGACGTTGACGGTAAATTCTAATTCCTCCCGCACACGGCGGCGTATGTGGGCCGCCGCTTCCTCGGGGGAAGCATAAAATTTCCTGACCGGAGTATAATCCATATAACACTCGTCTACGCTGACCTGCTCGATGTCGGGGCAGATATCCGCAAGCAGCGACATCAGCTCCCGGCTCCTGCGGTGATACAGATTATGGTCCGGCGGCGCCATCGTCAGGCCGGGACATTTGCGCATAGCGTTGACGACGGGTTCGCCGGTCACAATGCCGTAGCGTTTGGCGGGAATGGATTTGGCCAGAACGACGCCGTGTCGTTTGGCCGTGTCGCCGCCGATGATCGCGGGTATCGTGCGCAGATCCGTCTCAAGACCGTTATGCAGCTGCTCCAATGCAGTCCAGCTTAAATATGCGGAATTGACATCGATGTGAAAAATAATCCTGTCCATACCCAAAGTATACATCACTTTACTTTTTTAGGAAATACTGATAAAATATAAAATGTTACGTTTTTGTTACAGATCATGTTTTTTGCAAATGATTATGATGAAAAAGCTTTCCGGACATTATAAAAAGATAAAAATTGCATATATTAAGGTTGCGGTGGTCGTGGTTTTTGCCGCGATATTGTTTTTCCCGAATTATCATAAGCTGGAGAGTACCGGCGACAATATTTTTACCGTGTATCTGAACGGTGAAAAGGTCGGCGTCACGGACAGCCCGGAGCAGGCGGACGCCTGTCTGATCTCGGCGCGCAAAAGGCTTGCTGCTACAAGCGATGAGCTTGTCCTTGCGGATGTTGAGATGAGCTGTGAGGGCGCGGAGGTTTTGTGGGGTTCTCTGGACAGCAGCAGCCTGATCGTTTCCAATATGCTGACGCAGCTTCGGCAGAATGTCAGGGAGACCCTGAACCGTTCCTATACGGTAAAGATCAATGAGTATACGGTCAATCTGGCCAGTACGGAGGAAGTCCTTGCCCTGCTGCAGGCATCCATCAACAAATATGACAGTAAGCGGGAGTACTATGTGGATCTGGTCCTGGACGGCGAGCGTGAGCTGAATGTGCTGACTACGCAGATCTGTTCTGCTAAGGAGCAGGAGGAGGAAGAAGAAGCGCAGGAGGTCATGACCAGCGTTGGGATCGATGAAGAGCTGGACAGGATGTTCGACAATGTGGAACCGGATGTGGAAAAGGATTTTTCCGATTATGAACTGGGCCTTCAGCAGCTTGGATTCGGTGATACGGTGGAAGTGGTGGAGTCTTATCTGCAGAACGAGGAGCTGACTTCCCTGGAGCAGGCTGTAGAGGAAGTGACCAAGGAGCAGGAGAAGGAACAGATCTATGAGGTGGTATCGGGAGATACTTTGTCTCAGATCGCAGAGAAAAATGAGATACCGTTAGCCGATCTGATCGCGATGAATGAGACGATAGAGGATGAAAATTCCATGATCCGTGTGGGTGACGAACTGATCGTTACCGTTCCCGAGCCGGAATTGTCGGTGGAGCGCACGGAGGAAGTATACTATGAAGAGGATTATGAGGCGGAGGTCATTTATAAGGATAACGATGACTGGTATACCACGCAGACCAAGACTCTGCAGGAACCTTCCGCCGGACACCGCAAGGTAGTGGCGGACGTCTCCTACCGCAATAACGAGGAGGTAAGCAGAGAGATCCTGAAGGAAGAGATCACTTATGCGGCTGTACCTAAGATCGTGGAGCGCGGAACGAAGATACCGCCGACCTATATCAAGCCTATTTCCGGGGGACGCCAGTCGTCCGGCTTCGGAAGGCGTAAAGCGCCTACCAGGGGAGCCAGCTCGTATCATAAAGGAATCGACTGGGCTACGCCGGTCGGTACAGCGGTCATGGCATCTTCCGCCGGAACCGTTGCAAAGGCAGGCTGGGGAAGCGGATACGGATATGTGGTATATATCAACCACGGTGACGGCAGACAGACCAGATACGGACACTTGAGCAAGATACTGGTATCTCCGGGGCAGACTGTGAGCCAGGGGCAGAAGATCGCCCTGAGCGGCAATACCGGGGTGAGCACGGGGCCGCATGTGCATTTTGAGATCCTGATAAACGGCGTACAGGTGAACCCTCTGGATTACCTCAATTAGGGCTGCGCCGGACAAAACTATGCAGGCGGAAACCGAAGAAAGACGCCCTGAACGAAGTTGCCCATTTACAAATATGCAAAATATGGTATACTGTTAGTTAATTGTTTAGGTATTTTGTATCATTATGGCTTTCACAGACAGCAGATAATGATCGGTTAGAGCTTATTTCGGATTTTATTTCGTTTATCATACAGGGGATTATTATGGAACAATATGCGATCAAAGGCGGCAATCCGTTAGTCGGCGAGGTGGAGATCGGCGGCGCCAAGAACGCTGCGCTTGCCATTCTTGCGGCGGCGATCATGACGGATGAGACCGTTGTCATAGAGAATATACCTGACGTAAGGGATACCAATGTGCTGATGCAGGCTATGGAGAGCATCGGAGTCATCATCAGCCGTCTGGACCGGCATACGGTCAGGATCAATGCGTCCCAGGTGCATGATCTGGTCATCGAGGACGACTATATCAAGAAGATCAGAGCATCCTATTATCTGCTGGGCGCTCTGTTGGGCAAATATAAGAAGGCGGAAGTGGCACTGCCGGGCGGCTGCAATATCGGTCTTAGGCCGATCGATCAGCACATCAAGGGTTTTCGCGCATTGGGAGCCAGCGTCCGGATCGAGCATGGCCTGATCATCACGGAGACGGAGAAGCTGAAGGGCAATCATATCTATATGGATGTGGTCTCTGTCGGTGCGACCATGAATGTCATGATGGCGGCTGTTATGGCGGAAGGCCAGACGGTCATCGAGAACGCGGCCAAGGAACCCCACGTTGTAGATCTTGCCAATTTCCTTAACAGCATGGGCGCGAACATCAAAGGCGCGGGCACCGATGTGATCAGGATCAAAGGTGTACCGAAGCTGCATGGGACGGAATATATCATTATCCCCGACCAGATCGAGGCGGGCACGTTTATGTTCGCCGCCGCCGTGACCAAGGGCGATGTGACGGTCAAAAATGTTATTCCCAAGCACTTGGAGTCTATCAGCGCCAAGCTGCTTGAGATCGGATGCGAGGTGGAAGAATCGGATGATGCGGTGCGCGTAGTGGCGTCCAAGCCTCTTGGACACACTCATGTCAAGACGCTTCCTTATCCGGGATTTCCTACGGATATGCAGCCGCAAATCACGGTGACGCTGGGCTTGTCAGGCGGAACCAGCATCGTCACGGAGAGCATTTTTGAAAACAGATTTAAATATGTGGATGAGCTTACCCGCATGGGAGCCAATATCAAAGTAGAAGGTAATACGGCTATCATAGACGGCGTGAAGCAGTATACGGGCGCCAGTATCGCCGCCCCCGATCTCAGGGCGGGTGCTGCTCTTGTCATTGCGGGACTGGCGGCGGACGGGATAACCGTTGTGGATGATATCAAGTATATAGAGCGCGGCTATGAGGATTTTCACTTAAAGCTGCAGGGGCTTGGCGCACAGATCGAGATCGTCACCGCGGAGAGAGAGCTCCAGAAGTTTAAGTTAAAAGTGGGTTGACACGGACTGTATATCGTTGTATGTTAATCTATAGATATGACAATTCCATATTGTGATTTTTCTCTTATTCAGAGTGGTGGAGATACATAGGATCTGTGAAGCCACGGCAACCCCTTGTGAGGAAGGTGCCAACCTGAGCGAAAAATGCTGCCGCATGGCAGATCGAACAATAAGAGGATTTGATTATCGGCTGTCAGGTCCGCTTATTTGATAAGCGGATTTTTTTGCGCACGGATGTGCGTGTGCGGAAATGCTGCGAACATTGCGTGGCGGCAAAAAGAACAAAAAGAAAAGGAGAAAGAAAATGGAAAAAAGATTGTTTACTTCCGAATCAGTAACTGAAGGGCATCCCGACAAAGTCTGTGATGCCATTTCCGACGCTATTCTCGACGCGTGTATGGAAAAAGATCCCATGAGCCGTGTTGCCTGCGAGACGGCGGTCTGCACGGGCTTCGCGCTGGTAACGGGCGAGATCACGACGAATGCATATGTGGATATCCAGAAGATCGTGCGCGACACCGTCAAGGAGATCGGCTATACGAAGTCCGAGTACGGTTTTGACGGCAACACCTGCGCCGTATTGGTAGCGATCGACGAGCAGTCGGCGGATATCGCGATGGGTGTCGATAAGGCTCTGGAAGCAAAAGAGAATAAGATGTCCGACGAAGAGATCGAAGCGATCGGAGCGGGTGACCAGGGGATGATGTTCGGCTATGCGACCAACGAGACGCCGGAATATATGCCTTATCCGATCTCCCTTGCCCACAAGCTGGCAAGACAGCTTACCAAGGTGCGCAAGGACGGTACGCTTACCTATCTGAGACCGGACGGCAAAAGCCAGGTGTCCGTAGAGTATGACGAGAACGGCAAGCCGGTAAGACTGGAGGCTGTCGTACTGTCAACGCAGCATGATCCCGATGTGACACAGGAAAAGATCCATGAAGACATCAAAAAGTACGTTTTCGATCCCGTTCTGCCAAAGGAGCTGATCGATGACAAGACCAAATTTTTCATCAATCCTACGGGACGTTTCGTGATCGGCGGACCTCATGGCGATGCAGGTCTGACGGGCCGCAAGATCATCGTGGATACATACGGCGGATACGCGCGTCACGGCGGCGGCGCCTTCTCCGGCAAGGACTGCACCAAGGTAGACCGCTCTGCGGCATACGCGGCGCGCTATGTGGCAAAGAACATTGTGGCGGCAGGCCTGGCGGACAGATGCGAGATCCAGCTGTCTTATGCGATCGGCGTTGCACAGCCCACATCCGTTATGGTGGATACATTCGGAACAGGTAAGGTGTCCGACGAGAAGCTGGATGAGATCATCCGCAGCAACTTTGATCTGCGGCCGGCGGGCATCATCAAAATGCTCGACCTGCGCCGCCCGATCTACAAGCAGACGGCTGCCTACGGACACTTCGGCCGTCTTGACCTGGATCTTCCGTGGGAGAAGACGGATAAGGCGGAGGCGCTTAAGAAATATCTGTAAAACGGTTTTAGGGAAGGAGACGGCTTCGGCCGTCTCTTTTTGCGCGAATAAGCAGAGCCGTAAACAGAAGCGCTGGAGGCGCGCTTGCGCAGCCGACAGTGCTTTTGTTTACGGCGAGCAACGCGAACGAGGGATGCGAAGCATCGTAAGTCTGCTTGTGAGAGCAGAGCGGGCAATAGGAGGGAAATCAATGATAGGAACGGTGAGAGATGGACAAACAGAATATATACGGTTATATGAGGGTATCCACGAGGGAACAGAAGGAAGACAGACAGAGAATGGCCCTGCTGGAAGCGGGAGTGTCTGAGAATCATATCTATATGGATAAAATGTCGGGAAGCAGCTTCGAACGGCCGCAGTATCAGAAGCTTCTGCGCAGACTGGATGAGCGGTCCGTGCTTTATATCAAATCCATTGACAGATTGGGCAGGAATTATATGGATCTGAATGAACAGTGGAGGATCATCACCAAAGAGAAGAGGGCGGATATTGTGGTGATCGATATGCCCGTACTGGATACCAGAAGAGAAAAAAATCTGCTGGGAACATTTATCAGCGATATCGTATTGACGCTGCTCAGCTATGTGGCGGAAAACGAGAGAGCCAACATCAAACAGCGGCAGGCGGAAGGCATTGCGGCTGCCAAGGCGAGGGGCGTTCGGTTCGGAAGACCGCCGATACCGGTCCCGGATGATTTCGCCCAGCATCACGCGGCGTGGCGGGAGGGGAGGATCACGATGAAGGAGGCGGCTGCAGCCTGCCATATGTGTCCGAAGACGTTTTATGAAAAGGCGGTAAAACAAGAAAAAGCATGTCTGGAAAGGCATACTTTTTGAGAATTTATAAAAATCTGTCACTTTCGACTCATATCTGTTATAAGCCATTTATTTTTTCGTCATCTGTGCTCAAAAACTTTAGAGAAAAAACATAAAAAAATAAAAACTCAAAAAGTATAAGATTATATCCTGCAGGGAAGAGCAGGAGGCCGGAGGAAAAGCGATTTTTTTCTTTGGCAGGCTGCATGGAGGCAAGACAAAAATGATGGCGATCACACATAATCTCATGGCAATGAATGCCGAACGTTTATTTGGAATGACCAATCGCTCAAAAGCAAAATCGACGGAAAAGCTTTCCTCGGGTTATCGGATCAACAGGGCGGCCGACGATGCGGCGGGGTTGGCGATTTCGGAGAAGCTGCGTTATCAGATACGAGGATTGAGACAGGGCGCCGAGAATACGCAGGCCGGTATCTCGTGGTGTCAGATCGGCGATGGCGCCATGAATGAGATCAGCGATATGACAAACCGTATCCTTGAGTTGTCTGTCAAAGGGGCAACGGAGACCATGACCGACCAGGACAGGGAATATATCGATCAGGAGATTCAGCAGCTCAAAAATGAGATCGACAGGATAGCGGGTACTACTACATTCAATGAGATTCCCGTTTTTATCAATCCTGCTTTTAGTATGAATGTCATAGGTTGTCCGGATGATATACAGGTTTTTGATGCGACTTATGATGATGTGACCGGCGAGGCGACGTTTGGCGGTATCGTTTTTCACGGCAACCGGATCACATGGGATCAGATCAATCCCAATATGGTTACATTTGACAGCAGTCATAAGCAGATTTTTAACGAAGGAATCTATTCCTATACGGATGCGTTGAACCGGCATTTTCAGTTTACCTGTGAAGACGGCGCCCGCGTACCCGACATGAAAAGAACGCTTGATGTCAAGGCGGGAACACAGGGAATCCTGGTCGACGGTGAGAAGATAGACTGGAGTGACTTGCTGGATGCCAACGGAAACGCATGTACGGCGGATAATATTCACAGCGGAAGCTGGTTCTTTCAGTATCATGGTGCTGAGGTCGAAATGTATTTTGGAACGGATGTGGGCAGTTACAGCGATATGGCGGAACAGATCAACGGTGCGTCGGACAGTAAATTTACGTATACATGGCGGGAAGGGTATGTGGGAAACACGACGGAACAGGCTGTGGATGTTGATATAGACAGGACGACTCAGGTTACGGACGCTCTGGCGACTAAAATGAAGGATACAGGCTCTTATCAATGGCGCATGAGAGCGGATGCGACGGGGATATGGATGGAGGATGCTTCGGGAGAGATCGCCGATTCCAAAAGGACATGGGCAGAGATGCTGATTAATTCGTGGGATCAGGGAACGGATATCAGCGCCGGTAAATTGTATTTTTATAATATGGATAACGGTGAGATCAGCTTTTCATTTGAATTTACCCTGTCGGATATTACCAGTGTGGACTCGGTGATCGACGGCATCAATAACATGCTTGTGGATGATGACGGCGTGATCAATTCTTATGATATGGATGTGACGCCATCCTCTGATGTCCGGATCAAAAAGGCGCAGGCAAGGGTACACGGCCTGAATGTGCAGTTTGAGGATGAGATAGCCCTTGGCCGCCGGTTTGATCAGGCGCAGGGTACGGTTGCCTCTCAGAATGTGTCGGTTTCACCGGATTCCGAAAAAGCGGAATTGAAATATACGGATCCTGCAGGTAATGATGTCCTGGCCTTTGAAGGGGACATAACCTCTATGGAACAGGATATGGAGGATCTGCTGGAACGGTATCTGGATTTCGTGAGGAAGCAGAAGTGTGCCGCAGCCCTTGCGGGTAAGGATCCGGATAATTTTCAGTTTTATTCCCTGGAAGATCTGGTTGGGAAAGACAATATCACAACCTCGGGTTATCTGGACGAAGTCGTTAATCTGGATGGAAGCATGAAGCTTACGGGCGGGCAAAACGGCTATGCTCCCGGACAGGTTGGCAGCGACTATCCGTGCGCTCATATTGATTTCGCTAATATTACGGATCTGGATCTGCTGGAGGAGCTGGGGTTTAATTCTACCTGCAAGACTTGCAGCAATCATTATTCTGTCGTTTTCAGAAGCGGTAATTACAGTAATGTGACGGCGTCCGGATATCGCTATAGTATCAGTCAGCAAGGGCAGAATTATATGCTGGAGATCGATATCGAGTCCCTGAAGCAGCATGGCGTTGCAGATGGAGAGGATCTGGCTAAGGCGCTGGTTGAAATAACGGATGCGGCATATGATTTTCATTATACGCAGTATGCGGCGGAAGGCAGTGTATTGTACATTTATGATAATAGAGAACAATCGACGGGAACGCAGGATGCGACCTTTGATACCAAGCCGTATCCCTCGATCGATGAAGGAGAATTTCATTTATCCATGCAGTCGGACGATGGCGCTGCCATAGATGTGGATTATACCTATAATTTTAAAGATGCTTCTGACAGAGTCAGTGTGGAGATGCAAAAGGATTCTGCAGGAGATTATGTCCTGAATGCGGATGGCTCTTATGGAAAGTGGGACGGCACAGGTGATCCCGATAGGTATTCCATGGTTGTGACTTACAGGGATGAAAAAGGGAATGTGCTGTCGGATGCTGTGGATGCAGATGGCAATCCGGTCACAGCAAAGCAGCAGGCGATTGAAGGTTATGCGCAGGAAGCTGTACGGGATATGGTAACGGGCACGGAGGTACAGCTGAATTCTACAGATTATACTTACTTGAGGTTAAACGGCGATGAAAATGCCAACAGGGCGGTTCGTCCGCAGTTTGATTCCTGGGTGCAGGTAGAGGGTGAGGAAACGGGCATTCGTATCAAACACAGCGGTGCCTGGGGCGATTTTACGACCATTCCGAGGTTTGCGATCAATACGTCAGCCCTCGGTATTTCCAGAGCAGGGAGCAAGACGCGTCAGCAGGCGCTTCAAACCCTGACGAGTATCAGGAACGCCGGCAGGTATGTGGCTGAGAAGCGCGCGTTGTACGGCGCATATCAAAATCGCCTGGAGCATACCTACAATAACAATCAGAACGTGTCGGAGAATCTGGATGCCGCTGATTCGAGAATCCGTGACACGGATATCGCGGAGGAATCCGTCAAAAACGCAAACTTAAGTATTCTGCAGCAGGCCGGAACCAGTATGCTGACACAGGCAAACCAGCAGCCGAATTTTGTCTTGCAATTGCTGCAATAAGTAGGTATAGTAATTACGATAACATGATAACCGTAGACGGGTTGAGAGAGGGGACAGGATGGACAGACTTGGGAAAGCGCTGGAGAGAGTGGTAGATGCATACAGCAGACAGGGCGTGTGTGAGGTGTGCGGAGGAAAATTGATATTTCAGGGCTGCGGGGAATATGTGTGTGAAAAATGCGGCGACCTGGTATATGATGATTATGGCAAGGTGCGCAGATATGTGGAGACGCATACAGGCGCATCGGTTATCGATACGGCGGAGGCTACAGGTGTCAGCCAGGACGCGATCCGCATGATGATACGGGAGCACAAGATCCGGATCGGATCTTAATATCTTTTGTTTATGACAGATATAGGGCATGGGCGGTTAGGACGTTCGGCAGGTATCATCGGGATGTATCTGTAAAAGCAGCTTTCAGGAAGGAGACGGTTATGACCGTCTCTTTTTTTGGGCTGTACTGCCGGTCGTATTTCTGGTAAAATGGCGTATAGAGACAGAGCGAGAGTCTGTTCGGCTGTGAATACGGCAAAGAACAGCAACACATAGAATGCGGAGAATCATATTTAAATGAACGGCGAAATGATAAAACGATGCGCTATGGCAGCCGCCCTGCTTGCGGCGGCCGGGTGCATCATTTTGGCAGTATCTTTTGGGAAAAAGGAAGATGCGGGTGACTTGAGAGGTGAAGAATCCCCTTTTTTGGTCAGTCATTTAAGGACATGCTATCTGAAGGATCCGATAGGGATCGATGAGGAGGCGCCGGTGTTTAGCTGGCGCATGGAAGGAGCGGAAAGGGGAATATGTCAGAGTGCTTACCGGATCGTTATCGCCAAAACCGGACAGGAGCTTGCACAGGGGCAGTTTTTTTGGGACAGCGGCAGAGTAAGCGGCTCGGAATCGGTCGATATTGCTTATAGCGGCGATAAAAGTCTTGCGCCCAAAACCAGATACTATTGGCAGGTAACGGTCTGGGATGAAAATGACCGGTCTTCCGTATCCGGGGAGACGGCGTATTTTGAAACGGGGCTTATGGGAGAGGAAATGCAAAACGCCCTTTGGATTGCCGCGCCGGAGGAACAAACTGCGGCAGAGGATGGTGAGGCGGCGGCGTACACCGTATGTTATGATATGAGTGTCACCAATACGGAAGTAAGCTTTGTGTTTGGGGCACAGGCGGGCAGATATGGGGATATGTATCTATGCGGGATATCTAATAACGCAGAGCGTGCCACGTTTTCACTCCGGACAATGCGTCAGGGCCGCCTGACTGATACGTCGGTCATAGCGGAAGCGGATATTACGGCCTGCCGTCGTGCAGATGACAATACGTTTGCTGTGCAGCTTAGGGTTGCACAGGGACAGCTGACGGTTGTGATAAACAATATGGAAACAGGAGTTTATGAGATCGGAAATGTACCGGCGGCAGCCGTCGGGTGTTATATGGGCAGAGGAAGCGAAGGCGCTTATCTTGACAACCTATTGGTAACCGATCTTTCCGGAAATATTCTGTATCAGGATGATTTTGAAGATGATGACACGGTCTTTTCGCCATATTATGTCAAGATACAAAATGGCCGTCTTAAGCTCGACAGAGGACTGATACTGGCCGCTTATCCCGATCACATGGGACAGGCTGCGCCGCTTTTTTACAGGGAATTTGCACTGCGGGATCAAGAGATTGAAAGCGCACGGATCTATATGACGGCATTGGGGAGTTTCGATCTGCTCTGTAATGGGCAAAGAGTGACGGATGATTATTTTGCACCGGGGAAAATGAGCTATACTGATGAACTGGCTTACATGACTTATGATGTGACGGCGTATCTTAAGCGTGGAGAATATAACGCGCTGGGGATCACACTGCTGCACGGTTATAGAGGACGGGCGGCAGGCTATCCGGAGGTTGCGCCCGCACAGGACGATCGGAATGCGCTCAAGGGTATGCTGGAGGTTCGTTACCGGGATGGCGGCATACAGACGATCGTGACGGATGAGTCGTTTTGGTGTACACTGCAGGGACCTGTACGTGAAGACGATATTTATCATGGTGAATTTTATGATGCCACCAGAGAAGAGGATGGCTTCGGTTTGCCGGGATTTGTGAAAGGGGGAGAGACTTGGACACCAGCATTAAGATGCAGTGTCGAGGAGGATCCGTCTTTTGTTTTGCCGCTTAAGGGAAAAGAAAATGAACCGATACGCTGTGTGGAAGAACTGACTCCGATATCGGTTTCGGAACCGATACAAAATGTATATGTATATGATTTCGGTCAGAATTTTGCAGGCACGGTGCGGATCAATGTTAAGGGTCAGCGCGGGCAGATCCTGACGCTCCGCTATGGGGAGGCGTTAAATACGGAAGCGCTGCGCAACAAAGATGATGTTACGGGGACCGTGTGGACCGCGAATCTGCTGTCCGCCGAAGCTACAGATTATTATGTGATGCGGGGAGATGCGCAAGGGGAATGTTACGAACCGTCCTATACCTATCACGGTTTCCGCTATCTGCAGATCACAGGCCTGGATGAGCCTGTGGCGCCGGAAGATATCACCGGGATCGTGCTTTCCTCCGACCTGGAGCAGACGGGCAGTTTCGAGTGCTCCAATGAACTGCTGAACGGGTATTTTCAAAATACGGTGTGGAGCCAGAGAAGCAATTTTATGGATAACCCTACGGACTGCGCCCAGCGCGACGAACGTCACGGATGGGCCGGCGATGCGCAGATCATCTCGCTGGCAGCGTCCTATAATATGAATACTTATGCTTTTTACAGAAAATATTTGGAGGAACTGAGAGCCTTACAAACACCGGAGGGCGCATTTACGGATATCGCGCCCGCCAATTTGGGAGGTATAGGAAATAACTGCTGGGGAGATGCGGCGGTAGTCATTACGTGGAATCTGTATACGCAATACGGCAGCAGGAATATTATCACAGAGAATTATGAAGCATTGTGCAGGTGGATGGATTACCTGGTGAAGACCAGCGATGGTTTTATCCGTTATCATGAAAGCTACGGTGATCATCTTTCCTTTGAGGTTACGCCGGCGGAGCTGTCCGATACAGCGTGGTGCGCTCACAGCGCCGATCTGCTCTCGCGTATGGCAGCGGTGCTTGGCAGGACGGAGGACGAACAGCGCTACAGGCAGATATATGAGAATTATAAAACCGCGTGGCAGAACGCTTTTGTGACGGGGCAGGGAATAACCGTCTGCGATACACAGACATCCTATGCGCTGGGACTTGCATTTGATCTTTTTACGGAGGATACGAAAGCTGCAGCGGCAGAGAGGCTTGATCTGCTGGCACAGTACAGCGATTATCATATCAAAACCGGTTATTCAGGGATCGCCTATATATTGCCCGCACTCGATGACGCCGGACTGACGGGGACAGCTTATGCGTATCTGCTTCAGGAGAGCGGGCCGTCTCTTCTGGCTCTGGTCAGACAGGGCGCTACGACCAATTATGAGAGTTTGAATGTATACAGGGAAAATGAAGACGGTACATACAGCATAGCCGGTTCCATGAACCACAATGCATACGGCGCTCCCGTAAGCTGGATCTATACGGGCATACTGGGGATCAGGAGTGATGAGAACGATCCCGCTTATCATCATATTCTGCTCTGCCCGGAGCCTGATGCCGCCCTTACATATGCTGCGGGCAGATATGAGAGCGTTTACGGCAATATCAAAGTGGAATGGCAACAGGAGAATAACGGCTATTCTTTTGCAGTGAGCATTCCCGCCAATACGACGGCCGAGCTGGAGCTTCCCATACCGGAGGAGGGAGCGGTATATCAGGAGAGCGGCTCGGCCGTGCAGGATGCGGAAGGCGTGGAATATCTCGGTGTCGATCCGGCGCGGGGTAAGATGAAATACCGGATCGTTTCGGGTGATTATTTTTTTGCACCCCGGTAACCGTAAAGAGAAAAAATATGATACTATAAAGGAAATTCAGGAAAAGAGGTTGCGCATGGCATTTGCACATTTACACGTCCACACGGAGTACAGTCTGCTGGACGGCTCCAATAAAATAAAAGAGTATGTGAAGCGCGTCAAGGAACTCGGCATGGACAGCGCCGCCATTACGGACCACGGCGTTATGTACGGCGTCATTGACTTCTACAAGGAGGCAACGGCTGCGGGGATCAATCCCATTATAGGATGCGAAGTCTATGTGGCGCCCGGTTCCCGTTTCGACAGGGAGCTGACGGGCGGGGAGGACAGGTATTATCACCTGGTGCTTCTTGCGGAGAACAATACGGGCTACGCCAACCTCATGAAGATCGTCAGTCGTGGATTCACCGAAGGATACTATTACAAGCCGCGTGTGGATATGGAGATCCTGACGCAGTATCACGAGGGCATCATCGCGCTTTCCGCCTGTCTGGCCGGCGAAGTACAGCGTTACATCCAGAAGGGGCTTGTGGATGAGGCGAAGAAGGTCGCGAAGAAATATGAGGACTGTTTCGGAAAAGGCAATTTTTTCCTGGAGCTGCAGGACCACGGCATACCGGAGCAGCAGACCGTGAATGCGGCACTGCTGAATATGAGTAAAGAACTGGACATCCCCCTGGTCGTGACCAACGACGTGCATTACACGTATGCGGAGGACGCTCAGCCGCACGATATCCTGTTGTGCCTGCAGACCGGTAAAAAACTGGCGGATGAGGACCGTATGCGCTATGAGGGCGGCCAGTATTATGTGAAGAGCGAAGAGGAGATGAAGGGGCTGTTTCCCTATGCGTGGGAGGCCGTGGAGAATACGCAGCGCATTGCGGACCGATGCCATGTGACGATAGAATTCGGCCAATATAAGGTACCGCATTATGAGGTGCCGGAGGGATATGATTCGTGGACTTACTTAAATAAATTGTGTCAGGACGGTATGAAGGAGCGCTATCCCGATGATGACGGCGCGCTGCAGCAGAGGCTTGACCATGAACTGGAGATTATCCGCAGTATGGGATTTGTGGACTATTTCCTGATCGTGTGGGACTATATCAATTACTGCAGAGAAAATGACATTGCTGTCGGTCCGGGGCGTGGGTCTGCGGCGGGAAGCATTGTTTCCTACTGCCTTAAGATCACGAATATCGATCCCATCAAATACAACCTTCTGTTTGAGAGATTTTTAAATCCCGAGCGTGTGTCCATGCCGGATATCGATGTGGATTTCTGCTTTGAAAGAAGGCAGGAGGTGATCGATTACGTCAATCGCAAGTACGGCAGCGACAGGGTCGTACAGATCGTGACCTTCGGTACGCTGGCGGCCAGGGGTGTGATCCGGGATGTGGGGCGCGTGATGGATCTGCCCTATTCCTATGTGGACTCTATCGCCAAGATGATCCCCAATGAGTTAAATATCACCATTGACCGGGCGCTTGAGATGAATCCGGAGCTGCGCAAAATGTATCAGGAGGATGAACAGGTGCGGACGCTCATTGACATGAGCAAGCGTCTGGAAGGTCTTCCGAGGCACACATCCATGCATGCGGCGGGCGTGGTGATCTGTCCCGATGCGGCGGACAAGTTCGTACCGCTGTCCAGAGGCTCGGACGGTTCCGTTACCACGCAGTTTACGATGACAACGATCGAGGAGCTGGGACTTCTCAAGATGGATTTTCTGGGGCTTCGTACGCTTACCGTTATTCAGAATGCGGCGCGTCTGGTGGAACGCACCAGGGGGATCCGTCTGGATGTCGATTCCCTTACGTTTGATGATCCGGCCGTATTTGCCTCGCTCGGGAGCGGCAGGACGGACGGGGTGTTCCAGCTTGAGAGCGGCGGTATGAAGAGCTTCATGAAGGAATTAAAGCCGCAGAATTTTGAGGATATCATCGCGGGGATCTCCCTGTACCGTCCGGGACCGATGGATTTTATTCCCCAGTATATCAGAGGTAAGAACGATGCCGATTCGGTCGTCTACGCATGTCCGCAGCTGGAGCCTATTCTGGCGCCTACCTACGGATGCATCGTCTACCAGGAGCAGGTCATGCAGATCGTGCAGGAGCTGGGCGGTTATACGATGGGGCGGAGCGATCTGGTAAGGCGCGCCATGAGTAAGAAGAAGCAGTACGTGATGGAGCAGGAGCGCAGGAATTTTATCTACGGCAATCCGGAAGAGGGTGTGCCCGGCTGCGTGTCGAAAGGGATCGACGAGGATGTTGCAAGCCATATCTATGACACGATGATGGACTTTGCCAAATATGCCTTCAATAAATCCCATGCGGCGTGTTACGCGGTGGTGGCGTACCAGACGGCGTACTTGAAATATTATTATCCGGTAGAGTTTATGGCGGCGCTTATGACGTCGGTCATCGATAATCCGCATAAGGTATCGGAGTATATTATGACATGTAGGAGTATGGGAATAGAAATTCTGCCGCCTGACATTAACGAAGGCGAAAGCGGCTTTTCCGTATCCGGCAATCAGATCAGATATGCGCTGACGGCAATCAAGAGCGTGGGCAGACCCGTTATCGAAGATGTGGTAAATGAGCGTAACGCCAGAGGCCCGTATACGAACCTGCAGGATTTTATCACCCGCATGTCGGATAAAGAGATCAATAAACGGGCTGTCGAGCATTTTATCAAGGCGGGAGCTATGGACAGTCTGGGCGGTACGCGCAAGCAGTTTATGAGCGTGTATGTCCGGATCATGGATACGATACAGCACGATAAGAAGAACAATATGGCAGGACAGCTTTCGCTGTTCGATATCGTGTCCGATGACCGGAAGGAAGATTTTGATATCAGGCTTCCCGATGTGGGAGAGTATTCCAAGCAGATGAAGCTCGCCTTTGAAAAAGAGGTGCTGGGTATCTATATCAGCGGTCATCCGCTGGAAGAGTACCAGGAAATGTGGCATAGAAACATTACCAATACGACGGCGGATTTTGCCCTTGACGAAGAGACGGGGGAAACGGCGGTCGTTGACGGGAAGAGCGTCACCATAGGCGGCATGGTGACGGATAAGAAGATCAAATATACGAAAAATGAAAAGGTAATGGCTTTTGTGCAGATCGAGGATCTGGTGGGCACTGTGGAGGTGATCGTCTTCCCCGCGCAATATGAACGGTATGGCAGTATGATCACAGAGGACGGCAAGATTTTTGTCAAAGGACGGGTAACGGTGGAGGAAGAAAAGGACGGCAAGCTGATCTGTGAGAAGATCATGCCGTTTGAGGATATCCCCAGAAAGCTGTGGATCAAGTTTGCCACGAAAGAGGCGTATGAGAGTCATAAAGAAGAACTGGACGATGCGCTGCGGTTCTCGGA
>CANQIJ010000032.1 GCA_947624025.1 uncultured Lachnospiraceae bacterium | reverse complement strand
TTGTTGACGTCCTCACTGTACATATCCTCCTGCTCCGCCATCTGGCTTTCTTTTTCCCTCGTATACTCCTCCAGCGCGGAGTTGACCTCCACGTTGCCGAAATACTTATCCAACGCCAGCATGATGCTTCTGGTGGTGGAAACTACCGGCTCCACCTGGAGATTGGTGATGATGGTGATATCGTCCATCGCCGCCATATCCATCGGATCCGCCATTGCCACGCGAAGCACGTTCATATTATCGAGCGCATATTCAAAAGGCAGCACCTTGTAACGCTCCAGCACATTGCCCGGAACCAGGCCCAGTATATCCTCCGGCACCGTGACATTCTGCAGATCGACCATGTCGTAACCGAGCTGGCTGCTCAACGCTCTGGCGATCGCCTCCTCCGTTGCAATGCCCTCGTCAACCAGCGTCTCGCCCAGTTTGCGTCCGGTTCCCTTCTGCAGCTTCAGTCCCTGTTCCAGCTGTTCCTGTGAAATAACGCCGCTGTCCACGAGCACATCGCCGAGACGTAATTTTTTCCTGCTGTAATCCATACTATAACTCCTGTTATTTTGTTATGAATAGCCTTACAAGTTTCCTTGGGCGGTATCGTCATGTTGCATAATAATAGGTGTCATTTTTTCCATAAGCGCATCCGCCAGATACTCGCTTTTCTCATTCAGGATCTTTTTCTGCTGTTGCCGGCCCCACTCCACCGCCTTTTGCAGATCCTCCGGCTTCTCACTCAGGATCACGCGTTCAACCCCCATAGCAACACCTCCTAGCGGTTATCATACCCGATACCTACATTATAACATTGTTTCAAAAAATAATCAGCCGCATTTTGTAAATCTTTCAAGCCATCGGCTTTATTATTCCTATCAACAGCTTCATTAAAAAGAGAAACCGCGCTCTTAAAATCATATTTTTCCCGCTTTACCAGATATGATATGCTGCCCAGATTAGTAACAACCACCATCATTTTAACCGTTTCATACGCTAATAAAAACTGTATGTCTGACAACGAAAAATCAGATAATGACGGATGATTATGCAGCACAATCACAACACATTCTTTCTCTGAAGCCACTAAATGGTAGGCTGTGGTGTTACTGAGCGGATCAACATCGTGTTCCGTTCCCAGCGCTACGCCAATATACCTCTCACCGCATTCAATTTTTTGTCGACTGTTAAGGCTATAGACTACTGCAACTTCATTGGAATCATTTTCTTCCTTAGATATCCGCAAAACACTCTTGACCAACTCCTGTATATTATCATACTCATTCTGCGGAATATCCATATACTGAATTCTTGGCACTTTCTGAATCGCTGCATCTGTAATCATAATTTTATGATCACGCTTTTTTGCCATCTCAATGCTTTTCAAATGTTCGTCCATACTGATCCTTTCGGTATATAACGCAAGTCAGTATCAAATTTTCTTACAGTTTTCGCACAAAGTCCGGGGTACTTACGCCTCGGACTCTGCCTGTTATTGAAACCTTCTGTGCTGTTTTCACATAACCTCTGCCTATGCTCCCTACTCCAGATTAAACATATACGCCTGCAGTACCTGCACCTTCGCATACACCTTATCGGTCACATACACATTTTCCACGGTGGTATTGGTAGTAAGGGTCGTCTGTGCCTCAAAGTAAATATCCGTTCCGCTTTCAAGGATCGATCTGGGCACCTCGATATAGTAGACGCCGCCGCTTGTCAGATTATCCGCATTGACAGCCGCACCGTCTGCGGCGTTGTGGATATCTCTCGATATCTCATTGACCCGGAACTTCTCGCCCTTGACCGTGATCTCACTATCGCCGCCGTCATCCTGATAGTATACGTGAGCCGCTATCTGTCTCGTTCCCTTGATAAAGTTCACATCCTGCACCGTGAAATAGATCTTCTCGGTATTCATGCCGGACCGCTCCGCCACCAGATCATCCAGACTCTGTATATCATCCTGATCGCCATACATACGGTAAATAACCTTCAGCTCATCGGCCTCCGGCACACCCTTCTTAAGAGCCGTGATATAAGGCGGCTTCACGCCGGACTGGTAGGACGCTATGATCGTATTGATGAACAGCTTCGCCTCTTCCAGCGTATAATTGGCGGGATTGTGTCCCATACCGGTATAGGTGATATTGCCTTTATTGTAGATATAATAGTTGTTGCGCACATCGTTCGGCGACTGCGAATACATCGTCTGCTGTCCGCCGCCCGCCGTATCCAGACAGTACCACACTACCAGATCGCTCTGTCCGTCTCCGTCATCGTCCGCCGTGTAGTCCAGCTGATAATACTGTCCGTGGGTATCCGACACCGTGAAGCTCTTATCCAGCTTATACGGATACTCCGTGATCTGTCCGTCATTGACCTGGGTAATGTTCGCCTGGTCAACGGTCCCGTGATATTCATCGTGCCCCGCTTTCCAATAGAGCGGATCAAAACGGATATTGTAATATTTATTGGTAAATTCCACTCCCAGTTCATCCGCACTGTAGGAAGTCTTCTTCGCCTTATTGTTATTCGAATCGCCCATCTTGCCGTTCAGCGTCAGATACGTATAGCCCTGCACCTGCGGCACAGTACGGGTCTTGTCGCTCTTGGGCTTGTATGCGGTATCGTACCGGGAAGAGACTACCTGGTCAAACTCTCCGCTGCCGGCGGACAATTCCTGTCCTCTGCGCAGAATATCGGAGGAGAGTACACCATAGCGGTCCATACCTACCAGACCCCGCAGATAACGGTTCAGCGAATAGGCAAAATAGGTATCCGAATTGCCGGCAGACCATCCCAGATTGCTTCTCGACGGATGACCCTGCATATCCCCGGGACTGTAGTTAAAGAACGAGGTATTGTCATGGGAGAACAGTACACTCTTGCCGCTGTTGACAAAGTCTACGATCGCGCCCATAGGGCCGCTGGTGCTGTCTCCGCCAAAATCGCCGTACATATCGCTGAAGCCGAGGATCAGCATGTTAAAATCATCCAGATAATCAGGATTTTCGTTATATTCCTTCTCATAGTCCGAGATGGTCTTAAAGGTCACCTCGATATCGTAATCCTTCGATATCCCTTCATAATCAACGCCGTTATAGTTGCCGCCGTACACAAGCACATTGTACGCCGTTCCCTTCGTCTCGATCTGCTCACCCAGATTAAACAGCACTTCGTCATCGTACATCTGGTTGCGGCTGATCTGGATCACGTTGATCTTCTCTTTCTCCATTCCCTCCAGCTTCGTATAGCCGCTCATAGAGGTGTAGATATTCTTATTATCCGCCTGCGTAATCTCGATACGCCAGGGCAGAAGCCCCTTATACCCGGCCGGGATCTCCCGGGTAAGCGTATATTCCCTGTCCGCATACAGACTGTCCGCCGATACGGCACCGCCGCCCTGCGACAGCGAAATATCGGTCATTTCCTCCTGTGACGAATACTTGCCGTCGGCATTGACATCAATATACAGCTTGCACACATATCTGCTGTCATAGGATGCCGCACCTTCATTGTGTATGGTAAAACGATATTCCAGTTTATATTTGCCGCCCGCATCGGCTCCGATATACCGCACGTCGCTTCCTTCTTTGGTAAGCCCGTTCGCCGTTCCTTCCATGCTTACCTTCGGTCTGTTCAGATAGAACTTAAACACATCGGAGTCGTCCGTGATATCGCTCCACGCATAGAAATTCAGGTATTTCTTCTCCATAGCCTGTTTCACGAAATCATACAGGTACGTACAGTTGTCGATATGATCCTCATCGATCGTTCTGGCGGGAGCTTCCTCCGAGATCTGCTCGACCTTAAGGGAATTGACCATATTATCCCAGGTGGCCGGAGCCCAATCCTTAAAGACGATCTGATCCAGATCAGTCCTTCCCGCTTCAATGGACACTCTGTCACGAGGTCTGTCATGCGGTTCATCCATATTATAATCAAAATAATACCCGTTATAAATTGTCAGTCTGTAGCCTTCTTTGACCTCAACGGAGGATATCGCGCCTCCGGCGGCTCCTCTGCCCGTCAGATTGTCTTTGCTGGGGTCTGCGGGATCAGGATCGCGGTAATAGTCGCCCACGGGCAGACTGACGCGGCTTCCCTTGCAGCCCTTCTCATCGTATACCGTCACCGGCTGCTCGAAGAAATCATCCGCCACGATCACGGGATAGGAACCGTCCAGGAATGATAATAACGCCTGTTCTTTTTCCGCCGTGATATCATTGCCGCCATAACGCATCAGGTTATAGTAATATACATTGCCGTCCGACGCATACTCCGTGTCGAGCTGCCCCGCAAGCTGCATGGCATTGGCATGCAGATCGCCGATATTATAGTAGATCAGCCCGTCCATATCGGAATCGTTAAACGCAGTGCCGGCCGGAATATGCTTTTCATCGGGTTTGCCGGTGTAGCTCTTATCGCCCACCCAGTAATGCATATTCAGATGATCCGTATTCGTACCGATATAGATCAGATCGTAGGTCTCGTTGAGCTTCTCGATCTTACCGATAAATTCCGCGGTGGTCATCACCGTGATATCCGCCGTCTCCACTCCGGGCGCCCACTTCTTGATCTGCTCAAGCGTCAGATCCGGCTCATCGGCCATAGCAGGCTCGATCTCCAGCACCTTGATATTCTTCTTCGGCTCCACTCTCCGACGGGAGCTGTAGTTCATGATATGCCGCACCGCGATCGCCTGAGAGATGTCCGTAGGAAGCTGGCCGTAATTGCCCGAGGTATCCGCCTCGCGGTACAGGTTATCCGTCTGGATGACGTCCAGAACGATCTGGAAGCCTTCCTGCATATCGCTTCCTTCCCTGTAGATCGTGGGCGTACCAAAAAGACTGTTCACGATGGACGCGCCGCCGTTATTCGCAGTCTCGAATCTGCAGTATATGTGCTCGTTTACAAAGTTTGCGTCATCGTCCTCCATGATGTCTTTTAACAGATTGTCAACAGACACGGAGGCATAGTCGCCGCTGTGCTTATCCGGCTCGCGCTGGCACAACAGCGCCGCCAGCTTAAAGGCATTAGTGCTTTTCAGTTCCTCATTGACGGCAAGCGCCTCACTGGGCACCTTCTCTGTACCGTCCTCCACCTCCGAATCCCTGGTATACAAAACCGAGCCGTCCACCAGACAGGGCTTCGCCCCGGCGATAGCCGTTGTATACAGATAGGAAAGCACATCCGGACTGATATCATTCTCTATCGTCCTGACAACATCTCCCTTTGTATTTTTGATCTCGATCTTATCACCGTACGAGTTCGGTACATCCGTATCTCCACCGGCGCCGCCCGCCGTACCTCCGGACGCTGCTTCCTCAGAGCTTACGCCTGCATTCAGATACAGAAAATCAAATGCCGGGAGCGTACCCTCCGCCTGCATGGCATTTAACTGTTCCGGGGTCAGCGACAACACCTTAACCGGGAAATCAACATAATCTTCTTTCTCCATGTTAAGGACATATTTTTTGAACCAATCGGCATTCTTAAAAGTATTCTTACACCAGATGCTCACGCCGGGAAGCTTATATTTCTGATACGTCGGAACAGACGCAGCACCCGCTGCCGTCGATGCATCGTACTCTTCAAAAACATATTCTCCGTTCTTACTTCTGATGATATCCTTTACTTGGTATAACTGCCTGACTTCTTCGGCGGGCTGTGCCGGTCCGAAGCTATCATAGCTCTCCACTTTCTGGAATTTTACAAAATAGTACTCGCCCGTGCTGCTCGCTGTAATGACACGGGTGGGGTCGTCCTCCTCATCGCCCGTATCACCGTCGGGATCGTCCACTTCATTACCGCTTACCGAAGAATCGTCGGGATCCTCTGTACTGCCGTCGCCGTCCTTCTCTTCTTCGCTGCCGTCACCGGATTTATCTTTCTCTTCGTCTTTATTCTCGTCTTTCTCTTCTTCCCCGTCACCGGTTCCACCGCCATCTCCGGTTCTATCCTCACCGTCTCCGGAGCCGGTTCCGTTGCCGCTCATACTATCCTCGCCGACCAATAAATACCAGTCGTTATTATATGCTTGCCCGGAAAGCATAGCGCTGAGAGAATTGCCGCTTACGCTGTCGCCGCTCCCATCACCGTCACTACCGGAGCCGTCACCGCTGCCGGTGCCGTCCCCTTCGCCGGTATCACCTTCCTCTTCACTTCCGCTGCCGTCACGGTTTTCCTCATCACCCTGACCGCTCTCAGTGCCGTCATCACTGCCATCCTCTTCATCGTCCTGCTCGTCGTCCTGCTCGTCGGCTTCTTCATCGCCGCTGCCGTCTTCGGGAGCCGTATCACCGCTGTCCGGGATCTGATAGTAGGACGCTATGATCTGTGAGGCATATGTCGGCAGTTTATCCTCGATCTCGCCAAACGTACCCGCATAGTGATATACACCGCCACTGTCCTTTGTATACACAGGCGTTCTGTACAGTTCCAGATGCTTGCTGTTCAGTTCATTGATCACACTGTTTACGACCTGATTGGCATCCAGATCTGCGGCAGCCTCCGCATAGCGCTCTTCTGTCTTTTCGCCGCCCTCCTCGTCCAGCTTCGTATCCAGGCTGAGGGCAATCTCGTTAGCAAGATAACTTCTGATACTCTCTTCCGAATCATCGACGACCGTATACTGCAGATCCGTGTCAATCTCCCCGTCATAGTTGGAAGACGCCACGGTATATTCAAACACCAGATGGAATCTGTCGGCAGTCGCACCGGTTTCCGCCTGATTAAACCAGCCTTCTTTTTCTATGCTGCTCTTGGATATCTCCTCATAGCCTTCCTGTGCGGCATTGGGATTCGTATCGATATCCGTCTCTTCATATTCGCCCTCGGACGCCGTCACCGGCCCGTCGGTAAAACCTTCCTTCTCGTAGTAGGCTTTTAACTTATCCTTCAGTCCTTTGATAAAAGCTCCCCGGTCAGTCTCCTCCTCGATCAGCAGGTCCTTCCAGGACTTCCATTCTTCCGGCTGTATCAGCTCGCCGGTAGTATCATCATAGACAGGCTCTGTCCACTCACCGATAACAGGCTCGTAACCGTCAAAAAAGAAACCGATCTGCGCCGCATCATGATCAGGCACCACTTCCAGTATAACGTAATCCTCTCCGCTTGCTTTTACATTAGTACGCAGCTTCTCAATGCCGATCAGAGTATCCGCCGCCTGGGACGCGATAGGTCTGCTGAGCACAGAAGCCGTAACCACAGCGGCAGCGGACAGCATTGCCCCTGCCGCCGCCGCGATGCGCCTGAGATTTCTTTTTTTACCGTTTCTACCCGGATTTTTCTTCATGGTTCTCACTTTCCTTACAGACTGTATATATGTTTATCAGCGAGTCCTGACCCTATCATTATTCAGGATAAAATATAAGATCCGTATATATATTATGGTCTTCCGCCATATAGATTCTGATAGTAAGCTGAGTCACTTTCAGTTTTTGCCAGTGTTGTATATCATCAGCATGCACAAATCCCCATAAATACATTCTATTGACATCCAATATGCTGCCGGAATCCTCTCCCCGTGCTACCGGATCTGCCATTTCTATCCGGACCTTCACAGGATTGTTGGGCATTCCTTCTTCTGCAGTCACCTCATAATCAAAGTCGAGGACTTCCCAATCGATTATTTCCGACAGCTTCCGACCCTGAGCCGCAACATTGTAATAAGCCAACAGACTGAAATTGCACTCAAATTTACCACCTGCATAATTGTCGCCATTTTTATGCAATACGCCGTTATTGTGACTGATCAGCTGCACCGCAGGGATATAGTGGATACGGCTGTAAGTCCACGGACCTTTCGGCGGCGTATACCATTCGGAAGTACAAGTTGCCTCTACATATACATAAAACGCCCTGTTCACCGGAAGTTCTTCCGAGAACGTCAGGGTATAATAGCCACTTGTGCCCATGCTGCCACCATCGTTGAACACAATACAGTGACCGTATTTTTCGTTATCCTCCGTTACCCTCTGGCCGGACTCATCACAAAAATAATATGTGTATTCCACCTTAGAAGCAGAGAAAGGAATATCAAACGTATAATTGATCTTGCCATGACCGCTGCCTTCGCCATTGCTGCCTACACCCATTCCCCGGTTCATATTGGAATCGCCGCCTGTAGCGCCTTCCGAATCGATCCTGTATGTGATTTCATCCCATCTGGTCTCTCCGGTCACTTCTGACGTTGCCGTCAGTCTGATCCTAAATGTCTTTCCGTAATTTGCCGCGCTTTTCTTCACTGACAATGCCAGCGTTTTTTCGTTATTCACAAAAGGCTCGACCATATCCGGATCACTGACTTCCCACGTATAAGTAAGCGCCGCCATCTCCTCCGGTGACCAGATTCCTTCAAAGGTAGCGTAAGAATCGTAATGTGGACTAAACGGCTCCAAAGAATCCGTTATGATTTTGATTGCCGTAAACGACTTCCCGCTTCCGCCCTCAACCTTCAGGACGCCTGTTGCCTTCTTGGCCGGGTTGGATTTATAGCTTGCCGTGACGGACAAGTATTCACAAGGCTCGTTCGGGTGAACGCTCAGCTTGCCGCTTGCCGCATCTATAGAGCTGAACGACTCCGATTCTTCGATCTTCCAGTTGACCAGATCGCTGATATCGGTGTCACCTTTGGTAAGATGCGCATAGATCTGATAACGGCTTCCACGCTGCACCGCAGAAGAGCCATCGACAATCTGTGTTACCAGCGGAACGTCTGTGCCTCCGTCACTCTTGTAATACAGTCGGAAATTCGCATCCACCTTCTCCGGCACTTCAAAGATCATGTCGGGATCAGCGCTTAAAAGCATCCGGTTTCTCAACGTAATAATAGGGCTTGTAGCATACTCCACTCTGCCGAAGCCGTTCTCATAACCGACACGGACCTGTACGGAACGGACGATCGTATTGATCGTGCCGTCAGCCGCCATCTCATCCTCGGTATCCGTATCCACTTCAAACAACGATACCCGCTCGGCCAGAAGCTGATTATCCGCCTCCGGAGGGCCGTCCGTCACAAAGCTGCCGGAATCGCTGTCGTAACTGACATTCCATTTGCTGTAATAGATCTTATCCTTTACATCGTCGCCGCCTGCCGGATTCCAGACTACGGACTCCTTGACATAATCAAGCACCTCCGCGCCCGTCTCGTCCGTCTCCTTCTCAGCATGGTACATGGTAAGCTCAGTCTTGGTCACGGCGCCTTTATCTTCGCCCTCACCCGCGCCGGGGTTCTCGTACTCATACTCCACGGTCAGCCCGCCGTTGGTATCGATTACCATGTCCTCGATCTGATTGACAGTCAGCTCCGCCTCTCTCTGCAGCTCCGAATCGGCGTTTCCTTTGGTAAAGCTCTTACTGCCCGTGATCATGAAGGATGTAGCCGCCGCAACAACAATAGCAAGTATGGCTATCGTGATCAGCAGTTCTACTAAGGTCAACCCTTTGTTCTCTTTCATCATTTTCATAATCGTTCTCCTATTTGCGCCTAGTCCACTCTGGTCAAAACATGTTTACCGGTTGCTTCATATATCTCAATATCATAGGCTCTTGCGCTGTATACTGTAATACCCGCGCAGGACACCTCAG
Source organism: uncultured Lachnospiraceae bacterium (assembly GCA_947624025.1). Lineage (GTDB taxonomy): Bacteria > Bacillota > Clostridia > Lachnospirales > Lachnospiraceae > UBA3282. The sequence goes on along the minus strand of CANQIJ010000032.1, from coordinate 7,775 downwards.
TTCCACCCTTGATCTGCGCTGTGCCGGTTTCATTTATCTCTTTCATCGCGCCCTTTGTGCCGTCCGACTCCAGGAACAGCTTATAGGCGCCGCTGACACGGTCAAATACAAATTTTAACGATTTATCCTTGACGGAATGACCAACATCCTTATATTGTTTGCGGTCCTCTCCGGGCAGATAATATTTTACAGTCACACTGCCTTTCCCGATCTTCTCTTCTTCCGCCATCACCCAGTCATCCTCCGATGTGCCCCGCACATAGGCATTTCTGGGCTGCCAATATCTGACATAATAAGCGTTGTCATGATACACCAGTTCCAGGTAGCAGTCCACCATAGCAGATCTGGTGAGCGCGTAATTCTTCTCTTTGTCCAGCGCCGCACTTAAATCATTGGCGCACTCTCTGGCATTCTGACCTGTAAGCAGACCGAAGCCGAGAAACATAAAGGTGCCCATGACTGCTATAATGGCGATAACGATCACTAATTCAACTAAAGAATATCCTCTGTTATTCTTCATAGATCAAAAACTGTCCTCCACACAACCCGGTCCGGCTTATTTCTTGATCCACCGCTCATAAGTGATCAGATCAACCAGAGAAACCTGCGACGATGCGGCGTCATAAGCCGCATTGCCGCTGTATGCGTAGCTTGTTCCGTCCATAAATATATTGGTCAAATAATAGGGCACTTCCTCACCTGCAGCATTTGTCTGCCCCAGTACGTCCACCTTGGTCATCAAAAGATTGGAAAAATCGTTGACATCCACCGGTTCGATCGTAAGATCCGACCCGGCCGCAACGGTAATGCTGCCCTTAGCGATGATCAGACCCGTAAAATTTTTGTCTACACAGACGTCTCCAAGGCTGATGATCACCTTGGCGTTATCAGGCGCCAAAGACACCTGATAAACATTGTGCGTGTTTCTGGTCAGAACCATGGCGGAGGAACCGTCCAAAGTATCGATAGTGACCGTATCACCGCCTCCGATGGCATCAATCACGTTCTGGACCTGCAGTTCATCCACAATATTCTCAAACGCCGTCCGGTTTTTCTCTGTCAGCGTAAGGGGTCCGGATACCCTGACTAGCTTACTGCACAGGCTGGCAAACGTATTATCCTTAAGAGATGAGGCATTTATCGCCTGGCTGAAATTCGCCGTGGAATCGTCACTGCTTACGATCTTATAGCCCTCTTCGCCTTCATAGGTGAGCATATTGCCCGCTACATTCAGATAGAGCAAGCTGTCCTTCGCCATCCTGATGTCGTCCGCGTACAGCCTGGTGTAACGATCCACCGACTCTTTATTCAATCCGTAGTAATCCCTGAAATACCTGTTGGCCGTATCCTCATCGGGAAAACGCATATACAGGTACACCAACGTACCGGCATTGGTCTGTTGAAAAATGATCTCAGGCACGTACGCGGAACCGCCTCCCGCCACGTCCTCCTGAACCATATACTCGTTAAGCTTCTTATTTCCCAGCGCCGGAATCTCTTTGGTCCCGTCCAGAAGAACGTACAGATTCTCCTCGCCTTCTCCGCCGTCATTACTAATGATCTCTTCATACTGCTCCAGCGTCAGAGGATTGCAGTTAAACACCGAATCTCCCACGGTGCCGTCCCTCTTTATCTCACATCCGATCGCCTCCGGAGGAACCAGGTAGATCAACTGGTTGCTCTTGACCGCAAGAGATTCGCCCATCATGATATTGCTCTTGTTCTTCTGCACCTCTTCGGAAGCGTCGGCGTCATTCTTCTTATCATAAGCGGTCGCAACATACGCTCTGCCGCAGATCGTCAGCCGCTTCAGAGCGGACAAATCGAGAACGCTGTCGCGTCCGTTAATAACGATCGCGCTGCTGGCATCGGGCTGCGCATATATGTTGTCCGCTTCCGCATCGTCTTCCGGTATACTGCCGTCCTCATATCTTTTCTTCTCGCCGCTCGTATCTCCTTCCGTGCTTTCCTCGGAGTCACCTTCGTTTGTGCCGTCCGGATTCGAATCCGCCAGATAGCCAAAACCGTTGTACTCGCCCGCAAGCGTCGCCTCACTGCCCTTGCCCGCAAGCGTCAGATCATCCTTCAGATTGACGGAGCCGCTCAGATCGACCGTGGCAGAATACAGATTCAGGTTTCGTCCCCACAGCTCCACACTGTCCTTCGCACCGCCATTTGACTGCGAGCACAATAAGCTGCCCGCGCTCAGTTCAATATTGTTCCTGCTGACAATCAACGCGGGATTGACCGTCTCCGTCCCATCCAGATTCTCAAAAGAAACGCTCGTCGCAAGAGACGGAGTGCAAGCGGGAGATATTCTGTCGCTGCTCACAGCGGAAGCGACCGTACCGTCCTTCTCATTATTCCGAACGGCTGGCCATGTTTCGGACGGTTTGCCGATATAGATCTGCCCCGCATAGACATCGCCCTTGAAATGGATGTCGCCTCCCTCCGCGGTATTGCACAGGAAAAGCGTATCGTCCGCGATCAGCGAACAGGTCTCAAGTGCCGGCATAGCCGCCGCCTGTGCGAAAGTAAAGGGCGGCAGATCGATCCGCACATCCGTACTGATCATAGAGACATAGCCGCTTTGGTTAATATAGGAAACCCTTAAATCTTTTAATAAAATACGGGTGTTATTGATATCCATTTCATAACTTACGGAATCACCATCACCGGTGCCGATATCGGATTCCACGATTGCACCATAGGTCGCGCGTTCTTCTTCAAACGCCTTCCGGCTGCCCTTCTCATCCTCCGGCGCATCACCTCGGCTCGCATCGGTCAGATAGCTGCGCAGTTTATTGACGCTGTATTTGCCGGGATCCACCGCCGGATCGTTCATGTTAGGATCCGCGCCCATCTGGAGCCTGTTCTTCAGCTCTGCAAAATAAACCTTTCTGAGAGCCTGGTTGCGCTCACTTGCGCTGCCCTCTGCAGAATAATTGGTCATAACTTCTGCGTAAGCTGCCGAAAGCGCCTCCGACACTTCCCGCTGCAGACCGACATTGATTTCATCGAGCACTGTCTCCGCCGTGTAGAAGTTATTCGTTCCCTGCTTATCCACCAAACGCATCTTGTATCCCGCATAGGAAGCAAACATCAGAACAGACGCCAGGATCGCGATAAAAGCAATGATCACAATGATCATAGCCAAAGCGCTGCCCTTGTCATCCTTATGCAGTTGTTTCCTTGCATCCAAACCGCCCATCTTCTCAGCTTCCTTTCGGGCTCTCTACCTTATCAGCTACTCTACCTTCGTACCCGTCAACTCCACCAGAGGCTCCATATCTGCATCTGGTTGTCCGTTCCCGTCAGCATCCGAACCGCTGCGGTAGACGCGCACCGTCATGGTGTAGATCCTGTCTTTCGCCTGCGTCGTATCCAGGGTCTTCAGTCCTATATTTTCCATGACCGTCTCTTTATTGTTCTCTTCCGCACCGCTTGCGGCATCCTTCAGACGCAACTCCGTAGTGCCGGGCGCTGTGCCTGAAGCCGTGCCCAGATTCAAGTTGGTAAAATAACTGCCGTAGGTCTGGCCCTTTTTCTTGACCTGTCCGGTCTGCGCGGTAATCTCCGCCGCAGTCTCATCGTCGCCTATAATGCCTTCCACCACATCAATATCTACCTTATACATAAGAGGTAAGGTGACCGTGGGCGGTGCCACTTCAACGCCGTCATCGTCTCTGTTGCTGTAGATCCCCACTTTATTACCGCTCGCCGTGCACAGGTTCTGACGGATCAGATAGATATTCACCGGCAGGTTATCCTCATTCTTCACAACGATCCTGTCATTTCTGACAAAAGGTTGGCCCGTTGAACTGCCCCAGTCATACGCCATAGGCGCATAGAACAGATAGACGTTCTTTAACTCCACAGGCTGCCCGTCTTCATCGAGGTTTTGCGCATTGTTGAAGATCACTTTGTCACCGGAGGTGTACTGTCGGGACTGCTCCGGGATCGACTTGAACCAGTCATTCTTAGTCCCAGCGGCAGTATCGTCTGTAGACTCATAGCCTACGCTCGGATCGGCCAGCTCATAGGCATAATTGACCTTCGCTACCGTGATCTTCTGCCCGCCCTTATCCATCTGCTCGATCGTTAAGGTGATCGTCCTGTTCAACAAACTGGCGAACTGCATCGCATTAAACCTTGAACCGTAGCTTTCCGGATCCTGGCGGTTCACATACATCTCATAGACTTCCTCGTCCTCGCCGGCCCGGACGACCGACCCGTCCGCCGCCATCTGGTTCACCCTCTGCACATAGGACGCGCTGTCCGCGCCGCTTAAGGTGTTCATAAACAGAAGCCCCTCATTGTTGGCGCTTTCGATGTTGCTCAGTGTGTCAGGGTCCGTGGGCAGTGCATCAGAATATTTTGCCGGATCGAGCGTCACATACACATCGAAATTGTCACGCCCCGACTCATCATTGATAACACCCGTTTTTGCAAAAGTATATTTGAAGTGCTCCTGCGTCTTTCCGTCATCGTCCGTGGTAGGATGCGCCTCTTTACTATATTCATAATCGCCGTAGCGTTCAACCCGCTCTTTTTCTTCGGTGTCCGAGCCGCCTGCTTCTTCATCGCCCGGATCGTCCTCTCCGCCGGAGCCGTCCTTCGCCTTCGCGTACTTGAGCAGTACGTCCAGTTTCTCTCTCTCGAAGATCTCCATCTCGTTCTGCGCCAGGGTCGTTGCGCGCATCGTCTCACGGCTTCTGGCGTTCACATGGTAGGCGCTGACGAAGCTGCGCAGCAGCGGCACGGCCACCAGTGCCAGGATAATGACCGCCACGAGCACTTCGAGCAATGTAAAACCGTTATTCTCTTTTTCCAAAGCCCTGTTCTCCATACCGTCCATGTCCTTGTATCCGGCAGCCGCGCCGCGCTCCCTGTACGCTCATCCTGCAGCATCTGCCGCCGTTTTCCTGCCATCTGTCCGCCTGTCGGCTTTACGCCTGCCGCCGCCGACCCACGCCTTAGTCCTCTGTCTCTGCGGTATCCGCATCCTCCGTATCCGTCTCTTCCGTCTCTTCGGTGTCCTCAGTCTCTTCCGTCGTCTGTCCGCCGCCGGCGTTGCCGTTCAGGGCGCCGAAGAAGTTGCTCGTTCCGACAGGCACACCCTGGATATCCGGCGCGATATACGGCTTATCGGTGCCGGTCAGGTAGTAGAAGTTCAGTCCCATGTTGCCGGTCAGGTATCCGTCGTTGGATACGGAGAGGCTGACGCTTGTGATCGCTTTTCTGGTATCCAGTTTATAGATATAGTTCAGTACGTTCACCAGGCCGTTGTTGGTCGTGGTGAGCGTCACGGTGCTTTCCAGCATATTCATGCCGATGCCGTCGTCGGTCAGCTCGTAACCGTCATCCGTGGTCAGCGAACCCGGATAGACGACAGGCTGCTCCGCCGACATGCTGACCGCCGGAACCTTCACGTCGTTGGCGTCCACCAGCTCCATGTTGTAGAGGTACATGATCTGGTCCTCGCGCTGAACGCCCGATGCAAACATATTGATAACATCGGTATCGGCCGCCTTCATCTGGTCGATGCTCTCCAGATATTCGGGCCGCTTGGCTTCCAGGATCTCCAGCTTATCCACCTGCTGCTGCAGCTCGGCATTCTCGGTCTCGAGCTGCTCCGCCTTTGCCTCGAAATTCCGGAACGCGAACCAGTAGGATGCGAACAGGACCAGAATACCGAGTACAATCAATAACAGTTGTAATTCTTTCTTTTTCATCCGTCCGTCCTCCTACTCCATGATGGCTTCGTCGCTCGTCGCATCTTCGGTCTGCGTCGTATCCGCCGCAGGCTCTTCGATCACGGGCGCCTCGTTGTCCTGTCCCATGCCTTTATACATAACGGAGATCGAGAAGCTGACCTTCGGCTCCTCCTCCATCACCTGGCCGTCCATCACCGCGTTCGTATCGTTTAAGCTGTCCACGTTGACGGAGGCAATGCTCTCAAAGGTCCGAAACTGCTCGATCATCTTCGCGGCGTCCTTTTTATCCGCCACCGTCACGGACATCGTCACGCCGTCCGCGCTGGCCGCAAAGGACTGCACGTTCAGGGACGAAGGCATTTTCTCCTGCATCTCTTCGATGAACGCCACCAGCTGTTCGTTGAAGGTCACGGTATTCGCCATATAATAGGTCAGTTTCATATAGGTATATCTCTGCTGTAAAAACTCCTTGTAGACGGTCTCCGCGTCCGCAAGCTCTTCTATGCGGTCATTGAGCCTTGTCTGCTCCGCGTCCGCCGTTCTATATCTTAGGAAAGAAACCGTAAAGAGCGCCACCGCGCCGACGACGCAGGCCGCCGCCACGAGGATGCAGATCTTGAACATATCCTCCTCGCCCGGCAGAAGGCTCATGGATTTCTTATCCTTTTCTCTCTCACTCAAAAGACCGATGGGCGCTATCGCCGCGCCGATACAGGTCAGAAATTCGCCGAAATTCTCTTGTTTAAAATACTTGCCAAGCTGTGTACCCTTGATCTCCGAAAGAGGCTCCATGGGAAGCTCCAACGCCTTGGAGAGCAGCTCGGACAGTCCCACAAAGCTGCCGCCGAAGCCCGACACATATGCCTTGTCGATAGACACGTTATTGTTGCGGACAAAATAATCCACTACCCGCGAGATACCGCCGATCAGAAAGCTCAGAGACTGGGCGACGTCCTCATCTTCCATGCAGTCCTCGCTCTGCAGCCTGCTCACCGCTTCCTCATAGGACGGTTTACCGTACTCCTCCATGCCCGTCACGGCAATAACCGCATCCTCCGCGCCGTAGGCAACGGTTCTCTGCAGCACCACGATCTGATCCTGCAGAATTGTGATCATGGAAGAATTCTCGTCAACCTTCACCACCATCTGCACGCCCGTATCACACTGTCTGCGCACAAGCTGGTAGATACTGTTACCGCTGTAATCAAACGAAACAACGCTCAAGCCAAGCATCTTCGCCAATTGATAATAACCGGTCAAAATATTCTGCGGAACGGCCAGCACCTGTACTTTGTACTGCTTCGTTCCGTTATCTCCATCTATAACGCCCGTTATGATATGTCCAACCTCATACTGGGACAGATCCACGGGGAAATAATCGGAGGCGTTCGCCGCCACCATGTCCTTTACTTTATTTTCCTTCATATAAGGAATGACTATCTCACGGCTGGCGATCTTCGTGGAATTCAGGGTGAAAACCACCTGCTTCGCCCTGATGTTATGCTCCGCCAGCGCCGACCGGATCACCGCAGTAAGCTCCTCCGTCACATCTAAGAGCCCGTCGTTCACCGTACCCTCGGGCGTCCCTATGCTGACGGCGTTATACACCTTCGGCATCTTGGTCTTATAGTCTTCCTCACAGATCCTGATCTTGGAGGATCCTATCTCTATTCCCAGTATCTTAGGCATATTGTACCCCTTTCACCGCATCAGTTAAAAAAAGATAAATACCACGCGATCATCGGATCACCCGCCAGTGCGGCGATCATGACTCCTACAGACAAATAGGGACCGAAGGCAAGTACGTGCCCCGCTCCGCTAATCTTCATCCGCGCGATATGTACGATGGAACCGATGATGCACCCCAAAACAAACGCCAGGATGATCAGCTTCCATCCGAGCAGCAGTCCGCAGGCAGCCATCAGCTTGATGTCGCCGCCGCCGATCCCACGGCCCTTCGTAAAGAAATAGATCAATAACAGAAACATACTGACAGCAAGGAAGCCGACTGCATAGTCAAGCCAATCAGCATAGTCTGTCACTATGCGAATCAGCCCC
>CANQIJ010000031.1 GCA_947624025.1 uncultured Lachnospiraceae bacterium | reverse complement strand
CTTCTGCGCGGCAATTACGGCCAGACGGTCAAGCCCATGAATCAGGAAGTGATCGACAAGGTCATTCCCGGCGAGCCTCGTTCCACGGCGCGTTCTGCGGAGGCGACCGGACATGTCGAGCCGGAGCTGGCAGGACTGGAAGCGGAGATGAAGGAATGGAAACAGCAGGATGAGGATGTGCTGTCCTATGCACTGTTCCCGCAGGTGGCGATCGATTTCTTCAAGTACCGTCAGGCACAGCAGGAAAAAGTCGATATGAGTGTGGCTGACACCGGAAATGCGGCGTATCCCGTGTAATGCCCGGATCATAACATAAACGATAAAGAGACTGTTTTGGTCAGACTTTGTCTGCCGGCACAGTCTCTTTTTTATGCAATGTCAGATCATACGGCATTTTTCATTGTATAAAAATGTAAATAAGTGATTGACGGAGGTTACATAATCTATTATAATAACATATGTTACAAAATGATGATCAAATTGTAGTACAAGAGAGGTTATATCTTATGGCAAGGAAAGAAACCATTACCAAAAACGAGATACTGAATGCGGCATTTGAGATGGCCAGACAGAACGGCTTCTCACAGGTGAGCGCCAGAACGCTTGCCGCAAAGGCGGGATGCTCCACACAGCCGATATTCCGGGTATATAAGAATATGGAAGAGCTGGGGGAAGAGCTGTACGGGAAGGCCGTGGATTTTTTTCATGATTATTATAAGAATTTTCCCAAGACGAGCGAAACGCCCTTTGTGAATCTCGGACTTGCCTATATTCGGTTCGCACAGGATGAACAGCAGCTTTTCAGGCTTCTTTTTCTGGCGGAGAACCGTCATGGCAAGAGTCTGTATGACCTGTTGAACGGTTCCGACGGATCCGTAGTCAAGGAGATCAATAACGCGAAATTCTACGGTTGTAAGGATCCCAGCAGTATGTTTATGAGAATGTGGATCTTCATTCACGGGTCGGCATGCATGTCTCTGACCGGCGATTACGATCTGCAGGAAGAAGATACGGTCAAGCTGCTGGAAGAATCCTACAAGGCATTTCTGAGTCTATAGAAACCAGAGAAAGGCGTATTCGTGACAGGAAATGGTTATACAGAATCGTTATGACGTCATTACCAGGATCAATGAACATTACAGCAAGATGAGCAAGGGGCAGAAGGCGATCTCTGCTTTCATTTACGACCACTACGATCAGGCCGTGTTTATGACTGCGGCTAAGCTGGGTGAGACTGTGGGCGTGAGTGAATCCACGGTGGTACGTTACGCTATATTTATCGGCTACAACGGTTATCCGGAATTCCAGAAGGATCTGGAGGACTGGGTTCAGAACAAGATCAATTCCGTACAGAAGATCGGCGCCAAATACGGTAAGAGCACACAGTCGGAGATACTGACATCGGTTCTTGAGGCGGATATTGAGAAGATTCAGGACACGATACATAATATGGATCCGGTCGCGTTTGAGACGGCGGTAGATATTATCCTTGATGCGAGAACGATCTATGTGATGGGCGTCAGAAGCTGCGAACCGCTGGCGGATTTTCTGCATTTTTATCTGAATATGGTCCGGGGAGATGTTGTCCTGTTAAAAACCACGAGCATGTCGGAGACGTTTGAGCAGATGCTCCGCATTGACGAACGGGATGCCATGATCGGCATCAGCTTTCCGCGCTATTCCATGAGAACTCTTAAGGCGATGGAGTTCGCCAATGACAGGAATGCCAAGGTGATCACCATTACCGATTCCGTGCATTCACCGATGAATCTGTATTCCTCCTGCAATCTTCTCGCCAGAAGCGATATGGTGTCCATAGTCGATTCGCTAGTGGCGCCCTTGAGCGTCATCAATGCGCTGGTCGTGGCGATCTGCCTGAAACGGCCGGAGGATGTCAAGAAGAGCTTAAAAGATCTGGAAGAGGCATGGAACAATTATCAGGTTTACTTAAATGATGAGATCAATTTTATCGATGAAGAGCCAATGTTAAATTATCCTCTTCGCAAAAAGGAAGATTAAACACAGAATGAGCAGTGTTATCATAGTAGGCGGCGGCGCGGCGGGAATGATGGCAGCGTACGCCGCCGCAGAGCATGGACATAGAGTGATCCTGTTAGAGCAGAACGAGAAGCTTGGAAAGAAGCTGTTTATCACGGGTAAAGGCCGCTGTAATGTAACGAATGCCTGTGAGAAGGACGAGCTGTTGGATCATGTTGTCAGCAATCCGAAGTTTCTCTACAGCGCATTCTATGATTTTGATAATGTTCAGATGATGGAGCTGCTGCGGGAAGCCGGCTGTCCCCTGAAGGTTGAGCGCGGAGAGCGGGTATTCCCCGAATCCGACCGTTCCTCGGATGTGATCGCCGCGCTGCAGAGACTGCTTAAGCAAAATCGGGTAGACGTCCGCCTTCACACGAAAGCTGCCGGGCTGCTCGTACGGGAAGGCAGCATATGCGGCGTCCTGCTTGCAGACGGCTCTCAGATCGCGGCGGATGCGGTGGTCCTTGCAACAGGCGGATTATCCTATCCGTCCACGGGGGCAACCGGCGACGGCTACCGAATGGCTGTACAGCTTGGACATACGGTGAGAGAGTGTGTGCCTGCGCTTGTGCCGCTTGAGACCCGGGAGAGCTGGTGTGCCGCACTCCAGGGACTGTCGTTAAGAAATGTCAGTCTGGCCATGTATGACGGGAAGAAGCAGGTATACCAGGGCTTCGGGGAAATGCTGTTCACCCATTTCGGGATCAGCGGACCGCTTGTATTGTCGGCCAGCAGCTATTATGGGAAATGTAAAAAGAAAGAGGAAGTTATCTGCGAGATCGATCTAAAACCCGCGCTGTCAGAAGAACAGCTTGACCGGAGGATTTTGAGAGATTTTGAGGAAAATATCAACAAGGGCTTTAAGAACGCGCTCGGAGGGCTGTATCCGGCGAAGCTGATACCGGTCATGATCAGTCTGTCCGGCATATCGCCCGATAAAAAAGTGCATGATATCACGAAGGAAGAGAGAAGGGCTCTGGTGCAATGCACTAAGCGGCTGCGGCTGTCGGTAGCGGGGCTTCGGGATTACGACGAGGCGATCATAACACAGGGAGGCATCAGGGTAAAAGAGATCGATCCGTCCACGATGGAATCCAGACTGGTCCACGGTCTGTATTTCGCCGGGGAACTGATAGATACGGATGCCGTTACGGGAGGCTTCAACCTGCAGATCGCATGGTCCACCGGGCATCTTGCGGGAAGCAGTATTCCGGCGCCAGACGGCGATTAGACATTTGTAGTACGGTGAGGCTGAAACCGGCATTCGATATGGGAAAAGAGGGAGATACGATATGAGCGTCAGCATTGCGATCGACGGACCGGCAGGAGCCGGCAAGAGCACCATAGCAAGGATCATAGCAAAGAAGCTGGGATATATCTATGTGGATACGGGAGCGATGTACCGCGCCATGGCATTATATCTGATCCGGGAGAAGATTTTGCCGTCCGAGACCGACAGGATCAGCGCCAAATGCCGGGAAGCGGATATTACGATCCGTTATGAGAACGGCGAGCAGGTCGTTTATCTGAACGGAGAAAATGTCAACGGGCTGATCCGGACGCAGGAGGTGGGAAACATGGCCTCGGCGAGCAGTCCCAATCCCGAGGTGCGCAAGAAGCTGGTGGAGCTGCAGCGCAGGCTTGCGGCCGGTTCGGATGTGGTCATGGACGGCAGGGACATCGGAACGTGCGTCCTGCCGGATGCGCAGGTGAAGGTATATCTGACTGCGGACAGCAGAGTGCGCGCCGACAGACGCTGCAGGGAGCTGATGGAAAAAGGTGTGCCGTGCGATATTGACACGATAGAAAAGGAAATCATCGAACGCGACCGTCAGGATATGACGCGGGAGATCTCGCCGCTGCGGCAGGCGGATGACGCTGTGCTTATAGATTCCTCCGGTATGACGGCGGAAGAAGCGGCGGATGCCGTCATAGCGCTGATATAGCAGAAAGGATCTAAGGACTATGGAAGTGATCGTCGCGGAACATGCGGGCTTCTGCTTCGGCGTGAAAAGAGCGGTGGAAAAGGTATATGAGCAGGCGGGAACGGGCAAACCGATCTATACATACGGACCCATCATACATAATGAAGAGGTGGTAAAGGATCTGGCCCATAAAGGCGTACAGGTGATCGACTCGGAAAAAGAACTGGCGCAGATAACGGAGGGAACCGTTGTGATACGGTCCCACGGGGTTCCCGGCCGGATAGAAGATCTGATCAGGGCAAAAGGTCTGGAATGTGTGGACGCCACATGCCCCTTTGTGAAACGCATCCATAATATCGTGGCGAGAGAGAGCGGCGCAGGGAAGGAGATCGTTATCATAGGCAATGCCGGGCACCCTGAAGTGGATGGAATAATAGGCTGGGCGCGGGGCCCGGCGACTGTAGTCGGAACGTTGGAAGAGGCGCAGAATCTGGTGTGCGGAAAGGGTAAAGAGATCTGTATCGTTTCTCAAACGACATTTAACTACAATAAATTTCAAGATATGGTTGAAATTTTTATGAAAAAAGGTTACAATGTTACTGTTGTGAATACTATATGTAACGCTACGGAAGAGCGCCAGACCGAAGCGGTCCGGATTGCCGCTGCAGTTGACGCGATGATAGTAATAGGTGGCAAACATAGTTCTAATACGCAGAAGCTATATGAGATCTGCATGCAGGAGTGTGCAAATACGTATTTTATACAGACACTTGATGACTTGCATCTGGATTTACCTAAATCTGTCCGACTGGTGGGTATTACAGCAGGGGCATCTACCCCAAACAATATAATTGAGGAGGTTCAAAATTATGTCAGAATTAACTTTTGAACAAATGTTAGAAGAGTCTTTTAAGACAATACACACAGGAGAGGTTGTTGAAGGTACCGTTATTGACGTGAAGCCGGATGAGATCATTCTCAACATCGGATACAAATCAGATGGTGTCCTTACCAGAAACGAATATACGAACGAGCCAAATGTAGACCTGACAACTGTTGCCAAGCCCGGCGACACGATGGAGGTCAAGGTGCTTAAGGTCAATGACGGCGAGGGACAAGTTCTTCTCACTTACAAGCGTCTGGCGGCGGATCGAGGGAATAAGAGGATTGAAGAAGCATATAATAACAGAGAGGTACTGAAAGCGAAAGTCACACAGGTGCTTGACGGCGGCTTGAGCGTTGTCATCGAGGAAGTGAGGATCTTCATCCCGGCGAGCCTTGTTTCGGACACATATGAGAAGGATCTGACCAAATACGCCGGACAGGAGATCGAGTTTGTGATCAGCGAGTATAATCCTAAGAGAAGACGGTATATCGGCGACAGAAAACAGCTGCTGTTAGCTAAGAAGGCAGAGATGCAGAAGAAGCTGCTTGAGACGATCAAAGAAGGCGATACCGTAACGGGTACGGTCAAGAATGTGACGGACTTCGGCGCGTTCATCGATCTGGGCGGCTGCGACGGTCTGCTCCATATCTCCGAGATGTCATGGGGCAGGGTGGAGAACCCGAAGAAAGTGTTTAAGGTTGGTGATGTGGTGAAGGTGCTGATCAAGGAGATCTCCGGTGAAAAGATCGCACTGAGCCTTAAGTTTGAAGACGAGAATCCGTGGAAGGATGCTGCGGACAAATATGCCATAGGTAATGTTGTAACCGGTAAGGTTGCTCGTATGACGGATTTTGGCGCGTTTGTTGAGCTGGAGCCGGGAATCGATGCCCTGCTTCACGTATCGCAGATATCCAGGGAGCATATTGACAAGCCGTCGGATATTCTCAAGACCGGTGAGGAAGTGACGGCAAAGGTTGTTGATTTTAACGAAGCGGACAAGAAGATCAGTCTGAGCATCAAGGCTATGACGGCTCCGGAGCCCGAAGAAAAGGATGATGAGGATGCGGATGTCGTTTCCGTTGACATCGATGCGGTGATCTCCGGCGAGAATTCGGAGGAAGATACGGAAGCTTAAATAAAAGATCATCAGATCGGACGGTCAGAGAGTGAGCCGATAGAAGAATATGTGCAATGACAGGCGGTGAAGAGTATGGCATATGATTATGAGTATTTCAAAAAAGCCATTTATGAATTGACCAAAATTGACCTGAATGCTTATAAAGAAAAGCAGATGAAACGTCGGATCGACACGCTGATCGCAAAGAACAAGATCGTCGGATATGATAAATATGTTGCGGCTCTGAAGACGGATCGGCATATGTTTGATGAGTTTGTGAATTATCTGACGATCAATGTGTCCGAGTTTTACCGGAATACGGATCAGTGGAAGCTGCTTGATCGGGAGATCTTCCCGGATCTCATCAAACGATACGGCGGGCATCTTAAGATATGGAGCGCGGCATGTTCGACAGGAGATGAGCCGTATTCGCTGGTTATGGCGCTCTCAAAGCATCTGCCGCTCAATCAGATCAAGATTTATGCAACCGATCTGGACAAACAGGTCATCGAGAAGGCAAAAGCAGGATTATACGCGGAGAAGAGTATTGCGGGTGTGCCGGATGACTTAAAGAGAAAATTTTTTACCAAGGTCGGGCCGTCCTACCAGATTTCCGAGGAAGTGAAGGCTCGGGTAGAATTTAAGGAACATAATCTTCTGAAAGATACATATCCGACGGGTTATCATTTGATCGTGTGCCGGAATGTGCTGATCTATTTTACGGAGGAAGCCAAGGATGAGGTGTTCCGTAAATTCCAGAAGAGCCTTATGCCGGGCGGTTATCTGTTTATAGGAAGCACCGAACAGATCATCAATCATAAAGAAGTCGGGTTTGACAGAAAGAATTCTTTCTTTTATCAGAAGCCGATGTAAAAGATCAAGCTGAAAAGCTTGATTCGACAGCTTGCTTTTCTGAACAGAATGTGGTATTCTGTCAGATGAAAAATAAATACTGCGCATAATGACACATGTAGTGCTTGGCACGTAAATCTGATCACAGAGTATGTTTTACGGCGCCATGTTGCTGGATGTGTTTTTTTTGCGCCCAAACAGGAGGAGAAAATCTATTATGCCAAAAAATCAATTCCAAAGAATGGTGTATGCGTTTATCACAGTCGTGATAACGGTACATGCCTATGTATTTTACAGCTTGTATGTCGTAAACGGAAGCGTCCTGATGGAAATGAATCAAACTGCAGGCGTTATCGAGGCGCTTAACAAACAGGGAGGAGTCTATATGTGCGGTACATATCTGCCTATCTGGGCGTGTATCCTTATTGAGTTCTGCCTTGCCTATTTGCTGGAAAACCTTGTTGGGAGCCCGGCTTCCTTTAAACTGGCGAGCAGGGTATTTAACCCTGCCAAGAACCATCCGATGATATTTGAAACGGCGATCATATGTGCAACCGTCGGTATTATGTGTCCTGCAATGAGCTTTATTGCCGCATTTCTCTATTATCCATACTATACGGGCTTTCGCGTTTTTACATTGCTTGCAAATTGGTTAAAGCTCATCTGCTTCAACTTCCCATTTGCGTTTTTTACACAGCTGTTTTTCATACAGCCCGTCGTGAGGGTCCTTTTTAAGACGATTTTCAGAAAGGAGATCCAAAAGAGAGAACAGCAGGAAACGGACCTGCAGCCTGAAAACGAACAGGAAGTGATACTGGATATTTTCAGGCGCATGGATGAGATACAGGAAGAAATAGCACATGAACACCGTCGCAGAAAAGCGCTGGAGGAGGATGTACATAAAATGGCGTCCAAATAGGTCAAAACAGAAAAAATGCGGATGCGCCTGCTTTACTGAAACAAACAGATTTGTTATACTGGTCGCAGCGTAAATTCCGGAAGCGGCGGCACAAAGTGAACCGGACAGTAAAAGCCAGTACAGAACCGTATAAAAGAGGCGCGGCATGGAGGAACGGTCATGTCCATATTCGCAAAAATAGAAGGAACATATCACTGGAAATTAAAAGGGGAACCTGTTCCCTTACAAGGCGGCTTTACGCATAAGATGTACCGGATAGAAACGCAGCAGGGGACGTATGCGCTGAAATTGCTGAACCGGTTCGTTATGCAGAGGGAAACCGCAATGGACAATTACGCCGAAGCGGAGCGGCTGGAGGGGCTGTTAGCGCAAAGAGGTATTCCCATTCTTCCAGCCCTGACGATCGATGGGCGGAAGATGCAGGAAATAGACGGCGAATATTTTTATCTGTTTGATTATTATGACGGAAAACCGTTATGTGCGGACGAGATCACGGAATATCATTGCGGGCAGATGGGAAGGGTTCTTGCCGCGATCCATGATACGGACAGGAAAAGTGCGGCCGCAGAATATAAAAAAATGTCGGTTGACTGGGATTTCTATCTTTCCGCAATGAAAAGGGCGGATACACGGCTGTATGAGATGCTGGAATCCTGTCATGCGCTTCTTGTGGAAAGCCAGGAGAACGGAAACAGGGCGGGTAAGAAGCTCCCGAATGTCCTCGCTGTCTGTCATAACGATATGGACTGTAAAAATGTCCTCTGGCACGGGGATGATTACCGGATCATCGATTTGGAATGTCTGTCTTACAGCAATCCGATGCTGGAACTGTTTGAGCTGGCTTTGTGCTGGTCGGGATATGAGGAATGTCAGATCGATTTCCAACGGTTCCGGGCTTTTCTGCAAGGGTATGCGGGCGCCGGAGGTGAATTGCCCACAGACTGGGAGACGCTGTATGACTGCAATAACGGCAGACTGGAGTGGCTGGAATATAATCTGAAGCGCGTACTGGGTATCGACTGCGGTGACGATGAGAAGCAGATGGGAATCGGTCAGGTGGAGGAAACCATACGGCATATTGTTTATTATGCCAAAATGCGTGAACGAATTCTGGAGCATTGTATGTGAATGCTTCAGAATTTTACTGTTTTAAAGGAGCATGGAATGTCGCAATAAATGTCGCAATAAATGTCGTAATAAATGTCGTAGTGATTTTTTGTGCAGCCGGGAAACATATAGTTGGCGGAAGCCGTTTAATATGTTTTTGCCATTTTCCCAAGCAGATACTGCGCATAGCGGGAGAAAAAAGAGCGGTCTTTTTTCATTTCATCCGTCAGTTCAAAGAATAGCTCTTTGCTCTTATAATCCCTTTTAAAGAAAGGCTCGGCAAAAATATCCCACTGCGGAAGATAGGTGGAATATTTGCGGGTATAACAGTTAGCCGCCGTTGCCTGCACACGGTGGTCCTTGTCTACGAACGAGGCTACAGATTTATGAAGCGCCGTATCTTCCTCAGGCAGATAATAATAATCCTTATAATTGGAATAGAAGTATTTCATTTCTTCTTCATAGACCGGCACCTTCAGGATGCCCTCGTTGTTCTCGCCGCTGAAGTAACAGCCGTTTGACAGGTTGGAGACGGGCAGCGGCAGCGGCACGGGAAGCTCCAGCTTCATGAGGAGCTCCATCCTGTCGTGACCGTGATAATCCACGAAGCTGTTGGACTGCACCTTCTTAGCTCTCAGCGGGCTGTTGAACAGATCGTAGAAAGCAAGGAGAGGAAGCAGCTGAAGCATACCTTTTATGTCATCGCTGTTATGCAGCAGCAGCAGATGACAGGCGTCTTCGCGTGGATTTTTGACATATTCGTGATACAATCCGATCAGATCTCCGCCGGAATAGATATCTTCCCGGCCGATGCCAAGCAGTTCCTCCAGCGTTTTCTGCTTGCAGTTGGGCGTGTGGAGGAAAAATTTGTAGGGCGAGATCCGCTTGTAGATATCGATCCCCTCAAAGTTGTCAAAATTGTACGGCAGCTGATGCATCTCACATTTCTGGACAAGATACGGCAGGTCAAAGTTGTTGCCGTTAAAATGTATCAGATGGGTGTAGTCCCGGGCGAACAGGAAAAAATCCCTAAGAAGCGCCTCTTCATCGCTGTAGCGCTCTGCAAACCACTGCTTGATATGCCAGCACCCGGCATGCCAGAACGCGGCGCCGATCATATATAGGGAAGAGTTTTTGGCGGTAAATCCCGTCGTCTCGATATCGATGAACAGAAGCTTTCCCGGCGGCGCTATTCTTTCCAGGGGATATTGTACCGTAAAATTTTCCATTGTCTGATTGACTGTCCGCATAATGTTCTCCCATATAAAATAACTTAGCTATATACTAACACATTTTTTGAATTAACAGTAGTTTTTTTCGTCGAAAAATAGTATATTGATAGAGTAAGCAGTAACGAGTGAAAGCTGAATCATGGTACTGTTTGGAAAGAGGGGCAAGAATGGCTAAATTAACGTTTCGTGGCGGTATTCATCCCTATGACGGTAAAGAATTGTCTAAAGACAAGCCGATCAAAGAGGTGCTGCCCAAGGGAGATCTGGTATATCCTCTGTCACAGCATATCGGCGCGCCAGCCAAGCCGATCGTTGAGAAGGGCGACCATGTGCTGACCGGACAGAAGATCGCGGAGGCGGGCGGTTATGTGTCCGCACCGGTCTATGCGACAGTGTCCGGCACTGTGAAGGCGATCGAGCCGAGGCGGGTCGTGACAGGCGACAGTGTGATGAGCATTATTGTTGAAAACGACGGGTTATATGAGGAAGTGGAATATCCTGCAGTGAAACCGCTTGAGGAGATGAGCAGGGAAGAGATCATCGACCGCATTAAGGAGGCCGGTATCGTTGGTATGGGCGGGGCCGGATTCCCAACGCACGTTAAGCTGTCGCCAAAGGAACCGGAGAAGATAGATTATGTGATTGCCAACTGCGCTGAATGCGAGCCTTATCTTACATCCGACTACAGAAGAATGATAGAGGAACCGGAGAAGCTGGTCAATGGGTTGAAGGTTTCTCTCAGGCTCTTTGACAATGCGAGGGGCATATTGGCCGTGGAGGACAATAAGCCGGATTGTATTGCTATATTGAAGAAACTGACGAAAGATGAGCCGCGCATCAGCGTTAAGACGCCTCGGACCAAATATCCGCAGGGCGCGGAGCGGCAGATCATTTATGCGACTACGGGAAGGGCGCTCAATTCCTCGATGCTTCCCGCGGACGCCGGCTGTATCGTGAATAATGTGGATACGATCGTGGCGATCTACCATGCGATATATGAGGGGAAACCGCTGATGAACCGTATTGTGACCGTGACAGGTGACGCGGTGGCGGATCCGAGAAATTTTATCGTGCGCATAGGCACGAATTATCATGAACTGATCGAGGAGGCGGGCGGTTTTAAGAAAGAGCCTGTCAAGATCGTGTCCGGCGGGCCGATGATGGGATTCGGTATCTTTGATCTGGATGTTCCTACAACCAAAACGGCATCGGCGCTGCTGTGTCTGACACAGGATGATGTATCGGCCATGGAAGAGGGGCCGTGTATCAACTGCGGACGCTGCATGGAGGTGTGCCCGAGCAGGCTTACGCCCGGTATGCTGTCGGACTGCGCCGAGCATTATGACGAAGAGCGATTTCTTGCCCTGGACGGGCTTGAATGTGTTGAATGCGGCTGCTGCAGCTTCATATGTCCGGCTAAGCGTCCTCTGACACAGACGATCAAGTCCATGCGCAAGATGCAGCTTGCAAAGAAGAAAAAGTAGGAAGAAAGGAGCATAGACTTAAGATATGAGCGATTTAATGAAGGTATCTTCCAATCCGCATGTCAGATCCAGGACGTCAACAGGCAGTATCATGCTGACTGTAGTGATCGCCCTTCTTCCGGCGGCAGGATTCGGTATCTATAACTTCGGGATGCGCGCACTTGTCACGATACTGATCACCGTTGCGTCAGCGGTCCTGACCGAGCTTTTATTTGAGATCATATGTAAAAAGAAAATCACGATCGGGGATTTCTCTGCTGTGGTAACGGGGCTGCTGCTGGCCTTGAATCTTCCGGTCAATGTTCCGTGGTGGATCGGCGTAGTGGGCAGTGTGTTTGCGATCCTGGTCGTAAAGATGCTGTTCGGAGGTCTGGGGCAGAATTTCATGAACCCTGCGCTGGGCGCCAGATGTTTTCTGCTGATCTCCTTTACTTCCATTATGACAAACTTTGACTGCGATGCCTATACGGGAGCAACGCCTCTTGCCAATCTGAAGAACGGCGTTGACGTGAATATTATGGATATGGTGATCGGCAGAACGGCCGGAACGATCGGCGAGACTTCCATGATCGCCATTATGATAGGAGCCTGTATCCTGATCCTGATGGGTGTGATAGATCTTCGTATTCCCGGCAGTTACATAGTGAGCTTTGTTATTTTTATCAGTATATTCGGAGGACACGGATTGGACGGTGCCTATATTTCGGCGCATCTGGCTGGCGGCGGTCTGATGCTTGGCGCTTTCTTTATGGCGACCGATTATGTGACGCGGCCGATCACAAAGAACGGGCAATACCTGTTCGGCATACTTCTCGGGATCCTTACGGGAATATTCCGTCTGTTCGGACCCTCTGCGGAAGGCGTGTCCTATGCGATCATTATCGGCAATCTGCTGGTGCCGCTCATTGAGAAGATCACTCTTCCGAAAGCATTTGGTAAAGGGGGAGAGAAGGCATGAAAGAAATGATGAAAAATACGGGTATTCTGCTTGCGATTACCGTTGTGGCGGGACTTGTGCTCGGCCTGGTATATCAGATCACCAAAGATCCTATTGCGGAGCAGGAGGCTAAGAAGAAGCAGGAGGCATGCCAGGAGGTTTTTGCGGATGCGGCTTCTTTTGAGGCGATGGAAGTCACGCAGACAGATGCCGCCAAGTGGGCGGCCGCGGGATACGGTCAGGAGAGCATCGATGAAGTGATGCGCGCTGTGGATGCATCCGGCGATCTGCTGGGATACGTGATCACCGTGACAACGAAAGAGGGATACGGCGGCGATATTCAGTTCTCTGTCGGTGTGCGCACGGACGGCACGTTGAACGGTATGTCCATCCTGTCCATCTCCGAGACGGCAGGACTGGGAATGCGCGCGGAGGAGGTTTTAAAGCCGCAGTTTGCAAATAAGCGGGCGGAAGTGTTTGCGTATACCAAAAGCGGGGCGGCGGCGGAAGATCAGATAGACGCGATCTCGGGTGCGACGATCACGACAAACGCTGTGACCAATGGAGTCAACGCCGGCCTGTACTATTTCCGTACACAATTGGGAGGAGGCAGTGACAATGAATAGTGCGAAAGAACGTCTTGTCAACGGCATATTGAAGGAAAATCCGACTTTTGTGCTGATGCTCGGCATGTGTCCGACACTGGCGGTGACGACATCGGCGATCAACGGTCTGGGCATGGGGCTTACAACGATGGTGGTGCTTGCGCTGAGCAACGTATTTATTTCACTGCTCAGAAATATCATACCGGATAAAGTGCGTATTCCGGCGTTTATCGTTATTATCGCGTCTTTTGTGACCGTGGTGGAGCTGCTGCTCCAGGGATTTATTCCGTTCCTGTATGATGCGCTCGGAATATATATTCCGCTGATCGTGGTCAACTGTATCATACTGGGACGCGCGGAGGCATATGCGTATAAGAATCCCGTGATCCCGTCACTGTTTGACGGAATTGGAATGGGCCTGGGGTTCTCGGCGGCCCTTACCTGTATCGGCGCAGTGAGAGAGCTTCTTGGTGCGGGTGAAATCTTCGGGATCCATGTGATGCCGGACAGCTTCGTCCCGGTGAGCATCTTTATCATGGCGCCCGGCGCGTTCTTTGTACTTGCGCTTCTTACGGCCATTCAGAATAAAGTAAAGATCGTCGGAGAGAAGAAAGGGAAGGATATGTCGAAGATACAATCAGGCTGTGGATTTGATTGTATGAACTGCGACGACGCCGGCTGTGCGCACAAGATGTACGACGACAGCGCCAAAGGAACAAAAACAGAGATAAAGGAGGATGAGAATAATGGAAACGGTTAAAGAGCTGCTTGTGATTCTGATAGCATCCTCATTGGTCAATAATGTGGTACTGAGTCAGTTCCTGGGTCTGTGCCCGTTCTTAGGCGTATCCAGGAAGACGAATACTGCCACGGGCATGGGAGTTGCGGTCATCTTTGTCATTACGCTCGCTTCTGCAGTGGCAGGC
The DNA here is from genome assembly GCA_947624025.1 of uncultured Lachnospiraceae bacterium. Taxonomy (GTDB): domain Bacteria; phylum Bacillota; class Clostridia; order Lachnospirales; family Lachnospiraceae; genus UBA3282. Next base: position 3,771 of record CANQIJ010000031.1, on the reverse strand, counting down.
GCGATCTATAAATACCTGCTTGTGCCGCTCGATATCACTTATCTGCAGACGATCGTGTTTATTCTGGTCATCGCGGCGCTTGTGCAGTTTGTGGAGATGTTTCTGAAAAAATATATTCCGGCGCTGTATCAGTCCCTGGGCGTGTATCTGCCGCTGATCACGACCAACTGCGCGGTGCTCGGGGTAGCGCTCACAAATGTGCAGAAGGAGTACGGTATCCTGGCAGGCATCGTGAACGGATTTGCCACGGCGGTGGGCTTTACGATCTCCATCACGATTCTGGCGGGTATCAGGGAGAAGATGGCATACAACGATATCCCGGAGTCCTTTAAAGGCATGCCGATCGTTCTAGTTACGGCCGGCCTGATGGCGATCGCGTTCTGTGGTTTCTCCGGACTGTTATAGAGAATATCCCGCTGAGGGTCGGGTGGATTATGCTGTTACGATGCAGAAAGGCGGTAGGAATATATGGGTATAACAGGAGTGTTAGTGGCAACGCTTGTTGTGGGAGCGGTGGGACTGTTTGTGGGACTGTTCCTCGGTGTTGCCGGCATTAAATTCAAAGTGGAAGTAGATGAAAAAGAGGAAGCGGTGCTGGGAGTCCTGCCGGGGAACAACTGCGGCGGATGCGGTTATGCCGGCTGTTCGGGCCTTGCGGCTGCCATCGCCAAGGGAGAGGCGCCGGTGAACGCCTGCCCCGTAGGAGGCGAGAGCGTAGGAAAACAGGTCGCGCAGATCATGGGCGTGGAGGCGGAAGAAAGTGTACGCAAGGTCGCGTTTGTCAGATGTATGGGCGACAGAGACCGTACCAGGTCGGATTATGATTACAGCGGTATTGAAGACTGCCGGATGCTTTCCTTTGTTCCCAACGGCGGACCGAAATCGTGCAACAACGGTTGTCTTGGTTTTGGAAGCTGCGTGAAGGTGTGTCCCTTTGATGCGATCCACGTTGTAAATGGCGTGGCGGTGGTGGATAAGGAGGCGTGTAAAGCCTGCGGCAAGTGTGTCGCCGTATGTCCCAAGAATCTTATCACGCTGGTTCCGTACACGGCCAAACACATTGTGGCGTGCAGCTCCGTGGAGAAGGGACCTGCGACGATAAAGGCGTGTGATGTCGGCTGCATCGCCTGCCAGTTATGTAAGAAAAACTGTCCCGCAGACGCGGTGACAATAGAAGATTTTCATGCGGTTATTGATCAGGACAAATGTATCGGATGCGGCGCATGTAAAGAAAAGTGTCCGAGGAAGGTTATTGTATAAAGCATTGCGCGATCAGGCAGTGCAGGAACGGAGGTTGACATGAGAGCTACGGTAACGCTTGGAAGCACCGGGATCACGGTGAACAAAAACGGATTCGGCGCGCTGCCGATCCAGAGGATATCAGACGAAGCGGCGGTTTATCTTCTCAGGAAAGCATACGAAAACGGTATCACCTTTTTTGATACCGCCAGATGGTATAGCGACAGCGAGCATAAGCTGGGGCTTGCATTTGAGGGTATGCGGGATAAGCTGTATATAGCGACAAAGACGGGCGCCAAAAATGCGGAGTCGTTCTGGCAGGACTTAGAGACCAGTCTTGAGAATCTCAAGACGGATCACATTGATATCTACCAGTTCCACAATCCGGATTTCTGCCCGAAGCCGGGAGATGAGAGCGGATTGTATGACGCGGCTCTGAAGGCAAAGGAACAGGGAAAGATCAGGCATATCGGCATAACGAACCACCGTTTGGCGATAGCCCACGAGGCGGTCGACAGCGGACTGTATGAGACATTACAGTTTCCGTTCTGTTATCTGGCAACGGAGAAGGATATCGAACTGGTCGGGAAATGCAGGCAGGCGAATATGGGATTTATCGCTATGAAGGCTTTGTCAGGCGGTCTTATCACCAATTCGGCGGCGGCGTATGCGTTCCTGGGGCAGTATGACAATGTGCTGCCTATCTGGGGCGTCCAGAGAGAGTCGGAGCTGGATGAATTCTTGTCTTATATCGACAATCCTCCGACGATGACGGAGAGGCTTGAAGCGGTCATCAGACACGACAGAGAGGAACTTTTGGGAGATTTCTGCAGAGGCTGCGGCTACTGTATGCCCTGTCCTGCCGGGATCGAGATCAACAACTGTGCGCGTATGTCGCTCCTTTTGCGGCGTTCTCCGTCCGCGGGGCATCTGAGCCCTGAGGGACAGGCCAAGATGATGAAAATAGAAGATTGTATCCACTGTAATCAGTGTAAGAGCAAATGTCCGTACGGGTTGGATACGCCCGCTCTGCTGCAGAAGAATCTGGAGGATTATAAGAAGGTTCTTGCGGGAGAGGTTAAGGTGCAGTGACGGAATACGGCGCTGCGGCATGGCTGCGGAGCGCTGTGGAAGGCTACCGGGAAAGTGGGAATCCGCCGGACGCGATCAGTTCTCCGTCCTTTGTGATAAAAAGAACTTCTGTGTTTTCCAGGGATTCGATCAGCTTCATGCCGTCGTCACAGCCGAGAAAATAGCAGGTGGTAGACAGGGCGTCCGCATCTACGGATGAGGGCGCTATAATGGTCACACCTGCTATATTGTTGTCCTCCGGATAACCTGTAGAGGTGTTTAGCAGATGATGGTACAGAACTCCGTCCTCATAAAAATAGCGCTCATAGATGCCGGAAGAGACAACCGACCGGTCTGTTATATCGATAGCGGTGATAATGTCCCCCTCATCGGCAAAAGGTTTTTGAATACCGATATGGTAAGGCTGTCCTCCGGGCTTGCTCCCTATAGTGACCAGATTGCCGCCAAGGCTGATACAGGCATTTTGGACGCCCTGTGCAAGCAGATATTCTTTTAAGCGGTCGGCAATGTAGCCCTTGGCGATAAAACCGGGATCAATGGCTGCCGCCGGGTCTGTGAGAGTTACGGTGTTTCCTGTGATAAGCACCTTCCGGTAATCGATGTGGGATACGGCATTACGGATGGCGTCATCATCGGGCCTGCGGGGAGAATCTTCCGACCCGAAATCCCATAATTCGCTCAGCGGAAAGACGGTGAGATCGACCGCTCCGTCTGAGAGGCCGGAATAGTAGAGCGCTTTTTGAAGAAGATCGACGGTGTCATCGGAGACTGTGACGGGTCTGCCGTCTGCATGATTGATGTTCCAGATGTCGGAGCCCTCGATATGGGCGCTGAACAGCTTCTCGTAGCTGTCGATCATGGAGAAACATTCGCGGATATTGCGGTCGCATGTTTCGCTTCCGTCTGTATCGTAAAGAGTGATCTGCACGACTGTGTCGAGATAGAAACCCGTTTGTGTGACGGGGACGGCGTTTTGTGCGCATCCGGCCAGAAAAGCACATATAATGACTGGCATAGTCAATGCAAACCGTTTTTTATTGGAAAAAAGAGAGTTTTTTATAGGAATAAAAAAGCGGCGTTTCCGATTCATAGTCTGCAGATCCTTTTAGCGATTATTATCATTCAGAGACGACCGGCCGGTGTCGGCGGATACATTGGCCGCGTTGCTTGTCAAAGAGAATGCAACATGATAACATAAGTATAGCATTTTGGAGCATAGGAAGCAATGCGCACTTATTTGACAGGGCGGCGCCTGTATTGCGCATATCCTATGCGTGAAGAAGGTATCAGGTAAAACTGAGGTGAAATAGATTGAAAAATAAGCTCGATAGCCTATTTTTCAATCGGGAATTTGTGCCGGAGTGTCACAAATTCTCTTGATGGCAGACGCGAATTTGAGATTCGCGTCGCCCCGTCGCGAAAACGCTCCGGAATGGAGAA
>CANQIJ010000030.1 GCA_947624025.1 uncultured Lachnospiraceae bacterium | reverse complement strand
GTGTTGAGATCAGGCATATGCACTCCTTTTTCATAGTTGGAGATCGTTGCCACCGTCACGTTTAACTGGTTAGCCACATCTCTTTGTAAAACGCCCTTCTCGCGGCGCAGTTGAGTTAGTAATTCGCCAAATTCCATTTCTTTTGTATCCGTCCGTGATATTATGCTTTCTTTCATGATTCTAGGATAAATCCATAGTAAAAGGAACAAAAATAAACAATACATGTAACGGACGGATCGTTTTAGACAAAAAATTATAGAATACGTTGATTTTTTACACGAAACGTTAACTGCACCGTGGCGGATCAAGTAAAATCCGCGGATAATCACTTGAAAAGAAAGAAGGCAAGGAGTAGTATGGGATTATAGGAACGGGCTGCGGCGCGGCTGCGCCCGTGAAGATGAAACGACGGGCAGATGTCGTGAAACGGAGGAAGAGATGGCGATTTTTTGTGATCAGACGGGATATCTGCCGCAGAGCGTCAAGACTGCGGTAATGACAGAGGGCCGGTTTTTTGAGGTCGTCCGGGTGGAAGACGACTTAGAGCAGACGGTATTGTCCGGTACTGCGCGTGATGCGGGAACGGACCGGGCGTCCGGCGACCGTGTGAGTGTGGCGGATTTTAGTGATATCCGCCGGGACGGTGTTTATTATATCAGGAGCGATTCCGGGGAGCGCTCCCATTCCTTCCGGATCGGGAAGGACGTATACCGCAGCCTGCAGGCGGATATGATCAAGGCTTTATATTATCAGCGGTGCGGGTGCGGGCTGGAGGAAAAATATGCGGGCGTATATGCACATCCGTGCTGTCATACGGGCGACGCTGTTCTGTGGGACGACCGCGGTGTGGCGAAGGAGGTAAAAGGCGGCTGGCATGACGCCGGCGACTACGGAAGATATATCTCTCCGGCGGCGGTAGCGGTGGCGCATCTGCTCTATGCGTTCCTGCTTTTCCCGGACAGCTTTAAGGACAGTCTGAACATACCCGAATCGGGGAACGGAGTGCCGGATGTGCTGAACGAGTGCCGGTACGAGCTGGAATGGATGCTTAAGATGCAGGAGGAAGATGGCGGCGCGTACCATAAGCTGACTTCGGTCATGCATGTGGATTTTATCATGCCGCAGGAGGATAAGGAGCAGTTCTACCTGTTCCCCGTTTCCTCGATGGCGACGGCGGATTATGCGGCGTCTATGGCGCTGGCGTCCAGGGTGTACCGGGCGTATGACGAAGATTTTGCCGACAGGCTGTATGACGCGGCTGTGCGCGCGTGGGGCTGGCTGGAGAAGCATCCCGGCTATGTCGGATTTAAGAATCCCGAGGGATGCAATACGGGTGAGTACGGTGATGACTGCGATCTGGATGAGCGGCTGTGGGCGGCGGCGGAGATGCTTATCACCACAGGCGATGCAAAGTATCAGGATGCGTTGTCCCGGCTGATGAGAGAGGATCTGACCAAGACGGATTTCGGATGGACGGATGTGTCGGGGTTCGCGGCGCTGGCTGTGCTGACCGATCCGGCGCACAGGGCTGTGGCCGACATAGCGGACGGTCTGCGCGCGGCGGTGCTGGCGGAGGCGGATCGGCTGGCCGCGGTGGCAGAGCATTCGGGCTACGGCGTGGCAATGGAGCCAGAGGATTACGTATGGGGCAGCAACATGGTGGTGCTCAACAGAGGGATGCTGCTGGTGCTGGCGGCGCTGCTTACGGAGGACGGAGAGACGAAGGCGGCGTATGAAGAGACGGCGCTTGCACAGCTCCACTATCTGCTCGGTATGAATGCGACCGATTACAGCTATGTGACGGGGCATGGGGAACATGCGTTTCGGCATCCGCACAACCGTCCGACGGAGTGCGACGGCATAGAGCTGCCGATGCCCGGCTGGGTCAGCGGAGGACCCTTTAAAACGCCTGCGGACGATGTGGGGCGCAGATCGATCCCGGCGGGAACGCCGCCCATGAAATGCTATCTGGACGATGCGGCCTGCTATTCCCTCAATGAGATCACGATCTACTGGAATTCTCCGGCGGTGTTCGTGACGGCATATTTTAACGCAAAGAGTCTATCGGGAGAGCCGTATGAGGAAAACATCGGCGCGGTACGAGTAAGATGAAAAAACTTGGAAGAAACGATCCCTGCTGGTGCGGCAGCGGAAAAAAGTATAAAACCTGCCATATGGCGATGGATGAAAGGATCGAACAGTATGCGCTGCAGGGGCACATGGTGCCCTCTCATGATATCATCAAGACGCCGGAACAGATCGAGGGGATCAGGCAGAGCAGCAGGCTCAATATAGCGATATTGGACGAGATAGAAAAACAGATCCGTATCGGCATGAGCACCGGGGAGATCGACAGGCTCGTAAGCGATATGACGAAGCAGATGGGCGGCATCGCGGCGCCTTTTAATTACGATGGTTTTCCGAAGAGCGTGTGCACCTCCGTCAACGAGGTGGTCTGCCACGGCATCCCAAGCGACGAGAGGATCCTAAAGGACGGCGACATCGTCAATGTGGATGTGTCCACTATCTATAACGGTTATTTCTCGGATTCCTCCAGAATGTTCCTGTTGGGCAATGTGGAGCCGGAGACGCGCAGACTGGTGGAAGTGGCAAGAGAGTGTATCGACGTGGGCCTGGAGCAGGTTAAGCCGTGGAACTTTCTGGGCGATATGGCGCAGGCGATCAACGACCATGCGAAGAAGAACGGATATTCCATCGTGCGGGAGATCGGCGGTCACGGCGTCGGACTGGAGTTTCATGAGGAACCCTTTGTCAGCTATGTTACGCGAAAAGGCACGGAGATGCTGATGGTGCCGGGCATGGTCTTCACGATAGAGCCGATGGTCAACATGGGGAAAGCCGATATCTATATCGATGACAACGACGGCTGGACGGTCTATACCGAGGACGGCAAGCCCTCCGCGCAGTGGGAGGTTACGCTGGCGGTGACGGAGAACGGCTATGAGATACTGACCTATTAGCGTATGGCGCCGGTCCGGGCGGCAGTATTTTGGATGAAAATTATATATACGAAATAACGTTTGTGAGGGTAAAAGCCGGAGAACATCGAAAAAGGAGAGTGTTCTTCGGCTTTTTATACGCATAAGTTTGTGCAACATTCCGATATTGCCTGCGGCTCAAAAGTCTGATACCTTATCGTTACAGGATGCTTCATCCTTCTTTATTCTGTAAAGTATACTTTATTTCGCGCCTTACGGCGCGGGTCATGGCGTCTCGCCACTGATTTTCACAGGAAGCAGGGAACGGGAACAGGTTCAGTAAAAGAGAGAGGAGAACGGAAATTATTTATGAGAGAGCTTTGGACAAAATTATCGGATTATCTGAGCGAAAGGAACAGCGATCCTGAAAGGCGGGAGGACAGGCTGGCCATCGTTCTGACAGGAGCGGCGGCGGTCGTGGTGATCGTGCTGCTGTTACTGGTATTGTGGGGCAGTATCGCAAAGGAGCGTGAGCAGGCTTCAGAGCAGGACGAGGCGGATATGGTGGTGTCAGCCGTTCACGAAGAAAAGGCCGTTGAATATATGGCGCAGAATGACGGCACAGATGAGCTCAGACAGGAATATCTTCAGGATATCGATCATCTTGACTCCAACATCACGCAGCTGATGGAGTCGCTTACCAGAGTGGAGGAGAATCTGTCCCAGAGCATACAAAATTACCGCGAGGGCGATACCGCGCTGGGCGATCAGATCATGGCGCTGTACACGGAGCTGACCACGATCGTGGAGAATCTTAAGCAGACGCAGACGCAGCTGTACGATCTGGCCGATCTGATACTGATCATGAATGAAGAGACGATCCCGATCATTCAAGAGCAGATCAAGGGAATACAGGGCGACATGAATAAGGTGCGCGAGGATATCAAGAATCTGTCCGGCAGGGTGAGCAAGCTGGAAAAAGCGGATATAAAGCTGCAGACCGGCCTTGAGGAGGCGGGGGCGCTGATACAGGAGCTGCAGACCGGCCTTGAGGGGGCGGAGGCGCTGATACAGGAGCTGCAATCCGGTCTTGAGAAGGTGGAGACGCTGATAAAGAATCTGCAGACGGATGCCTTGCGGTATCGTTACGACCCGGAGATCCGTACGCTTTATCTGGAGCCGTTCGAGGAAAAAGGGAAAGAGGAGAAGACTTCGCCCTGACAGCCGGGATATCCCTGCCGTAATTGACAATCGCCGCCATTTATTGTAGTCTTACGTTATACGCTGTTTCTCTGTTATATGGGAACAGCCCTGAAAGGAGAGGCGTGAAAAATCACACTGATGTGCTGATTTTTCACACGGGAAGTTGCGCCGGAGCGTCACAACTTCCCCTGATGGCAGACGCGAATTTGAGATTCGCGTCGCCCCGTCGCGAAAACGCTCCGGAATGGAGATTATCATGAACAAGGGCAGGTATTATATTACTACGGCGATTGCGTATACTTCCGGTACGCCGCACATCGGCAACAGCTATGAGATCGTACTGGCGGACAGCATTGCCCGTTTTAAGAGAAAAGACGGTTACGATGTGTTCTTCCAGACAGGAACGGATGAGCACGGACAGAAGATCGAGATAAAAGCACAGGAGAGCGGCGTCACGCCGAAGCAGTTTGTGGACGGCGTAGCCGGTGAGATCCGGCGGATATGCGACGCGCTGAACACTTCTTATGATAAATTTATCCGCACGACGGATACCGATCATGAGAGGGCGGTACAGAAGATCTTCAAGCGGCTGTACGACCAGGGAGATATCTATAAGGGATATTATGAGGGGATGTACTGTACGCCCTGTGAGTCCTTCTGGACAGAGTCGCAGCTGGTGGACGGCAAGTGCCCCGACTGCGGCAGGGAGGTGAAGCCGGCCAGGGAGGAAGCCTATTTCTTCAGGATGAGCAAGTATGCGGACAGGCTGATCGAATACATCAATGCGCATCCGGAATTTATACAGCCGGTATCCCGCAAGAATGAGATGATGAATAATTTCCTTCTGCCGGGCTTACAGGATCTGTGTGTGTCCAGGACGTCCTATACATGGGGCATTCCGGTGACCTTTGACGAGAAGCATGTGATCTACGTGTGGATGGATGCGCTGACCAACTATATCACGGGGATCGGCTATGACGCTGACGGAAACAGCAGTGAGCAGTATAAGAAGCTCTGGCCCGCCGATCTGCATCTGATCGGCAAGGATATCATCCGCTTCCACACGATCTACTGGCCGATCTTTCTGATGGCGCTGGGTGAGCCGCTGCCGAAGCAGGTATTCGGACATCCGTGGCTTTTGATGAACAATGACAAGATGAGCAAATCCAAGGGCAATGTGATCTACGCACAGGATCTGATCGATTTCTTCGGTGTGGATGCCGTGCGCTACTATGTCCTTCATGAGATGCCTTACGACAACGACGGCAACCTCACATGGGAGCTGGTCGCTGAGCGGACCAATTCCGATCTGGCCAATACGCTGGGGAATCTGGTCAACAGGACCGTTTCCATGAGCAATAAATATTTTGGCGGCCGGGTGGAGAATAAGCATGTGGGCGTGGACGCGGGAGCGGAGGACGTGGACGCGGATCTTTTCTCGGTGGCTGCGGACACTTACGGCAGGGTGTCCAGGAAGATGGATGAGCTGCGTGTGGCGGATGCCATCACGGAGATCTTTGCCCTGTTCAAACGGTGCAATAAATATATTGACGAGACAATGCCCTGGGTGCTTGCAAAGGACGAGGCGAAGAAGGACAGGCTGGCAACGGTGCTGTACAATCTGCTGAACGGTATTCTGGTGGGCGCGTCCCTGTTAGAGCCCTATATGCCCGAAACATCCGTTAAGATCGCTTCGCAGATCAACGCACAGCTTGTTGATTTTGAGATTCTGGAGCGGTGCGCCAAGAATGGGGATATCGCAGCAGCGTCCTCGTTATATCCCGATAACAACCGGGTGACGCAGACGCCGGAGATCCTCTTTGCCCGTCAGGATATCGGGGAGCTGATGGAGAAGGTGGAGGCCATGTATGAGGCGCGCAGGGAAGCTGCGGGCGCAGCGCCGGGGAACGATGCGGCAGGCGGCGCGGTGCAGGGTGCGGCCGGGCAGACACCGGGAACCGCAGAGGATGTGATCGATGTTCCGGCGAAGGAGACGATCACCTACGATGTTTTTGACAAGTGTCAGTTCCGGGTGGGCGAGATCATAGAGTGTGCGGAAGTGCCCAAGTCCAGGAAGCTGTTGTGCTCCAAGGTGCGCATCGGCTCCGAGGTAAAGCAGATCCTGTCCGGCATCAAACAGCAGTACAGCCCACAGGAGATGGTCGGCAAGAAGGTGATGGTGTTAGTCAACCTGCAGCCCAGAGAGATTGCCGGAATGATGTCCGAGGGAATGCTGCTGTGTGCAGAGGATGCGGACGGCGGACTGGCGCTTATGACGCCTGACGGACCGATGCCGTCCGGCGCGGAGATCTGCTAGGATCTGCCGGCTGGTATGTATGAGGGGGATTGCTGTATGGCGAAGAAAGAGGATTTTTATTTTGATTCCAGGGACGGTGAGCACAGGATCCATGCGGTCAAGTGGATCCCGGAGGCGCCCAAGCCGGTCTGTGTCCTGCAGATCGTGCACGGTATGGCGGAATATATAGACCGCTATGATGATTTTGCCTGTTATCTGGCGGACAAGGGGATTCTGGTGGTGGGAGACGATCATCTCGGCCACGGACAGTCTGTCAGAGACGGCGAGCCTTACGGTTATTTCTGTAAAGAGGATGCAGCGACTGTCCTTGTGCGGGATGAGCACAGGCTGAAAAAGCTCGTTCAGAGCCAGTATCCGGATGTGCCCTATATCATACTGGGCCACAGCATGGGATCGTTCATCGTTCGCAATTATCTGATCAGGTACGGCGCCGGCATCAACGGCGCGGTCATTATGGGAACGGGAATGCAGCCCAAGCCTGTTCTGGTCTTCGGCATAGCGCTTGCAAAGCTGCAGAGCCTGATCTTTGGCGCGAAGCATAAGGGCAGCTTTATCAATGCGATATCTTTCGGCGCGTACAATAAGCGGATCAAGTCTCCCAAGACGCCGTTTGACTGGCTCTCGCGCAATGAGGAAAATGTGCGGAAATATATACAGGATCCTCTCTGCGGCTTTACTTTTACCGTCAACGGATTTCAGACGCTGTTCACGCTGATCTGTTATCTGCATGATCAGGAGAAGCTTGGGAAGATGCCCTCCGCTCTTCCGGTGCTTTTTGTGTCGGGGGCTGACGATCCGGTAGGAGATTACGGCAGGGCGGTGGAAGCGGTGTACCGTTCTTTTAAGGAGAGCGGCATGGAGAATGTCCGGCTCAAGCTGTACCCGCAGGATCGCCATGAGATATTGAACGAGACTGACAAAGAGGATGTATACGCAGATATCTACCGCTGGATCCTGCAGAGGATTTGAACGGAGGTTTTCTGGGAGAGCCGGGAGGCAGTCTGCTGTAAATGAAACGGGAAAGCGGAGTATCATGAGAATATTTAAGGCCATTAAAAGGCTGTTCATACTGGCGGCGCTTTGTGTATGCTGCGCGCTGATCATGGCGGTTCTGCCGTTTAAGGACCGGGATCGGGGCGCGGAGAACGGCAGCGATGAGGAGACTATCGTCGGCTGGATGATAGACCGGATCGCCGAAGGAGAGATCGATCTGTCGGATACGGACGGCATCATGCGCGCCATCGGTGAGGGTGAAGAAAAGTATGATATTGCCCTGTCGGAAGAAAATAAAGAACGGATCGCTGCGTTTCTGCAGACACTTGATACGGTCGGGGAGGACGCCGGCGATTTTATAGAGCGGGCGAAGCAGAAGTACCGGACGTACAGCGAAGAGTTTATCGGAGAGGCGGACAGAGCCGTAAACGGAGCCGTTAGAAATGCCGTGCAGGATGCCGCCCACAGCTTTTTTCAGAGTTTGATACCGTAAATTGCGCGAATGATTTTGCCTTCTCTGCTTATACTAGGAACAGTATGGACAGAGGAGGCAATTTGCATGAAGATAGCTTTTTTTAGTACAAAACCCTACGACAGGATCTGGTTTGAGCCTATGAGTAAGGAATACGGTTTTGAGATCCGCTTCTATGAAATGCCCTTTCAGGAGGACACGGTCAGCCTGGCGCGGGGATATGATGCCGTATGCATTTTTGTCAACGACTATGTGAATGCGCAGATGATACAGCAGCTCTATGACATGAAGGTCAAGGCGCTTTTGCTCCGCAGCGCGGGCTTTAACCATGTAGACGTCAGGGCGGCGGAGGATAAGATCCTGGTGCTGCGCGTACCCAGCTATTCCCCCGAGGCGGTAGCCGAGTTCGCGATGGGAATGATCCTGACCGTAAACCGTTATACGCACAAGGCATACAACAGGACGAGAGAGTTCAACATGAGCTTAAACGGCCTGATGGGTGTGGACTTGTACCGGAAGACTGCGGGCATTATCGGGACGGGCAGGATCGGGCAGGCGATGATACGCATCTGCAACGGCTTCGGTATGCGTGTACTGGCTTACGACCCTTATCCCAATCCGAAGCTGGAGGCGGAGTATGTGCCGTTAGAGGAACTCATGGCCAATGCGGATATGATATCCCTGCACTGTCCGCTGACGTCCGAGACGAAGCATCTCATCAACAGGCAGACCATTGAGAACATGAAGAAGGGAGTGTATCTGGTCAATACCTCAAGGGGCGGGCTGATCGATACCGATGCCCTTATCGACGGGCTGGTGGCGGGCCGGTTCGGCGGCGTGGGCCTGGATGTCTATGAGGAGGAGGAAGGCATTTTTTATGAGGATAAGTCCGGCGAGATCATGCGGGATGAGAATCTGGCGAGACTGATGACCTTTCCGAATGTGCTGATTACCTCTCACATGGGATTTTTTACCAGGGAGGCGATGCAGGCGATTGCCGAGGTCACGCTGGAAAATGCGTACGCCGTAGAGAACGGGCTGCCGCTTGTCAATAAGGTGGGCGCCGAGGCGGTGAAATAGAAGGATGCCCGGGCGCAGAAGAAAGGCGGGTTGAATGTTTTTCCCTCTCATGATAAACTTGAGGATAGATAGAAGGCAGGCCGCATGAGCTGCGGCGGTCTGTTCGGGATAACGGGGAATTACGGGGGACAACATCATGAAATATAAAATACTGCTGGCCGGGAAAAACGATTCCGTGATCGATGAGTTTTTTGAGAACATGACGGAAAGCTTCGAGACGGTGTCAACTTCGGCACATATGGCGGATATCTTAAACCATCTGTCTTTTTTTAAGCCCGACGTTTTTGTCTATTGTATGAGCGGGGAAAATGCGGACGATATGAGCCGGATAGCCAATATGAGGTTTCGTATGACGCGCGCGGGGATCGCCTTTGTCACGGTCGGGTTTAAGGAAGACTGTGATGAATTTGACAGGATCACCCCCGGGGAAGCGGATCTGATCCTTCATATGCCGCTTCCCGTGTATGTGATACAGGATAAGATCATGGAGTTAGTCAAGAACAGCCGTTTCCGGCATGCGGTTGATGAGATCAGCCTGGAGAACGCCGAAAAAGAAGGAGCGCCCGCACAGGCCGCCGCTGCACAGGCGGGGTACGGGCCGCGTAAACATATTCTGGTCGTGGACGACGATGCCATGATGCTTAAGACGATCAAGGAGCATCTGCACGACAGATACGAAGTCGCGACCGCCTCCAGCGGTCAGACCGCGTTAAAGTTCCTGGAGAGAAAGAAAACGGACCTGATCCTGTTGGACTATGAGATGCCGGACGCAAAGGGGCCCGCCATCCTTGCGAGGCTGCGGTCCTCGGAGATGACCCGGAAAATACCGGTCATTTTTCTGACGAGCGTTACCGATACCAATAAGATCATGGAGGCGCTTGCGTTAAAACCGCAGAATTATCTGTTAAAACCGGTAGATCCCGTGAAGCTTTTGGACACGATCGCCAAGACGATCGGATAGGCGCGGCTGCCCGGAAGAGTGCATTGGATATATGCGGATACATAGAAAGAGGTTTGATGGATGAATCTGGATCGCGACCTGACAGCAGCGGATCTGATCGATATCGACGTGCTGCAGAAGATACAAGACGTCTTTTCCGATATGACAGGTATGTCGGTGATGACAACGGATGCGGACGGCGTGACGGTAACGAAGGGATCGGGGCTTCCGAAGCTCTGCTCCGAATATGCGAGAGCTTCTGCCGTCGGCTGCGCCCGGTGCGAACAGTGTGACAAAGAGGGAGCGGCGCTGGCGTTTGAAAAGGGCGGGCCGGTTTCCTATGTATGTCATGCCGGACTTACGGAGTATGCCGTGCCGATCCTTGCGGACGGCAGGCCCGCAGGGTGCCTGATAGCCGGAGGGATCTATACGGAGGCGCCGGATCCCGTCAGGCTGGGGGCCTTTGCGCGGGAGCTCGGGGCAGACCCGGAAGAGTATATTGCGGCGGCCTCCGGGGTCAGGGTACTGGAGAAGAGCGCGGCGGACCGCGCGGCCGGATCCCTGTATACGATCGCGGATGTTGTGGCGCAGATGGCATATAACAGATATCTTGCCACGCAGGCCAACAACGAAATGAAGTATAATCTTGAACTGGCGGCGCGTGTTTATGACAGTCTTGACCGATCGGAGAATTTAAAATCGGATTTTCTTGCCAATATGAGCCACGAGATCAGAACGCCCATGAACGCGGTGATCGGTATGGCGGAGATGGCGCTTCGCGAAAAGCTGCCGCCCGCGGCCAGAGACTATATCGTTCAGATCAAAGAGGCCGGAAGATCGCTGCTTACCATTATCAATGATATTCTTGATTTTTCCAAGATAGAGTCCGGCAAGATGGACATCAATGAGGTGGACTATGAGCCGGTATCCCTGGTCTGTGACGTCGCCAACATCGTAATGACAAGGCTTAAGGATAAGGATGTGGAGCTGATCCTGGATATTGCCCCGGATCTGCCCGATAAGCTGTGGGGCGACAATATCAGGATCAAGCAGGTGCTGTTAAACCTGGCAAACAATGCCGTCAAGTTTACGGCGCACGGCCAGGTGGTCATTAAGATGGACTGCTATAAAATGACGCCCGGCGACATCAGCCTGCAGATCAGCGTTGAAGACACGGGAATGGGGATCAAAGAAGAAGACATGGACAGACTGTTCCAGTCTTTTCAGCAGGTGGACAGTAAGAAAAACCGCAATATTGAAGGAACCGGGCTCGGGCTCGCCATTTCCAGAAGGCTGCTTTCGCTGATGGACGGGACGATCTGGGTGGAGAGCGAATATGAGAAGGGGAGTAAGTTCAACTGTGTGATCCCGCAGAAGATCGTGGACGAGACGCCGGGTATCAGCGTTGCCGATCCGTCGCGGATCACGGTCGCGGGGGTGATCGCCAATCCCTATGTGAGCCAGGGCCTGTACCGCGATGCGGTCAGACTCGGCGTGGAGGATGTCCGCCTGATATCCGGCGACGAGGTGCAGACCTTACCCGAGGACAGAAGGGTTTTTCTGTTTGTCGACCGGCCGTCGTTCTCCGGGGCCGTTGAGCGCTACGTCCGGGATCACGAGGCGCTGAAGGCGGTTCTGGTCATCGACTATGACGACCGCGCGGCGTATGATATCCCGAACCTGATCATTTTAAAAAAGCCGCTTTTTTCCCTGAATATCGCGATGATACTGAATGGCGAGAAGCTGCAGCGCGACGATGCGCCGGATGACCGGGAGCCTGATTTTACCGCGCCGGACGCAAGCGTCCTGATCGTGGATGACAATGCGGTGAATCTGACCGTCGCGGAGGGACTGTTAGAGCCTCTTAAGATGCAGGTCGATACGGCGGACGGGGGCAGGCCGGCGGTCGGGATGATATCGAAGAAACGTTACGATATTATTTTTATGGATCATATGATGCCGGGGCTGGACGGCGTGGAGACGACGCATATCATCAGAAATCTCCATCCGGAGTATGCCGACGTGCCGATCATCGCCCTGACGGCCAATGCGGTGGACGGAATGCGGGAAAGGCTGCTGAAAGAGGGCATGAATGATTTTGTCGCCAAGCCGATAGAGTTTCGTACGCTGGTCGATAAAGTGAGACAGTGGCTCCCCGCGCAGAAGATCCGGCAGGACTGCCATGCGCAGGCGGCCGGTGAGAAAACGCCGGAGCCGGAGCATATGGCGGTCGGAGATCTGGACGTAGGATCCGCCATGGAGTATCTGGTCAGCGAGGAATTGTTTCGGAAAGTATTGAAGGTGTTTTATAACGGTATTGAGAAAAAAGCCGGACGGATCAAAGCCCTGGAGGAAAGTGAGGACTGGCCGGGCTACACCGTTGAGGTCCACGCCCTGAAGAATGCCGCCAGGCAGATCGGAGCCATAGAATTATCCGAAAAGGCGGCCGCACTGGAGGCCGCGGGCAATGCCGGCGATGCCGATGCGATACACAGCCTGACGGACGGGATGCTCGCACAGTACATCGGCTATCGGGAGATGCTTGGGCCGTTCTGCCGGGACGATGAGGACGGCGCCGCCAGAAAAGAGGCCGATCCCGCCGTATTGCGGCAGTGCTTTTCCGAAATCAGGGAAGCGATTGACGATCTGGACATGGATCGGATGGAGGCGGCGATGTGTAAGCTGGAGCGCTATCACTACGATGACCGGCAGACGGCTGTCTGGCTGCAGCTGAAGGAGGCTGCGGAAGGGATGGATGTGGACCGGTGCGAGGCGCTCGTGCACAAATGGGAGCTCCTGATGGGTTAATGGTTGTATCTTTATGGAAAATACGATAAAATAGTTTATTATAAGACAAAGGAGTCCTCGCCCTTGGAGACGTCATATCAGATCAGAAGCGCATATCGTAACGAATGGCAGGACGCCATGGCGCTTGCGTGGAAAACCTTTCTGCGCTTTGAGGCGGATGTCTATTCTCCGGAGGGAGTGAAGAACTTTCGGAACTTTATTACGGACACGACGCTGTACCGCATGTTTGTCATGGGCTCGTACCAGATGTTCGTGGCCCTGGACGGGAATAAGCTTGTGGGAATGATCACGCTGCGCGATTCGACGCACATTTCGCTGCTGTTCGTGGATGAAGCCTACCACCGCCGAGGGATCGGGAGAGCGCTGGTGCGGTATCTGGCGGATTATCTTCTTGCGGAGGTCGGCGCGGACAGGGTGACGGTCAACGCTTCGCCGTACGGCGTGGAGTTTTATCATAAGATCGGGTTTCGGGATCTGCGCCCGGAGGAAGTAAAAGACGGCATTATCTATACGCCGATGGAATTTGTTTTGTAGGTGAGAGGGATCATATGGAGTATATTAAGAGTAAAGACATTTATCTGCTGGCGCGTGATATTCTGAAGCTTGTGCATCCCAGACTGATGGATCATGGCTCCAAGGTCGCGTATATGGTTTATATGATGCTCCGGGAGAGGGGCAGGTTTGAGGAGTTCGAGCTGGCCGACATCGTCATGCTGTGCACGATGCATGATATCGGCGCCTATAGGACGGAGAAGGGGCAGATCAGCGATATGCTCCGCTATGAGTCCAGGGACAGTATGGCGCACTCGATCTACGGATACCTGTTCTTCAAGTATCTGTCGCCCGTGCCGGATCTGGCCAAGGTGATCATGTATCATCACATGGACTATGAACAGCTCCAGAAGGTTGATTATGAGTATAAGCAGATCGCCGCATACATCAATATTGCCGAGAAGATGGATATCTACTCTACTTCCATGGGCAACCAGTTCGATCTGTATATGTTTGAACCGATGTCGGGAACGAAGCTGTCCTCCGACGGGCTTGAGCTCTTCTATCAGGTCGAGAGCAAGTACGGGATCTTTGAAAAGATCAAAAGCGGGGAGTATAAGCGGGAGCTTGACGATATCGCCGGATACATGATCTTTTCCAACGAGGACAAGAAGAAGTTCCTGGAGATGTTAATGTACTGCCTCGGCTTTCGCAGCCAGAGTATGGTCGTGGACAATATCACGACAGTCTGCGTGTGCGAGGATATCGCCCGGGAGATGAATCTGCCGGATGCAGAGCGGGAGCTCCTCTACTATGGCGCGCTGATCCACGATATCGGTATGCTGGCGATCCCGCAGGAGATCATCGAGGCGCCCCGTAAGCTGGAGGCCGAGGAAGTCAGACAGCTGAGGACGCATGTTGAGATCGGAGAGCAGGTGCTCCGGGACCGGATGAAGAGCGATGTGGTGAATATCGCAATGGCGCACCATGAGAGGTGCGACGGCAGCGGTTATCCGCACAGGCTCAAGGATATGCAGATGAATACGCCGCAGAGGATCCTGCAGGTGGCGGACGTTGTCACGGCGCTTGTCAATCCGAGAAGCTACCGCCCGGATCTGCCGAAGGAGAAGGTGATCGCTATCCTGAGCGACGAGATCGCCAAGCATAAGCTGAAAAAGCAGATCGTTATCACTTTTATCAGCTCCTACGACCGGATCATGAAGCGTGTCAGGGAAGAGTCGGCCGGGATCATGAAGACGTACGAGACGCTGAACATGCAGTATGAGCTGATCGGTAAGAAGTATAAGATCTGACCCCCGGCGGCGCCGCTATGGAAGATCGATATAAAAATTTGTAATTTGTATAGCTTTTTTGGGCAGTTTTGTAATATAATATAAATGTGTATGTAAAGAGAGGCTGATATATGGGTAAGATCTTTGACTTGGACAGCCCTGTCATGCGCGCCCTGGGGCGCGTCGGGGATCTGATGATCATGAATATGCTTATGATCCTGTGCTGCATACCGATCATTACGGCGGGAGCCGCCTTCACGGGTATGCACTATGTGTTCCTCAAGATGGTGCGCGGTGAGGAGGGTTATCTGATCAGAGGCTTTTTTAAATCCTTTAAGCAGAATTTCAGACAGGCTACGCTCATATGGCTGATCATGCTTCTCATTATCCTGATCTATGCCGTTGATATCATAATCTTCGGTCATTCGGGCATCGCGTTTCCCAGAGCCCTTGTCGTTGCTTTTTTCGCTATGGGGATCCTGATGCTGCTGGTCGCAATGTATGTCTTCCCGTTGCTCGCCAGATTTGACAATACGATCAGAAATACGCTCAGGAATGCGATCATCGTATCGTTTGCCAATCTGCCTAAGACGCTGCTGATGGCATTCCTGTACGCGATACCTCTTATCGTGGGATATTTTTCGGTCTATATGTATTTGTTTATCTTTTTGTTTGGTATTTCGGCTCCTGCGTACGGCGCGGCGTGTCTGTACAGCAAGATCTTTAAGAAGTATGAGCCGGAGGTCCGGCAGAAATCCGATCTGGATTTCTCGGTTGATGTTGGAACAGATTGTGAAGAAAGGGAAAACGATGGAAAAACAGACTAGAACGACTGTCGTTTCGTGGATCATTCCGGGTTTGATACTGATAGCGGTGATCTTTGTGCTGATGTTCAATTTCTCGAACAAAAGCAGCGCCAGCGCGATGGAGACGATCTCAAAGAATCTGATCAAATCGGCGCAGGATTACGGCAGCAGTTTTATGAATGAGCTGGAAACGTTTGTAAGTGCGGTGAATCCGTTCCGTGTTTTATTGGAGCAGAAAGCCGAGCTGAGCGAGGTCTCGGAGGCTGATATGACGCAGATACTGTATTCCTGCACGGATGCCTACCGGGTGATCTACTGTGACAGCGAGGGCGTGGGCCTTGACCAGAGCGGCGCGGAGGTCTCCGTAGGCGGCGAGGCGTATTTCCAGACGATCCGCCAGACCGATACCGTGTCGTATGTGTATGCGCAGGACGCAGGTCATGACGACGGCGCGGTCGTGGTCGTCGAGCGTGTCAACAGGGAGAGCGGACTGTATTATATGCTGCTGTTCTATTCGATGGATAAGTTTGGCGGCGTCATGTCGAAATCGGACTATGATTCGGAATCTTTTCTCGCGCTTGTGGACGGCGAGGGCAATGTGCTGGGCGTTTCCGGCGCCGGGAACAGTGTCCTGCTGGCGGACGGCAATATCATAGAGACGATCGAGCCGCAGAACGCCGAGGTGACGCGCACGATACGCAGCCGCATGGATAACGGTTCGCGCGGGACCAATTCCGTTGTGGTTGACGGTGTGGGCTACACGCTGGCATATGTGCCGTTTGGCGCCAACCGGTGGGAGGTGGTCCTGGGCGTCAGCCAGAGCTATGTGGACAGACAGATCGGCCTTCAGTGGCAGAATACCAAGGATATGCTTTTATATCTGGTCGTTGCGGTCTTTGTATTCATCTGCATGATCGTGATCATCAATATCATCGGTAAGATCCGCAACAACGAGAAGAAGAAGGAGCTGGAGGATAAGGCGGACACCGATCTGCTGACCGGACTGACGAATAAACTGGCGACGGAGCGCAAGATCAAGGACTTCATGAGCCAGAACCCGGATGCGCAGTCGATGCTGTTCATATTGGACGTAGATAATTTCAAGAAGATCAATGATACGATGGGCCACGCGTTCGGCGACGAGGTGCTGCGCTCGCTGGGGCAGCAGATCACGGCGATCTTCCGTGCAACGGATATTATCGGCCGTGTCGGCGGCGATGAGTTTATGATCTTCCTTAAGGGGGTTTCCGACAGGGAGGCGATCCTCAAGGAAGCGAAGAAGGTCGAACACTTCTTCCACAATTTCCAGGCGGGCGAGTATGTCAAATATGCCGCAACGGCCAGTATCGGTGTGGCGATCTATCCTCAGGAGGGCGCGGACTTCGAGACGCTGTATAAGGCGGCCGACCAGGGCTTGTACAAGGCCAAGAAACGCGGCAAGAACCAGCTGGCCTTCTACCGTGACGAGTGGGTGCAGCCCAAGAGCGAGCAGTAGATCCGGCTATAACAGAGAGCATATAAGAATACAGGGCTTTACGGGGCGGCAGAGATGCCGCTCCTTTTTCGTGCGCCCGGCGGCACACGATTCCGGGCATATTTCTGAGCGGATAACACTTGACAGATACCCCATGGGGGTATATTATAACGGTAAACGCGGGAACGAATGCGGGAGGATCGCCGGACTTTCCGGGATACCGCATGACGGGGAGCGGACACGTACCGCAGAGGACATACAGGGAGAAGAAAGAGTGAATAACGATCAAAATATGCGGAACAATGAGAAGGTATGCTGCCGGGGCGCGGAAAACGGCGCACAGGCGGACGGCGGCATGGAAATGTGCGGCAGATGCAAAAATACGCCCCGGAGCGAAGCGCAGCGCAGACAGCTGCAGAGCCGGATCAACCGCATTATCGGCCAGCTCAACGGGATCAAGAACATGATCGACGACAACCGGTACTGCGGCGATATCCTGATCCAGGTCGGCGCGGCGCAGAGCGCTCTTCAGAGTCTCGGATACATTGTTTTTCAGGATCATATGCAGACCTGTGTGGCGGAAGAGGTCAGGAAGGGCAATGAGGATATTCTGGCGGAAGCGGTGGAATTGATGAAGAAGCTGAAATAGGAGGCTGCAATGAAAACGCAGAAATTTAAGGTTACGGGTATGACCTGCGCGGCCTGCAGCGCGCATGTGGAAAAGGCTGTGGCGGGTGTGGCAGGCGTCAGCGGAGTCACGGTCAGCCTGCTGATGAACAATATGACGGTGGAGTATGACGGGCCCGCTTCGGTGCAGAGCATCTGCGCGGCCGTTGAGGCGGCGGGATATGGCGCGTCGCCCGCGGAAGACGACAGCGACGGCGCGGTGAGCGCTAAGGCGGCGGACATGGCGGACCGCGAGACGGTACGCATCAGGCGGAGGCTGATCGCCTCTTTGTGCCTGCTGATACCGCTTATGTATGTGTCCATGGGGCATCTGATGTGGGGCTGGCCGGTTCCGGCGTCCTTTG
>CANQIJ010000029.1 GCA_947624025.1 uncultured Lachnospiraceae bacterium | reverse complement strand
CTGTGATCGCAACGACCTGTTCCTCCCGCTGTCCCAGCTTGCACATAACCGTAGAAAAAATATCCGTATAATTCGCTTTATTATGCGGTCTGCTCGGTATCCCCGTCTCAATATCGAAAGGCTCCGCTCCGTGGAATCTGGCGGGATGCCTCTCCGCCGGCGCATACCCTCTGCCCTTCTGGGTAATCACATGTAAAAGCACTGCTCCGCGTATCTTTCTTGCCTCACCCAGCATATGTACCATAGCGGAAATATTATGCCCGTCCACGGGGCCGAGATAAGTGATCCCCATATCCTCAAAGAACATTCCCGGCACCACCAGATGCTTGAAGCTGCTCTTGGCGCGTCTGATCTGGGAGACCACCTTATCGCCGTACTTGGACTTGCCGTGAAGGGATTTGTACACCCCTTCCTTCAGATCCAGATACATATTGGCCGTTCTGATGTTATTCAGATATTTCGACACGCCGCCCACATTTTCGGATATAGACATATTGTTATCGTTTAATACAATGATAAAATTGGTCTCCAGCCGGGAGGCATTATTGAGCGCCTCATATGCCATGCCGCCGGTCAGGGATCCGTCCCCGATCACGGACACGATCGTATTCTTACCGCCCTGGATATCTCTCGCCTTGACCATGCCGAGTCCCGCGGAGATAGATGTGGAGCTGTGCCCCGTGTCAAAGCAGTCGCAATCGCTCTCCTTGCGCTTCGGGAATCCGCTCATGCCGCCGAATTTACGCAGATTCGCAAATCCCTCTCTCCTTCCCGTGAGGATCTTGTGGGTATAGGACTGATGGCCTACATCCCAGATCAGCTTATCTTCCGGCAGATTTAAGAACAGATGCAGCGCCATCGTCAGCTCCACCGCGCCCAGATTGGAACCGAGATGTCCGCCCGTCTCGCTGATAGAGCGGATCAGGAACTCCCTGATCTCTTCCGCCAGCGCACCGTAATCGGACTCCGACAGCTGTTTGATATCGTTCGCTTTCTCTATCTTCTCTAAAAACATTGTAATCCTCCACGCCTGCGCGGCTCATGAAAAATTATTTCTCTCTGTAGATCAGCTGTCCGACCAATGTCTCCAGGAACAGATTCCTACGCGGAAATGCCGAAAGGATCTCTATTGCCTCCCCGGACAGCTTCTTCACCTCGGCACGGGATCCCTCAAGCCCATGCACGGTAACGTATGTCAGCTTGTGGTTCTTCTCGTCGCTTCCAACGGGCTTGCCCAGCACCTCCTGGCTGCCCGTCACATCCAGGATATCATCCTGGATCTGGAACGCAACGCCGATGTCATATGCACATCTCTCCAGCTTCTGTATATCGCCCTGTCCGGCTCCCGCCAACGCCGCCCCGATCATCATGGCCGCCTGTATCAGCGCCGCCGTCTTATGCTCATGGATGAACAGCAGCGTCTGAGCCGTCACGCCATCAGTCTTCTCTTCGGCTTCCAGATCTGCGCACTGTCCGCCGATCATACCGTAGATGCCCGCTTTGCGGCCAAGGATCTGCAGGGAAACGGCGATCCGTCTGTAGTCTTCTACGGATGCCGCGCCGTCAAAGGCTGACGCCGCCGCCTCAAAGGCATAATTAAGCAGGCCGTCCCCTGCCAGGACCGCCATTCCCTCTCCGTAGACTACATGCGTCGTCTTACGGCCTCTGCGGTATTCGTCGTTATCCATCGCGGGCAGATCGTCATGCACCAGGGAGTAGTTGTGTATCATTTCAAGAGCTGCCATAAACGCCGGCAAAGCATCGATCTTATCCGCATCGCCGAACAATGCCGCACTCTCCGCCATGAGCAGAGGCCTGAGTCTTTTACCTCCCGCAGTAACGGAGTAATTCATCGCCTGCAGCACCGTTGCCTGATATCCCTCTTCCTTCGGAAGATATTTCCTGACGATTTCTTCCACTCTGTCGGTCTTACGGCCCAATTCGTCTTTAAAACTCATCTAATCCACCGTCTTCGTTTATTTTAAGTACCCTCTTCTCGACCTTATCGATCGATTCATTACATTGCTTAAGCAGATTCATCCCTCTGTTATATTCCTGAAAAGACTGCTCCAAAGTAATGTCCTCCGTCTCAAGGTGAGCGATCACCTCTTCGATCTGTCCGAATGCTTCTTCTATCGAGAAATCCGCTTCCCCGGGCTCGTTCTGTTCCTGCTGTACATCCTGCTCTACACTCATTTTCCTTACCTGCGCTCCTTTATATTCACAATCTCTCCTGCGGCCGGTCCGCGTCCGGGTCATAAGCCATACCCCGGCTTTTGTCTGTGACCCTGGCGCTCAGAGTGCCGTCCTTTACATAGACCGTCATCATATCGCCCACCATCGCCTGTTCGACGGATGTGATCGTCTTACCCGCACTGTCTGACACATAGGCATAGCCCTGATTCAGCTTGTCTAACGGAGACAGGCCTTTCATCTGCTCCACATAGAGCGCCAGTCTGTGCCGGCAGGCGTCCAGACAGCTCTCCATAGCGTTCTGCAAGTGTTCCTCTAAAGATAACGCCTGTGTTCTTTTCATTCTGATCATGTTCAGAGGACTCAGATAACGCATCCTGACACAATAATGCTCCCATTCCCGGCGGTATCTGTCGATCGTCCTTCTGCACATATGATGTAAGTTATATGAATATTCCGAAAGCTTATCCTTGAAGCCCTCGATATCATAAACGGCAAGCTCCGCCGCTGCCGACGGTGTCGGTGCCCTAAGATCCGCCACAAAATCAACGATCGTAGTATCCGTCTCATGTCCTACCGCCGATATGATCGGAATGCTGCAGTCAAAAACGGCCTGCGCGACCGGTTCCTCATTAAAGGCCCACAGGTCTTCGATGGAGCCGCCGCCTCTTCCCACGATGATCGTGTCCACCCCGAGACGTTCCAGCGCCCTGATGCCGTTCACAATACTCGGAACCGCCGCTTCTCCCTGTACAATAGCCGGATACAGTATGATCTGGACGTAAGGATTCCTGCGCCTCGCGATATTGATGATATCCTGTACGGCAGCTCCGGTAGCGGCCGTGACAACTCCCAGCGTCCCGATATATTTCGGTATGGGACGTTTATACTGCGGTGCAAACATCCCCCGCTCTTCCAGCTCCCTCTTCAGCTGCTCATATCTCTCATACAGGGCGCCGGCGCCGTCCAGTCTGATCTCCTGAACATAGATCTGATACTTGCCGTCCCGCTCATACACATCTATCCTGCCGCTTACGACAACCTGCTGCCCTTCTTCCATGCGAAAGCGGAGCCCGCTGCGGTTTGCCGAAAACATAACGCATGCTATTGTTCCTTTTTCATCCTTTAATGTAAAATAAATATGTCCAGAGGAATGATATTTGCAATTGCTGACCTCACCCTTCACCATGATCGACTGCAACATATAATCCTGCGTGAACATATTTTTGATATAAGAATTAACCTGCGCAACCGTATAAATATTATTCCGCATAACAACACCGTCTGACTACGCAAACTTTGCCAGAATCCCATTGACAAACCCTGATGACGCATCCTGCCCGAACTTTTTGGCAAGCTCGACCGCCTCATTGATCGCTACGCCTGTGGGAACGGACTCATCATAGTTGATCTCATAAACCGCCAGTCTTAATATGGCCAGATCAACCTTGCCCATTCTCTCCGTATTCCAGCCTTCTGTCCTCTCGTTCAGCTGCCTGTCTATCTCCGGAAGCAGCTGCTGTATTTTGTGATACTTATCCGAAATGTAGGCGGCATCCTTGTCCTTTGCCGCCTCTTCATCCTCAAAAAAAAGCCTCTCCTGTTCCGCCATGTCTTCCAGGCTGTTAAATTCCACCCGGAACAGCAGCTTAAATAACTGCTCCCGCAACTCTCTTCTACTCATAATGAATGCTTCCTGCCGTATCATACTGGTCTTTTATCAATATCAATGCACCACATTTATGCCTGCTATGCGTATATTTACATCCGTCACTTCCAGGCCTGTCATATTCTCGATCGCATTTTTCACTTTGACCTGCACACGCTGACAGGTTGCCGGAATATTAAAGCCGTACTCCATCGTGATAGCAAGATCTACCTTGACCTTCTTGTTGAGGATATCCACTCTGACGCCCTTAGCAAGCCCCTTGACGCCGACTTTGCTCAGGATCTCTTTGGCCACATTGCCATTCATGGCGGCGACGCCGTCCACCTCCGTTGCCGCTAAGGCCGCTATCATCGCCACCACATCGTCAGCGATCTTGACCGTACCGATCT
This sequence comes from uncultured Lachnospiraceae bacterium, assembly GCA_947624025.1. Lineage (GTDB taxonomy): Bacteria > Bacillota > Clostridia > Lachnospirales > Lachnospiraceae > UBA3282. Next base: position 13,840 of record CANQIJ010000029.1, on the reverse strand, counting down.
CCTCGTCTCCCTGTGTCAAATAAGTACCTTTAGCTGTTTCCTGTTCCATATCGATCCTCACGCCTTTCTTTTATTTGGGATAAGTATACCAAAATTTATCATTTTTGCATAGTCCCATTCCCGGGAAAGCCAAAAGCCCGCTTCCCGCTGCCGTTCCAGGCCATCCTCCGCTACAGCCAGAAGCTCATGCTGTACTGCCCCTCGTCCGCCGAATAGGACACCACGCCGTCGGGACAGTCAAGATACCTGAAGATCTCCTGCTCTTCGATCAGCGCCTCCTTCATCTGCCGGTAAACGTCATAATTCCCGCATTTTAATGTCACATAGGCGCTTCCCTTCTCATATTCCTCTCTAAAGATACGCTCGATCTGTTCCGTATTCCACTCCGTAAAATAAAGACCCTCCCGCACATAATAATTGTCCTCCATGGAATCACACTCCGGCAGCTCCACCACGTTTTCCGGCGTATGCGTAAGCTCCATCTGTCCGGTCGGCACACACAGATAATCGTAATTGATCGTCGGTATCTTCTCCGCAGGGTATCCGGCCGAGCCTCCCACCGCCTGATAGGATGCGTCTCCCCAGGTGGTGTCCACATAATAATACTGTCCGTCGATCTGAATCAGGTTCCACGCGTGGCCTTCACCCCCGGTAACATGACCCAGGACAAGCGTGGCAAATATTCCGGCCTTGTCGAGAAGATACTGCGTCGCCTTGGCATAACCCTGGCACACCGATCTTCCCTCGATAAATACGGAGCAGATATTCTGCCCGTCTTTGGCGGACGAATCATATTCCGTATGGTGGATCAGATATTCATAGATATATTTTACTTTTCCATACGCGTCCGCACCCGCAGGCATTCCCGCCAGGCATTGGTTTACATAATTATCTATCCTCTGCTTTTTCCCGTCTATTTCGTCCCGATCATAACAATAGGTTCCCGTAAACGTAATCTTGCGCAGAACGTCCCCCAGCGTGTACTCCGTGTAAGTATAACCGTCTACATAGAAAAGCTCCGGATGGTCGTTCAGCACACACTGAAAAGCATGGGCGATCTCTTCCTTATCACAGCTGGAGAGCTTCACATTCTCTTCAAAATTGATCAGGGCGTCCCTGATCTCCAGATACACCTGCTGCTCTTCTTCTGAAAGCTTTCCATAGGCATATCCATCCTCCGGGTCCCGTTTGACTACCTGCTGTTCCTGTCCGGCTTCTTCCCTGCCGGCGCCAAGGTTCTCCTGCATATACTGATCGCTCTGGCGGTGAGGCAGTGTCTGGCGCGCATAAACCAGACACCCCGTTAAAACCAGCATACCTGCCAATAATAAGCCTGTTTTTTTCATATCCGCTCACCTTCATCACACCAGATAATGCCTGTCCGTCCGGGCCTGTCCATCAGGTCTGCCGCCGCAAAGGCCTGATCAGTTCCTTCCAAACTCCGACAGGATCAGCCCCTCGTTTCTCTCAACCGTCATACCGATGCTCCACTGGTTGACGAACAATAACAGCGGGTTGCCTTTCAGATCACGGATCTTCTTCATATCCGAAGTGCCTGTCAGCCTGTCCATATCCAGATCCTTGTTCTCTATCCACCGGATATGCTCGTAAGGAAGATTCTCCAGCCTGATCTCTACGTTATATTCATTCTCCAGGCGGTATTTCAATACATCAAACTGTAGTACGCCCACCACGCCTACAATGATCTCTTCCATACCCGTATTAAACTCCTGGAAGATCTGAATGGCTCCCTCCTGCGCGATCTGCGTGATTCCTTTCACAAATTGTTTTCTTTTCATCGTATCGACCTGCTTGACCCTCGCAAAATGCTCCGGTGCAAAGGTCGGGATCCCCTCATATTCAAACTGCTCTTTCGGCATACACAGGGTATCCCCTATCGAAAAGATACCCGGATCAAACACGCCGATGATATCTCCCGCGTAGGCCTCGTCCAGTATCTTTCGCTCGTCCGCCATGATCTGCTGCGGCTGCGACAGGCGCAGGACCTTGCCGCCCTGCACATGCTTCACCTCGTCACCCGCATCAAATCTCCCCGAGCATATCCGCATAAACGCGACCCTGTCACGGTGCGCTTTATTCATGTTAGCCTGGATCTTAAAAACAAACGCCGAAAACTCGTGTTCTACCGGATCGATCATGCCGATATCGGCTTTGCGCGGAAGCGGTGTCGTCGTCATCTTAAGAAAATGCTTCAGGAAAAATTCAACGCCGAAGTTCGTAAGCGCGGAGCCAAAAAACACAGGGGTCAGATCACCCGCCTGTATCCTGTCCAGGTCATACTCGGCGCTCGCGCCGTCCAGAAGATCGATCTCATCCAGCAGCTGCGCCTTGAAGTCCGCGCCTATACCGCCCTCCAGCGCGGCTTCGTCCGATACCGGGATCGTGACGGCATGTCCCTCTTTCGTGCCCTTCTCCGTATCGGAATATGTGATCACACACTTATTTTCCCGGTCATAAACGCCCTTAAAGCTCTTACCGGAACCGATAGGCCAGTTGATTGGGCAGGTGGCAATCCCCAGCTCCTTCTCGATCTCATCTAACAGGCTGAACGTATCGTTGGCATCCCGGTCCATCTTATTGATAAACGTAAAGATCGGTATATGGCGCATAACGCATACCTTAAACAGCTTGCGCGTCTGTGCCTCCACGCCTTTAGACGCATCGATCACCATGACCGCAGAGTCAGCTGCCATCAGCGTTCGGTAGGTGTCCTCCGAGAAGTCCTGATGCCCCGGCGTATCCAGTATATTGATGCAATAACCCCCGTACTCGAACTGAAGCACGGAGGAAGTTACCGAGATTCCCCTCTCCTTCTCAATCTCCATCCAGTCGGAAACCGCATGGCGCGCCGTTGCCTTGCCCTTTACGCTTCCCGCCAGGTTGATCGCGCCGCCATACAGCAGAAACTTCTCTGTCAGCGTTGTCTTCCCGGCATCCGGGTGCGATATGATCGCAAATGTTCTTCTTCTGTTTATCTCTTCCGCATAATTGCCCAAAATCTTATCCTCCACGTTCTATAGCATCGATATACCCGCAAATTCGGGCTTGATCCCGAAATAGTCAAGCACCGTCGCTCCGATATCCGCAAACGTATCCCTTGTGCCGAGATTGGCCGGAACGACCGGCCGGCCGCACATGATAAAAGGCGTATGCTCCCTGGAATGATCCGTAGATGCCGTATAGCCCGGATCGCATCCGTGATCCGCCGTCATCATCAGAATGTCCTCGTCCCTAAGCGCCTTAAGCAGCTCAGGAAGCTTCTGATCAAAATAAGAGAGCGCCGCCGCATACCCGTCAACATCGTTGCGGTGCCCGTACAGCATATCATAATCTACCAAATTGATAAAGCATAATCCTTCAAAATCTCGCTTCATATATTCCAGCGTCCTCTCGATGCCTTCGGCGTTGCCCTTCGTATATACATGCTCCGTGATCCCTCTGCCCGCAAAAATATCATTGATCTTCCCTACGGCGATCACATCCCTGCCCGAGCTCTTAAGCTGATCCAGCATGGTAGTCCCGGGCGGCAGCAGGGAAAAATCATGACGGTTGGCGGTCCTCGTAAACTGCCCCTTACAGGTCCCCGTAAAAGGACGGGCGATCACTCTGCCCACGCCATGCTTCCCCTGTAAGATCTCCCGCGCGATACGGCAGTATTCATAGAGCTGCTCCAAAGGAACCACATCCTCATGGGCCGCGATCTGAAAGACGCTGTCCGCAGACGTGTATACGATCAGGTCGCCCGTATCCATATGCTGCTCCCCGTAATCCTGAATGACCTGTGTCCCTGAATACGGCATATTACAGAGCACACCTCTGCCCGTTCTGCTGCGAAACGGTTCCAGCACCTCTTCCGGGAATCCATCCGGATACGTGGGAAGCGGCTGCCCGGACAATATCCCCGCGATCTCCCAATGCCCTATGGTAGTATCTTTGCCTCGGGAGGCCTCTCTCATACGTGCGATCCGTCCTGTCGGTGAAGGCACTTTCTCTCCGCATTCTACGCCGTCTATATTAAAAAGTCCGAGCGCTCCCATATTCGGCATACTGAATCCGGGGCTGGCCGCAACAGATCTGAGCGTGTTGGTCCCGGCATCCCCGTACTGTGCCGCATCCTCCATCTCACCGATCCCGAAACTGTCTAATACGATCAGAAAAATTCTTTTCATCCTTATTCCTCCGTACATTATATATATCTTATCGTTTGCTTCAATTATATCATATTCTCTGATGCCAACGCCGTATATCATTCCAGGAGAATTGCGGAGCAATTCTCGGGAAGCAGGCTGCTGAGCCTGCTTCAATTGTATCATATTTTCCGCCATTATGCACTTCGTTTAATCGTGGGTGACCGTGCTGATGACAACGGACTCCGCACCAATTCCGGTCTTGCGTATCACGATATCCTCGATCTGGGCGCGCTGCGCTTCCGTCAGCTCCGCAGTATTGACCACCACATCCACGCTGTCGCCGTCTATGCTGACGATGGCATCATCGAAACCCTTCGCTTCCAGTAAGATCTCCGCCGCGGTCTCTTTCTCCGCAATGTCCGTCATGGATATCATGCTGTTGACAGCTTCCTGCTTCTGTGTATCGCTGATATTGGCATTATTGATGATCTCCAGCAGCGTTTCCTTATTCTGGGCGCGGGTCTGCTCCTTCTGCAATTTGGCTCCGGACAACTCCGAGACCGTACCTGCCGATGTAAAAACAGCCTCGCCGGGCACATCTTCCATCTGTTCTTCCGCCAGTGCCTCCGCCAGCTCCTCATCCTCGCCGCCGTCCCCGGACATCGTCACGTCCGTATCAAGGCTCTCGATGTCGCCGGAGATCTGTTCCAGATCTTCGTCAGAAATATCGGCGTAGGCGGCATCGTCCGTATCACTGCCGTCAAGCGCCAGATTACCCATATCGTCCGTTGCGATCTCTCCGTTGACCGTCAGAATATCCTCATCCGTAACTTTGGTGCCGGCAAAATTCAGATAGCCTGCCACTGCGATCATGATCGCCAGCGCCGTGATCATCATCTGGTTTTTTTTGATCATATTTTTCAATTCTTTCTCCCCTTCACTGATTATTTTTCATCTTTACTATTTTTATATTATTCGCCTCAATATCAAATAATACCTGAATCGCTTCGATTATATCATCTTGTACACCCTGCCTCTGCGCGCCCTGGGCGATCACGACCACTCCCTCGACCACCGGGGCCACGGTCTTGATCACATACGGAACGCTCTGCCCGCTGCCGTCAGCCGTGTATACCGTGCTCTTCTCGATCCGGCTCTCCCCGGCAACGCGGCTTCCGCCCGATGCGTCCTTCTCCTCCGTATCGGAATATTCCTCGGGACCGTCCTTCTCAACGATCTTATGTTCCGACTCGCTTAAAGTGATCAGGACCCTGACCTGTCCTACTCCGTCCACGTATCGGAGCGCATCCTCCAGCCTCTCTTCCCAGTATGTCTCATATGGATCCGCCTCAAATCCGGATGCGGGCAGCGCGGCATCCGACGCCTCTACGGTATGTACATTGATCGTATCACTATTGATGTTCGATATATTGGACTTGATGCGATCCTGCCGGGCAGGAAATGCGACGATGCACAACAGGATACCTGCCAAAACAACGATCAGGCACCGGTTCTTATCAAGCTTCCTGCCATCCGCGAGCTTATGCAGAAATTTTCTACCGTCCTCCATGATATACCACCTCCACCTTGTCCTGCGCCACCCCCAGCATCTGTGCAAAGATCCTGCCGTACTCTTCCGGGTCGGTGTCAGTCATACCTTCGTCACCGTCATTCTCCTCCGGTCCGCCCGCATCGCTCCCCAGCGTGATCCGCTCCACCCGGATCTCTTCCGGCGCGCTCCCTGCTGACCCCTGCGTCTGCGGCATGATCTCCCGGACAGTATCCCGGTCCTCACCTCCGTTTTCCGACGGCACTGCCTGCAGAGTGACCCTGACGCGCTGAAGCTCCCACGCGGGACTCTGGCCGTCCTGATACAGACTGCCGTCTTCTCCCGCATCCTCCAGCACGATCTCTACGTCCTCAACTGTGCAGCCGTCATCTGTAACCGCTTCACTAAGCATTGACTTCACTTCAGCCTCGATCTGGCGCAGCGCTGCCGCTTCCGGGCTGCCCGCCGCATATGCGGCATTCTGCTGTGCGCTGTCATACCGGTCCATCTGCTGCTCCATACGTTCGAGTTCTTCCTGCCATCTGTCCATCATACGGCCCGGATCATCGACAAACGGTCCGAGAAAAAGCAGTAATACAATAACACCCGCTATTATTTTTATGTATTTTTCATACGATTTTCCTGCCGCCAGGTGTACAAGCATCTGCGCGGCAACGATAAACAGCCCTATTTCACGTATATTCTCTACGATACTCACAGTCAGATCCCTCCGCCGGCAGTATAAGTAATGATCGCAATCTGTATCACAAACATTCCCACAGACGACAGCGCTATCTTCAACAGCATAAAATTGCCGTCTCCTACCCTGTTCGCACAGTTTGTCATCCTTTTATCGCTCACAATGCCGATCAGCGCGGCTCCTGCCTTGACTGACCCCGTATACAATGCCAGCTTCAGGACCGGAACGCTGCACAGAGCGATCAGAACAAGGGTGATATACAGACCGATACTGTTCCTGATAAGTACCGCAGAGCCGACCACCATCTCGAACATTCCCTCCGTCAGTCCGCCGATACCCGGTATGGCAGACACCGCCTTCTTAACGGCTGATGACTGCAGAGAATCTATAACAGGTGATATCATTGCCTGGAGCAGACTGAAGCCTGTGATAATGCCGAGCGTGAGCTTAATGCCAAACCCGATCGCCTTATTGAGCATCTCCAGCAGAAGGGTCAGCTTCTCTTCCATCCAGATCCCGTTGATGACCGTCAGTATCATATACATATGAACAAACGGCATAAGGATCGACAGATATCCCCATTCTATGAGATAAATGATAAGCAGAAGGATCTGATAATACGCTGAGGCGGACGCTATACCGGACGCGCTCCCGACCGCGATCATATAGGCCGGAATATATAATCTCATAAACGTGGTGATCGTTTCCAGTATTTCCTGTACAACAGATACCGCATTCCCGTAAGCGTTAAGAAGCACCGCTACTAAAAGCATATAGACGAAATAAAAGGCGATGTCGGATATCTGATGGTCCCGGAACAGATCGGCAAAATTGACAAGAAGCGCCGCCACGATTCCCAATACGAGGATCATGATAAAAAGCGACTTAAGCTCTCCCGCCTGGGAAGAGACAATGCCGCCCATACCGCTGAACAAAGCCTTGACAGCCGCCCATATCCTGCCCTGTAAAATAAGCTGCATAACCGCTTTCCCGTCAAAATCATACCCCGGAAACAGCCGGTCAAGATCAAGCGCCGCCGTGTCCAGCCCCATCTCTTCCCAAAACAGATCATTTCCGGCAACCGTCATGTCATCTCCTCCCTATATGGCAATCGACTGTATACTCTCAAGCAGGGCAGCCAGTATCGGCATGCCGGTCAGCAGGATATACAGCTTACCGATCATCTCAACTTGTCCCGCCATGCCGCTGTACCCGGCATCCCTGCATATCCCCGCGCAGAACTCACACGCATAGGTTGCCCCCACCGCTTTGAGCAGCACTGTTAAATAACTCTGGTTATTTTTTAAATATGCGCGGAGCTGGTCTATGCCCGACATAATACCCGTGAAATACTGTATCCCGTAACCCAGCAGCACCAGGCATACCGCTATACCGATCAAGACGCTGTATTCAGCCTTATAGCTTTTCATAGGAGCCGCAAACAATATTCCCACGATCCCTACCAGGCCTATTTTAATGATCTCCACCCAATCCCCCCCCATAACCGATGTCCTATTTTCCCGCCGCTACAATGTAAACAAATCCTGGATCATCACGAACAGATCATAGATATAAGGTATGATCCATGTTAAAACAAGAATTAATCCCGCCAGGCTTATCAGAAAAGCGTGTTCTTCTCTGCCGCTGTGTTTTAAAATTTGATTTAATATTGTAACCAGGATACCAACAGCCGCTATCCTGAAGATCAGACTTATGCTCATCGTTCCCTTCTTTCATTTCCGCTAGATCAGCAGAATCGTAATAAAGATTCCCGTCAGCACACTGACACTTAAGATTACTTTTGACTTGTTTTCATAAGCCTCCTCCGCCTTCCGGCAGTGCCTGACAAGCAGACCGGCCAACCTTTCCACGCTCTCGGCCTGAAGCCTTTCCTCCTGCATCCCCAGGCTTTGCGGTATCTCCTTAAGAACGTCCTTCTCTTCCTCCGTCAAAGGCACTCCGCGCAGACACTCATCCGTCTGCCGCTTCCATATCTGATCAAACGGCGCTCCGCGCCCTTCCTCCACCTGATCGTATATCTTCCGGAAACAATCACGGTATGCCGGACTGCAGCACTGCGCCAGTATCAGGCATATCTCCGGCATCGTGTGCTTACCGTAGGCGATCTCGTCCCGGATCCTTGTGATAATACTTATCAGTTCTCTCAGATTCCTTACCCGTCCGCGTTCCTCGCCGATCCGGCTGATCCCCCAGCCCAGGCATCCGGCCAGGATGCACATGATACCCAGTATTTTAAACATGAAGCCCATCCCCGTTATAGATACCTTCCACCTCACAGCGGCCGCTTTTCCTGGTGAGCACCACATAGCGCTCAAACAGCCGGTCTCTTATAACATCACGCATGTAATTTTTATGAATTATCTCATCCAGTGAACCGCCGTGTATTGTCGCGATCAGCCGGCATCCGCATCCGTATGCCATGCGCAGCGCCTGTATGTCATCACTGCCGCCCAATTCGTCCACGGCAAGCACCTGCGGCGCCATCGCGCGGATCAGCATCATCATCCCCTCTCTCTTCGGACATCCGTCCAGCACGTCGGTCCTGATCCCGACGTCGTTCTGTGCCGCGCCCATATAACTGCCCGCGATCTCCGAACGCTCGTCCACGACGCTGACATTGACTCCGGCTCCGAACGCATTGCCGTCGGACACATTGCGCACCAGATCCCGCAGCATGGTCGTCTTGCCGCAGCCCGGCGGCGAGATCAGAAGCGTATTGTACAAAGCGCCGGTTCCGTCATACAGCCGGGGTAACAGCGCATCCGAGACGCCTTTTATCTCGTGGGCGATCCTGATATTTAAATAACGTATGTATTTTAAATTGCGTACCCTGTCCGCCTCCTCCAGAATGACCTGTCCCGACAGACCGACTCTGTGACCGCCCTGTATCGTCAGAAACCCTCTGCGTATTTCATCCGCAAAAGCATAGACGGAATACCGGCACAAATGCTTCAGTATCGCTTCCAGATCCTCCGCAGTGACATCCGCATCCTTCGGCGGCATGTCCATCAATCCGCCGTTTTTATCCACAAACTTCTCCCTGCAGCCGATCAGCACCGTGGCGGGCCTGTTGACCCGCATCCTGATCTCCTGCAGGCCGTCCGCCTGCTCTGCGGTCTTCTCCCAGCCGGCGCGCAAGTATTCCGGGAACATCTGTATGATCTCATCCCTTTTCATTGAACCCGCCTCCTTATCTCAATATATGAAAAGTTGTCCCGGTTATGACTGAAACCCTAAAAAGAACAGACGGTATTTTATGCAATCAAAAAGAGCCGCCCCCTCAAGGCAGCCCTGAAAACATTCTTCTTATTCTTTTGCGTGTGCCCGCTTCCATTCCAGGATCCGGTCCAGACGTTCTTTTACGTCCGCTTCCTCACCCTGGTCCGTAGGATCATAATATCTGCATCCGCGCTTGGACTGAGGCATGCATTCCATATTGGTCAGCTTGTCCTGCGCATCATGCGCATACTGGTAACCGGCGCCGTATTCCAGATCCTTCATGAGTCCTGTAGGCGCATTGCGAAGCTGCAGCGGAACAGGCTCGGCATTCTCTGTCCTGATATCCCTCTTGCATTGCTCACACGCCGTATACAGCGCATTGGATTTGGGCGCCATCGCAAGGTATGTGACCGCATGGGTCAGATGCACATCGCACTCCGGCATCCCCAGAAAATGACACGCCTGATAGGCCGCCACCGCAAGCGGAAGCGCATGACTGTCCGCCATGCCGATATCCTCGCTGGCAAAACGAATCAGCCTCCTGGCGATATAGAGAGGATCTTCCCCGCCCTCCAGCATTCTGAGCATCCAGTAGACGGCGGCATCCGGGTCGCTGTTGCGCATGGACTTATGCAGCGCCGAGATCAGATTGTAATGCTCTTCACCGGCTTTATCATATAGGAGCGATTTCCTGTTGATGCACTGGGCGAGTCCCTCGTCCGTCACCACGATACTGCCCTGCGGCGTGATATTGCCGTTTAAGATCGCCATCTCCAACGTATTCAGCGCCGTTCTGGCGTCTCCGTTGGCAAAGACCGCGATCGCCGCAAGCTGCTTATCGCTCATCCCGATCTTCTGCGCCCCGAATCCCGCAGGACTGTGCAGCGCATTTGTTAAAAGTTTAACAATATCTTTTTCCTCCAGCGCCTTTAACACAAACACCCTGCATCGGGACAAAAGCGCGGCGTTTACCTCAAAAGAAGGATTCTCGGTTGTCGCACCGATCAGTATGATGCTCCCTTTTTCCACAAAAGGCAGAAAGGCGTCCTGCTGCGCCTTGTTAAAGCGGTGGATCTCATCCACGAACAGAACCGTACGCACACCCATCCTCCGGCTTGCGTCCGCCTGATTCATGACTTCCCTGATCTCCTTGATGCCGCTCGTCACAGCGCTGAAGTTAATGAAATCCGCTTTCGTTCTGTTTGCGATAATGCTCGCTAGGGTAGTCTTGCCGACTCCCGGCGGGCCCCAGAATATCATAGAGGATATCTGATCCTTCTCTATGATCTGCCGGAGCATCTTCCCCGGTCCCAGCAGATGTTCCTGGCCTACGAAATCCTCCAGCCTCTGCGGTCTTAACCGGCTGGCAAGAGGTGTTGTCTCTTCTCTTCTGTCAAATAGCGTAAGCTGTTCCATACCTTCTCCAATATGCCGCTTGGGCTGGCGCACTTACCTGGACAGCAGGATCCTGTCGTTATCCAGCTGTTTGCCCGCATTGTCCTGAAACTGTTTCAAAAGATCGTCGATCGTAAGCTTCTCTCTCTCCTTGCCCTGCACATCGAACACGATACTTCCGCCGTCCATCATCAGCGTCCGGTTGCCCAGCTCCAGCGCCTGGTGCATATTGTGCGTCACCATGAGACAGGTGATCTTCCGCTCCGCTACGATCCTTCTGGTAAGATCAAGCACCTTGGCCGCCGTTGCGGGATCGAGTGCCGCCGTATGCTCATCCAGAAGCAGTATCCTGGGCGTTACCATGGTCGCCATCAGAAGCGTCAGCGCCTGCCTCTGTCCGCCTGACAGCAGACCGACAGGCTGCTTCATACGGTCCTCCAGCCCCATATCCAGCAGGGACAGCTGCTCCCTGAACATCTGTTTCTCCCTGCCGCTTATCCTGCTGAAATAAGCATGGGATGCCGTAGAAGCCCGCAGATAGGCAAGCGCCATATTCTCCTCGATCGTCATGCGGGGCGCCGTTCCCTTAAGAGGATCCTGAAAAAGATGTCCGATCACCTTACTTCTGAGATGTTCCTTTTTGTAGGTGATATCTTCTCCCGCCAGGATGATCTGCCCCTCGTCCACATAAAAAGCACCTGTTATCGCATTGAACAGGGTAGATTTACCGGCGCCGTTGCTTCCGACGATCGTAGCAAAATCGCCGTCCGCAAGCTCCAGGTTTACCTGATCCAACGCCTTCTTCTCGTTTACCGTGCCGGGATTAAATGTCTTGGAAACCTTCTTAAGCGTCAGCATACGTCATCACCGTCCTCTCCCACAGCCGATGCCGCCATTCTGCGCGAACGGTAGAACGATGCCTTGCCCTTCATATAAGGAAATGCGATCGCGAATGCAACGATCAGCGCCGACACCAGCTTCAGGCACTCTGCGGGAACGCTCAGCCGAAGTGCGATCGCCACGATAAAACGGTAGAGGCAGCTTCCTAATATAACGCCCGTTATTTTTTTGAACATCCCGCCTTTTCCGATCAGCGTCTCGCCGATGATCAGACTGGCAAGCGCGATCGTCACCATGCCCGTGCCCAGATTGATATCGCAGGATTTCTGGTACTGGGCAAGGATCGCGCCCGACAGCGCCGTCAGAGAATTGGCCACACACAAGCCTACCGTGATCGTAAACACAGGATTGATGCTCGAAGCGCGCACCATATGTTCATTATCTCCCGTAGCGCGGATGGACAATCCCAGCCTCGTATTGAGAAACCATGTCAGGATCAGGCCTATCACGATCACAATGAGCGCCACGATTCCGATCTTATACCAGTCGGTGTACCACGCCGCGCCGGACAGATCCTTAGCAAGGCTGAATACGGTATCGCAGCCGAACAGATTGACATTGGACGAAAACCCCATGACCGCGATATTGACCGTGTACAGACCCGTATTGACGATGATGCCCGCCAGGATGGACGGAACGCCCATCTTCGTCTGCAGAAAGGCCGTCACATAGCCGGAGCACACCCCGGCAGCCATCGCCGCCGGGAATGCCAGAAACGGATGCCCCGCTATCGTCACGACCGCGCCCACGGAACAGCCGAGCGTAAAACAGCCGTCTGTGGACAGATCCGCAATATTTAAAATGCTGAATGATATGAACAGCGCCAGCGCCACAAGGGAATAGATACACCCCAGCTCCAGCGCGCTCTGTAAAATCGATAACGTAAATATCGAACTCATACAAACCTCTTTCTACTCAAACTCTTTCGCCGTGGTGATCTCACGCAGCTCCTCGCACATATCGGCAAACATGCTGTAATCCAGACCGATCGCTGCCGCCGTCTCGGTATTCACTGTAGCGATACCGTTATCCAGCGTCACAACAGGCGTCGTGGCGGGATCGGCGCCGTTTACAAGGATATCCGCTACCATATCCGCCGTTGCCGTACCGAGCTCTTCATAGTTTACGCCATATCCAAGGAACGCACCGTTTAAAGCAAAGGAATCGGCGCCGCAGTAGTGCGGGATACCCGCATCGATAAACTTCTCATAGATCGCCAGCTCCGCCGTCATGACCGTATTGTCCGTGGGCGTGAAGATCGCATCGCATCCGTCTGCGATCAGCGCATCTGCCGCCAGTGACACTTCATCGTTGGTCGTTCCGGTCTTCTCCTCCACTACCACGCCCTTATCGGCGCAGTAAGCGCTTGCATCCTTTACCGGCTGCGTGGAAGCATCCTCGCTCTTGCTGTAGAGCAGACCTACCTTCTTGATATCCGGGTTGGCTGCAAACATCAGATCCATAATGGCTTTGGTATCCAGCGCGTCAGATGTGCCCGTAATATTGGAGCCCGGCGCTTCCATACTCTCAACAAGTCCGGCGCCCACAGGATCCGACACTGCGGAGAATACGACAGGAATCTGATTGTCTTCCGTAGCGTTCTGCATGATCATCGCCACGGGAGTCGCGATCGGCACGATCACATCCACATCGGATGCGACTAATTCGGTGGCGATCTGATTTAACATGGTGGCATCCGCCTGCCCGTTATAAAAATAGTCGCTGTAATCAAACGTAACGCCCAGCTCTGCAGCTTTGGCATCCAGTTCTGCCTCAATAGCCGCCTCGATCTGATTCAGGGAAGCATCATCGACATACTGCACAATACCTACCTTGTAGGCTGCACCCTCTGCCTGACTTTCCTCTGCACCGTCTCCGGTGTTTTCTTCCGAAGCGTCATCCGCT
>CANQIJ010000028.1 GCA_947624025.1 uncultured Lachnospiraceae bacterium | reverse complement strand
TGATCTGTATCTGCGCGAGCCCAATATGAAAAGCCGCCCCGCCTTTTGTTTCTCCCAGGATCCGTGGAAGGAGCGGTTACGCGATATTCTCTATGAGGAAGCCTGTACCCATGCGCTGTTTCCCGCGCTGGCAGGCCGCAGCTACAGGGAGCTGATGAAAATACTGCACGTAGAGATTTTTGAACATATTTTCGGGCATCCTGCCGCCTGTGTTTTTTATTCTGAAAAAGGGAAAAAAGAATGCTGGCGTGAGGTTAATATTTCCTGACAAGATGTCGATATGATAGTAAAACATACACTGTGGCAAACGGAGTTGCAGGAAAGTAGATCATGAAGTGATCTACTTTAGTCAAAGGAGGACGAAATTATGGGTATGGATATCACATCGGGCGGTTATCAGAATGCTTACGGCGTACCGAAGCCTTCGATCAAGGGGCGGACCTTTAAGCCGAGAACATTGGAGGATCTCAAAGACACCGCCAACTCTTCCGATAGTATCGATCACACAGCGGGGTCGAACGAATCCGGGCTTTCGACAAAGGCGCAGGATTTCCTGAAAAATCTGCGGAAGCAGTACGGGGATTATGATTTCTTTGTCGGCAATAGCGGCGACGACCTGAAATCTCTGGCAAAAAGCGGCAGCAAGGAATTTTCGATCATCTTTTCTAATGAAGAGCTGGAGAAAATGGCGAACGATGCGGATTATGCCAAAGAGAAGCTGCAGTCTATGGAGCATGCCGTGGATATGTCCAAACAGATCTGTGAGCAGTTCGGTCAGAAGAGAAACGGCGCCGAGATCAATAAGGTAGGCATTGTCTTCCATGACGACGGAACGACCTCTTTCTTTGCGGAGCTGGAGGAGTCAAGTGCGAAGCAGAGAGAGCGTCTTGAGAATAAACGTGCCGAGAGAAGAGAAGAGGAGAAGAAGGCGGGAAAAGAGTTCGACAGGTATGCCGAAACCAGGCCGGACACAAAGCGCGCCGAGGTGGAGGCGGACAGCTTAGAGGAGCTTCTTGAGAAAATGAACGGGATCGACTGGGATGCCGTTAAGCCGGAAAAGATGCCGCAGACCGGCGGAAGATATGATTTTACCGTCTGATCAGGTTTTTATAAGAAAGTATTAAAAGGAAGGGCCATCGCAGCGGTCAGATTCGACCGGGCGGTGGCTCTTTTATAAAATTAGATATGCTTTGACGCGCTGTTATTCTCCGAGGAAGATCCTGATCTGCTCCAGCATTTCATCCGGCGCTTCCAGCTGCGGCAGGTGTTTGGCGCCGGCAATATAGACCTCTTCGATGGCCGGATTGTAATACTTATAGTTTTCGATCGTCGTGTGGATGTCCTCTTCCTCTTCTCCGCCGATCATCAGGATGCTGTTGTCGATCTCCTTCAGTTCGCGCAGGATATTCAGATTCATGTATTTTCCGACATAGCTTGCAAAAGCGTATTTGGAACCGTATCCGCCGGCATGTGCTGCCTCCAGATAATTCGAGACGTATTTTTCCCTGATCTTATCAGGATCGCAGAAGTATTGCTTCTGAAAGCTCTTTTCGATCATAGTCCTGTTTGCAAAAACGTGATAAGCGAACGTTCCCAGAACGGGCACTTCGAGAAAAAGCTTCATCAGCTTCGTCTGGCCTGACGGGATCTGGTTCTGCAGATAGAGGCTCTGGGGATTGATACAGATCAGCCTGTTGATGAAGTCCGGATTGTTATGACACGCCAGGATAACAAAAGGAACGGATTCTCCTGTCGCGATAACGGAGGTCTTTCTTTTAATAACATTCGTTATGAAATCATTGATAAGCTGCTCGTACAGATTGCCGGTATAGGTCATGGATGGTTTGTCCGACAGTCCGTAGCCGGGCAGATCGATAGAATAGATTTCATGCTTTTCGGTAAGATTATTGATCAGTCTGTGATATTCATAGTTGGAGCTTCCCATCGTCAGGTCGTGCACCAGCAGAAGGGGAGAGCCGCTTCCTTTTTTCTGATACCTTACTTTTCCGAAGCGCCACTCGTAATAGCGGTTTTCTGAATTGTTCAAAAGGCATTTGGCGGTACACGCGGAAGAGTGAACGCGGTTGATCATGTGCATTGCCGCAACAGAGGAAACGGATAAGATAACAGCAGTCGCAAGTCCTTTTTTCATAAAATTCTCCTTTTATTCTTTTAGGTATTTTTATTATAATGGATAATGATTTTTTTTACAAATAGTAATGATGCTTTCGCATTGCTTGCTGTCGGGTGATAAAGTGGGTTGTGGCGATGCTGTGGTATTGCAGTTGGCGTGTGATAATGCCATAAGCTATGAAAAATTTAAAAATGTTTGAGAATAATCTTTGAAAATCAGAAAATTTATTATATTATAAAAATGTATGCGTATTGTTTTGTCTGATCTCTGTTCATTATGCTAGGATCGTGTTTTTTGCATATGGGTATGTAATGCTATAATACGTATGTGAATACGTAATGTAAAATATTATGAATGCATCAAATTATGAGATCATACAGTCGATGTATGAGGAACTGCAGAAGGAACAGAGCGAATTGCGTTTCGATCTGCAGGAGAAAAGAGAAAAGATAGCAAAGATCGACCATTATCTAAGCGGGGTGTCGAAGCAGGAGGAAGGCAGTCTGCAGGTTTCGTCGTCCGAAAAATCCGGAACCTTGCATCACGGTGCAATAGCAGATAAAGAGCTGGAAAAGAAGAAGCTCACGGTGGACTGTGAAGAGATCGAGAAGCAGATCCATTTGAATGAAAATCGGATGGAGCAGCTTCAGAATTTTTTGTCCGGTTCATCCACTTTACACGTGAAACAGCTATCCATAATGGACGCGCAGGAAAAGGAGCGCCAAAGGATTGCCCGGGATCTGCATGATACGTCATTGCAGAATCTTACACATCTGGTCCATATGGTTGAATTGAGTTCATTATATATCGATGAAGACCCTGTGAAGGCAAAGCTGGAATTGGCGACTGTTGAGAAATTGATCCACAAGGTTATAGAGGAAATCAGAAACAGCTTGTTTGCACTGCGTCCTATGGCATTTGATGATCTGGGCCTGAAGGAAGCTATTGAAAAATTACTTACTGTTTTAAACCAGGACAAGCAGTTCTATATCAGTACGGATATTGACCCTATCACTATGGACATATCGGACTCTTCCGGGCAGGTCAGGCTTTTGTCTATATACCGCATTATTCAGGAGTGTGTACAGAATGCTATTAAGCATTCCGGCGGAACTGAGATCAATATTCAGGTTAAGGACGATGACGCTTTCTATCACATCAGTGTTCGTGACAATGGAAATGGATTTGATATTAGTGAAGCGTTAAAAAAGGACAAGCATTTTGGTTTGTCTGTTATAAAAGAAAGGGTTGTTTTTCTCGACGGAACGATCGATATTGACGGTCAGAACGGAACATCTATTACGATTGCCATTCCTAAGACCGGCTGAGATCTTAACGAAAGAAAATATGTGAAGGGTTGTCGTAAGGGCGCGGCACTGATCAAGGGAATATATGGAGGGGAATTAAATCATGAAGACAAGGGTTATGATTGCGGATGATCACAGCTTGGTGCGTGAAGGGATAAAGCAGCTGTTGGAATTTGACGGCAGCATTGAAGTAATCTCCGAAGCGGCAAACGGGGTGGAGTGTCTCGAAAAGCTGGAAAAGGAAATCCCGGATGTCCTGTTGTTAGATGTTAATATGCCGGAGAAAAATGGGTTGGATGTTTTAAGCGAGATCAAAGAAAAACAGTATGATGTTAAAGTGTTGATCTTAACGGTCCATAATGATCTGGAGTATTTAATAAGGGCGATTGACATCGGCGTGGACGGATACATATTAAAGGATTCGGAATCCGCAGAATTGAAAAGAGCTATCCAGGCAGTTATGGCCGGTGAAAATTATATTCAGGCGAGCCTGATTCCTGCACTGAATAATCGTCTTGCCAACAGGGATATTGATAAAGATAAAATTGATTCCCTGACAAGCAGAGAGCTGGAAGTGCTGGTTAAGGTGGCAAACGGAATGCTTAATAAAGAGATTGCAACAAGTTTAAATATCAGCGAGCGTACTGTCAAAAATCATGTTTCCAATATTTTTAAAAAGATTGATGTATCTGACAGAACGCAGGCAGCAGTATTTGCAATTAGAAATAATATCATCAAGCTGTTTTGAACATTGAGCCGGAAGTAGAATTGTTTCACGTGAAACATTATCCATTATTTGGAGTATGGACACAAGATAAAGTTTCACGTGAAACATTTTTACCCAAGATATAGTGTTGTTCCCGTGAAACATTACAAAAATATCGAAAAAGCGACCGTGAAACATGTATGTTAGCAGGGCGTGATCACATATTTCGCCTTTGAAATGATAACAGAGAGTCGCCGGCCTGCATTATGTCTGCCGCCGACGGTAGGATGATTTTCGCAGTTTTGCGAGCATAGCATGAGCAGAAATCGACTGTTTGAGCTACAGGCGAGTTTCGATTTCTGCTCATGAATGGGCGGCGGAGCAAAACCAGAAAATCGACGTGTCGGCGGCAGACATAATGCAGACGGCGGACAGAGGTATAGGATATTCTTTTCGGGAGTTTGTGCCGGAGCGTCACAGATTCCCCTGATGGCAAAGTTAATTCCACAGGAATTTACTTCATGCCCCGTCGCGAGAACGCTCCGGAATGGAGATTATCATGAATATTGCAGCTATTATAGTGAGCTTTATCGTTACCTTTATTCCTGCAATGCACCTTATTATATTGGGCATTTCACAATACAGGAGTAAGAAGCCGGTTGGCTTCTATACTGGTGAAAAGCCGTCGGTTGAAGAAGCGTTCACAGATATCACCGCTTATAATAAGAAGCATGGTATTGCGTGGATCTTGTACGGCGCCGGGATCGTGCCGGCAGTAATGATCTCTGTAATGATGATAGAAATGACGGACGAGGCGCCCTGGATCTGTGTCGCGTTAGCGGAAGTGGTCGGCGGTCTGTTGCTGCTTATTCGGTATCATCGATATCTCGAAGGAAAATATGTGATGCGTGACGGGCATTCACAATAAGCGAAGATGCCCCATGCTATGGTTGCATACTCGTTACCTTCGTGCCAAATCGGAATACACACGCGAAACATATCATAGCAACTGAATGGGTACAAGATAATGTTTCACGTGAAACAATATACCCCAAGATATAGTAATCCAGCTATTACATCGGAAACGACCGGGCGGTCATGTCCGTAAGTCAGCATGACAAAAGGCGCTTGCCGTATCCGCGAACAAAAACAGGGGAGGACAGCGACAGGATTGTGATTGTGCAATGCTGTGATCATATGTCTGGGCCAACGTGTCGATTTTCTAGTTTTGCTCCGCCGCCTATTCATGAGCAGAAATCGAAACTCGCATACAGCTCAAACAGTCGATTTCTGCTCATGCTATGCTCGCAAAACTGCGAAAATCTTCCTATCGTTGGCACCGGACATATGATCGCAGCTTAGCCCTATGATCACACCGCGATCCACCACAACAACCAATACGAACGGAGGAGAATCATCATGTGGTTTCTATTTGCAATACTTTCCGCAGTATTTGCGGCATTAACCTCGATCTTGGCAAAGGTCGGCATCGAAGGCGTCAATTCCAATCTCGCCACAGCGGTCCGAACAGTGGTCGTTGTCGTGATGGCGTGGGGAATGGTTTTTCTCACACACGCCCAGGGCGGGTTGTCGGAGATAGACAGAAAAAGCTGGCTATTTCTGGTCCTGTCCGGACTGGCGACAGGGGCGTCCTGGCTGTGTTATTACAGGGCGCTGCAGATCGGCGAGGCATCTAAGGTTGTGCCCGTTGATAAATTGAGCGTGGTCATTACGCTGATCCTTGCATTTGTATTTTTGCATGAGAAATTTACGGTGAGATCACTGCTCGGCTGCTGCCTGATCGGGGCCGGCACTTTACTGATGGTTCTGTAGACGCATGGTGTGCACCGGGGAGAAGACAGGCCATAATGTGGGAGAGAATATATCCTTTTAATTTCCTGTAGATTCTCCTGCCGATTAGTGTTATAATCGTAAACAGACATAAAAAGAACGGATCACGGAGAGAACGTTCTGTCGATCACAGAACGAAAGGCAGAGGAAACAAATATGGGAAGAACGATTGCGATTGCAAATCAGAAGGGCGGAGTCGGCAAGACGACGACTTCTATCAATCTGTCCGCTTCATTAGCGGAAAAAGGCAAGAAGGTATTAGTGATCGATACGGATCCGCAGGGTAACACGACCAGTGGCTTCGGCATCGAGAAAAACGAGCTGGAAAACACAGTATATGAACTGATATTAGGGGAGTGCTCCATCGGCGAGTGTATCATAAACGATGTGATTCCCGGGGTATCGGTCATTCCGTCCAACGTCAATCTGGCGGCAGCGGAGATCGAGCTGATCGGTGTTGATAAGAAGGAATACATATTAAAAAATGAAGTGGACTGGGTCAAAGACAAGTATGATTATATTATGATCGACTGTCCGCCGTCGCTGAACCTGCTTACGATCAATTCAATGACTACAGCGGACACCGTGCTTGTACCGATACAGTGTGAATATTATGCGCTGGAGGGGTTGAGCCAGCTGATCCATACCGTCAATCTGGTCAAAGAAAGATTAAACCCTGCGCTGGAGATGGAGGGCGTTGTATTTACCATGTATGACTCCAGGACCAATCTTTCCATGCAGGTAGTGGAAAATGTCAAGAATCATTTTAAACAGAATGTTTTTAATACGGTGATACCAAGAAACATCAGATTGGCGGAGGCGCCCAGTTACGGAATGCCGATCGCCATGTATGATCCCAAGTCTGCGGGAGCGGAGGCATACAGGCTGTTAGCGGAAGAAGTGATCAACAGAAAGGACGTATAGGAGCATGGCGGCAAAGGTAAAAAGAGGTTTAGGTAAAGGATTGGATGCGATGATCCCGATCCAGGAAAATGTCGTTTCGGAAAAAGCGGCCGCAGCGAAGGCAGAGGATAAAGGGGCGGAAACAATTGTCAGGATCACGCAGATTGAGCCGAACAGAGAACAGCCCCGTAAAAATTTTGATGAAGACGCCCTTCAGGAGCTGGCCGATTCCATCAAACAGTTTGGTCTTTTGCAGCCGATCCTGGTACAGGACAGAAAAACCTACTATGAGATCATAGCCGGGGAGCGCCGCTGGCGCGCCGCAAAGCTGGCGGGCTTAAAGGAAGTTCCGGTCATCATAAGGGATTACACGGAGCAGGAGATCGTGGAGATCTCCCTGATTGAGAATATTCAGAGAGAAGACCTGAATCCGATCGAGGAAGCCCAGGCTTATAAGAGACTGCTGACGGAATTTAATCTGAAACAGGACGAGGTTGCCGAGCGGGTGTCCAAGAGCCGGACCGCCGTCACCAACTCGATGCGTCTTTTAAAGCTGTGTGACGAGGTGAAGCAGATGATCATAGACGATATGCTGTCCACCGGTCATGCGAGGGCGCTGATCCCTATCGAAGACCCGGAACAGCAGTATATGATCGCCCAGAAGATATTTGACGAGAAGCTGAGCGTACGCGATGTGGAGAAGCTGGTCAAGAATCTGAACAAACCGGAGAAGCCGAAGAAGGAGGATACGGACGACGCCGGCCTGGAGGTTATCTATCAGGATGTGGCGGAGAAGCTCAAGCAGTCTCTTGGCACGAAGGTCGAGATCACATCCAAGGGTAAGGGTACGGGAAAGATCGAGATCGAATTTTACAACCACGACGATCTTGACAGGATCATAGAGCTTTTATCCAGATAAGATACGGCGAGACGACGCAGATCATACGCAGCGATGCAGAAGTACAGAAAGGTACGAACGGATGAATTATAATATACTGGAAGCAGCAGGATTCGGCAGCCTGGATCTGACATATTTATTTATTGCCGCCTATGCGCTGATCCTCATACTGATCATAACAACGATCGTTCAGACGTTAAGACTTCATAAGCTTTCCAAGCGATATAAGAAGTTTATGGCGGGCAAAAATGCCGGAAGTCTGGAGAAGGACATAGAAGGGATTTACGAAGATAACAGATTTCTTAAGACCTCTATGGAAAAAAACCGCAAAGATATCCAGGCTCTCTACCGAAAGCTTGAAGGGGCATTCCAGAAGGTCGGCATTGTCAAGTATGACGCCTTCAATCAAATGGGCGGCCAGTTAAGCTTTTCCCTGGCTTTGCTTGACGAAAATTACAATGGTTTTATACTGAATTGCGTTCACAGCACAGACGGCTGCTATTCGTATACAAAAGAGGTCAAAAAGGGGATCTGTGAAATATCCCTTGGTGATGAAGAGAAAAAAGCGCTGGATATCGCAATGGGTATTACGGATGTTACCTTGGATCAATAGAAGGATAACAGGATAAGAGCATGAAACGATGTAACGTAGATGAACTGACAGGGACAGAGGTTCTGGCGAAGGACGTTTTCACCCCGGAATATCAGGTTCTTCTTTCCGAAGGAATGCTGATCAAGCATGAATATATCGAGAAGCTGAAGGAGCTTGATATCACGGAGGTGTATATTAAAGACGATGAGCCGCATACTAAGACCGTTGTCATCCTCAGAGAAGAAGTGGAGCAGAGCTTTAAGCATAAGGTCAGGAATATTCTGGAAAAACATACCTACAGCCACAATGAAAAGCTGGAGGAGATCTGCCAGATGGCGGACCGGATCATCACAAATATTCTGGAAGAGGATCAGGTGGTGGAACAGATCTATGATATCAGAGAAAGAAGCTCGGATATTTACGATCATTCCATTAACATATGCAGTCTGGCAACTATACTGGCGCTTAAATTAAATCTGGCGCAGGAGACGGTGCATGATATCGGCGTCGGCTGCCTGCTGCACGATCTGGGTCTGCGCTATCTGACGATTGACTGCTCCGATAAGAATATAGATGAGCTGTCGGAGGTGGAGTCTGCGGAATACAAAAAGCATCCGATATATGGGTATACTGCGCTGCGCGGTGAAAATTGGATTTCCAATGAAAGCAAAAATATGATATTATATCATCATGAACGTATGGACGGATCGGGGTATCCTTTAAAAGCGACGGACAGCTCGATAGAATGCCGTATCATACAGGTTTGTGATGCATTTGACGAGATGATCTGCGGGATCGGCCATAAGCATGTCAAGGTATACGAAGCGGTCGAGTACCTGAAAAGCTTCAAAGGTATTAAGTTTGACAGCAATATAGTCGATACATTTTTGGAGTTTACTGCCGTATATCCGGCAGGAACGACCGTTATGACAAGCGAGAAGGAGACGGGGATCGTTCTTTACCAGAATAAAGAATTCCCCAACAGGCCGGTGCTGCGCATCATAAAAGATAAAGACGGCAAAAGCGTCGATCTGCTCAAGGATCTGGTGGAAGTCAATCATGTATATATTGAGAAGGTTCTCGATTAAGTTATCGATACGTGTCGTTTCGTACAGACAGACCGGCGCAGCGGTCACGGAAGGAGATCATTATGATAGACATTAAATTTTTACGTGAGAATCCTGATGCGGTAAAAGAAAATATCAGGAAAAAATTTCAGGATGAAAAGCTTCCGCTGGTAGACGAGGTCATTGCGCTGGATGCGCAGGTAAGAAAAGCGCAGCAGGAGGCGGATGATATCCGTGCAAGCAGAAATAAGATCTCCAAGGAGATCGGCGCCCTGATGGCGCAGGGCAGGAAAGAAGAGGCCGAAGCGAAAAAGGCGGAGGTTGCCGCAAACGCTGCGCGGCTTGCCGAGCTGGAGGAGCAGGAGAACGTGCTCCGCGAGAAGATTAAAAAGGATATGATGACGATCCCCAATATCATCGATCCGTCGGTGCCGATCGGAAAAGATGATTCGGAAAATGTGGAGATCACGCGGTACGGTGAGCCTGTTGTGCCGGATTTCGAGGTTCCGTATCACACGGAGATCATGGAGAGATTTCACGGGATCGATCTGGACGCCGCAGGGCGCGTTGCCGGAAACGGATTTTATTATCTGATGGGCGACATTGCAAGACTCCATTCTGCGGTGATCGCGTATGCGAGAGATTTTATGATAAACAGGGGCTTTACCTACTGTGTGCCGCCCTTTATGATCAGAAGCTCCGTAGTGGATGGCGTTATGAGCTTTGCGGAAATGGACGCCATGATGTATAAGATCGAGGGAGAAGATCTGTATCTGATCGGAACCTCCGAGCATTCGATGATCGGAAAGTTTATCGATACGATCATTCCGGAGGAGGAGCTCCCGAAGACGCTTACCAGTTATTCTCCGTGTTTCCGTAAGGAAAAGGGAGCCCACGGCATCGAGGAGAGAGGCGTATACCGCATCCATCAGTTTGAGAAGCAGGAGATGATCGTGGTATGCAGACCGGAAGATTCTCCGATATGGTTTGACAAATTGTGGCAAAATACAGTAGACTTATTTAGATCGATGGATATTCCGGTCAGAACGATCGAGTGCTGTTCCGGCGATCTGGCTGACCTTAAAGTGAAATCTTACGATGTGGAGGCATGGTCGCCCAGACAGCAGAAATATTTTGAGGTGGGAAGCTGCTCCAACTTAGGGGACGCACAGGCGAGAAGGCTGCGCATCCGTGTCAACGGCAAGGACGGCAAATATTTTGCCCATACGCTCAATAATACGGTAGTCGCACCGCCGAGAATGCTGATCGCGTTTCTGGAAAATAATCTGCAGGCGGACGGTTCCGTGCGGATCCCGGAGGTTCTGCAGCCTTATATGGGCGGTATGACGCAGCTTCGGTAAGACGCCGCGCCAATATAAGAAGGAGGTGGGATTTTTGCATAAGTTTATGCGAGCTATCGGTTTTAGCAACCTGACTGACAGGTCTGCGCAGCGGAAGCTGATCACGGATGTGGTCTTAAGTGCGCCGCACCGTTCTTACGCAGCCAGCGGCAAAGGAACCGTACTTGCAGAATTTTGTGAAGATTTTGCCGAGGATGTTGGGATTGCCGTATGCGGTGAGTTTGAAGAAAGCGATAAGTTTGCTTATGACTACTATTATCCGTATCTGAGGGGCACCGGGATCAGCTCCAGTGAGGATGTGTCGGTGGAAAGACACGCCGATAAGGAATCTTATGCCGGTGTCTGTGACGATATCAAGGTGGGTGTGAGTCTGATCTTTTATCTGCAGAACATGGTTCCTTATGTGAAGGCGCAGAATGAGAACCTGCTGCCGATCCGGGGAACGACGCTTACATTGTCCGGGCTGTCGCTGAAAGGCACTATTATACTGCCCATCAGCAAGGATGACAGGCAGAAGGAGAAGGTACAGAAGGCGGCCATGAACAGGAATCAGCTGATCGATGCGGCCAGGAAGGGCGATGAAGACGCGATCGAAACGCTGACGTTAGAGGATATGGACACTTATACGGCCATCTCCAGAAAGATCCAGACGGAGGATGTGTTCAGCCTGGTAGATACTTATTTTATGCCTTACGGCGTAGAGTGCGATCAGTATTCCATAATGGGGGAAATACTGGATATTGCTCTGCGGGTAAATAGAGTAACCAAAGAGGAAATATATGTGATGCGTTTAAGCTGCAATGATCTGCAGTTTGACATATGCATCAACAAGCAGGATCTGTACGGGGAACCGCAGATCGGAAGAAGGTTTAAGGGCATCGTGTGGATGCAGGGATATATCAATTATCCCGCTGTTTGATCTAAGATCTTAAGGACATATGCCGCAGCAGGATACGCTGCGGTAATGGCCTGACAGATATTTTGTCTCTGTAGCTCAGCAGGATAGAGCGTTCGCCTCCTAAGCGAAAGGCCGCTGGTTCGAATCCAGTCAGGGACGTTAAGCGAATACGGTGAAAAACATATGAACTATGTCATAATGGATCTGGAGTGGAACCAGAGCAACACCGGTCTGGAAAAAGACGCTAAACTTCTTCCCTTTGAGATCATCGAGATCGGTGCCATCAAACTGAATAGTGACAAGAAAATGATCGATGAATTCAGCGAGCTTGTGAAACCGCAGGTATATCATGAGATGCACCGCGTCACCAGGCGGCTGATCCACCTGCAGATGGAACAGCTGGAGCAGGGGCGTCCTTTTACGGAGGTATGGGCACAGTTTCAGAAATGGTGCGGCGACGATTATATATTTTGCACATGGGGGCCCTTAGATCTGACGGAGCTGCAGAGAAACCTCAGATATTACGGTATTGAGCCGCTTTCTGACGGGCCTATCAGGTTTTTGGATGTTCAGAAGCTGTTCAGTATTGCTTATGAGGATCAGAAATCCAGAAGAACCCTGGAATATGCCATAGATTATCTGGCGATCGAGAAAGACATTCCTTTTCACCGTGCGTTCAGCGATGCCTATTATGCCGCTAAGATTCTTGCGCTCATGGATGATAAGGTTCTGGAGCATTATTCCTTTGATGTATTTCACCTTCCGAAAGATAAAGAATCCGAAATATCTGTAGTTTTTGATACCTATGCTAAATATATCTCCCGCAGATTTGCGGACAAGGCGCAGGCCCTGGAGGATAAAACGGTCATGGCGACAAGATGCTATCTGTGCCATAAGCCGCTGCGTAAAAAGATCCGCTGGTTCTCACCCAACGGAAAACACTATTACAGCGTATCCTACTGCGACAAACACGGCTATATGAAAGCAAAGCTCCGCATTCGCAAGGCGGAGGACGGCGCCGTGTATATCGTCAAAACAGAGAAATTTATCACAGAGGCGGATATCGCGGGGATCCGTGCCAAACAGGATAAAGCAAAACAGCAGAGGAAGATAAAACGAAGTTCTAAAAGTCGAAATCATCAAAATGCGATCGATTCCTCTCCCGCCGGTTCTTTTTCCTCCTGATGCGGTTTTGCCTGCGTCTGGCGTTTCTTCCGTTCATTATGAATGCGCGGATGATGAACAGCGAAATAACGATCCCGGCAAATATGACGATGCCTGCCAGAACCTTCTTTACATTCACAAAGATCGTCGTGTCATCGTCCGGCTCCGGTTCCGGCTCGGTTTTCTCCACGCTGATATCGGTTGTTCCGGCATTGGGAGAAAAGTCATAGGAGGATGTGCTGTCCGACGCTACTTCAAGCTGCGCGCTGCCCACATAAGTGTCGTGGTACGAGTATGAGATTTTTGCGATGCTGTTTTCATCCGATGCGGAAAAGTCGATCTGTGAATCCAGTTCATCAAAGGAGATGGTATTCGGAATGATCACGTAACTGTCCGGATTCAACGAAAGGATCGGCTTGGAGCTGCCGAAGATGTCGCTTCCCGTCTCCAGAAAGCCGGAGGATTCCATCTGATATTTACTGTCGTTCTCGGCGATATTCACCACCTGAAAATTATTAAATCCGTAATCAAACAATTCCACGGTATCCGTAAACTGTGCGGGAGATTCCTCTTTAAAGATCACACATATGAGTTTCATGCCGTTTCTTTCCGCGCAGGTAACGAGGGTCTGCCTTGCCGCATCGGTATATCCGGTCTTACCGCCGAGTACGCCGTCATAAGCAATTTCCCCTGTGATCAGTTTATGTTTATTATTTTCGTAAAAGTCGTCGGGCTGCGTATTGCTCGGCTCGAAATGATAGCGGGGCGTATTGCCGATCTTGCAGAGCATTTCGTTCTGGAAAAATGCGGAAGAGATCAGCGCCAGGTCATAGGCCGAAGTGTAGTGATCGTCGTCGGGCAGCCCGTTCGTGTTCATAAAATGACTGTCGGTGCAGCCCAGCTCCTTAGCTTTCTCATTCATCAGGGCGACAAAGTCCTCGATAGAACCGGACACATATTCTCCCACCGCATTCGCAACTTCATTGGCGGAGGCGACCAGAATACCGTAGAGGCACTGTTCCAAAGTCAGGGCCTCCCCCTCGTCCATTCCCATATTGGAGGATCCGGGCGGAAGACTGAACACCGCCTCATGGGAAAAAGTGACCATATCGTCCAGATTGCCCTGCTCCATGGCGATCAGACAGGTGAGGATCTTTGTGGTGCTCGCCGGATAACATTTTTCATGGATATTTTTGCCGTATAGGATCACACCGGTATCGGCGTCCATCAGAATTGCGGATTCGGCGCTGATGGCGGGACCGGCAGGCCAGTTTTCGATCTCGTTCGTCTGGATCGGCAGACTTTTCCTGGCTTCCGCCTCCGTGGCCAATTCCTCCAGAGAAGCCGCATGCGCGGCGGTGGAAGCGTGATAAAATGCGCCTGACAGGAGCGCCAGGGTAAGAAAACAGCTAAGGGACCTCTTTGCCCGTTTTTTTATAGGAAAAAGAAACATAGTACAAGACCTTTCCTTGATAGAGAAGTATATGTCAATAAGTCGGATCTTATGATAATCCTGATGATCGAACCTTTCTTATCATCATACACTATTTTTATTAAAAACTGTACCCATTTTACAAAAAATACACATTTTGATATAATGTATCAGGCGCAAGAGAAAAACAAGCGCCGCGAAGCGGCATTTGTTTTTCCTGCGCCTGATAACGAGCAAACGCCCTGCGAAGCAGGGCAAGGAGCGCCGCAAGGCGCGGGTTTGCGAGTAAAAGGGGATCATTACGGAGCAAACGCCCTGCGAAGCAGGGCAAGGAGCGCCGCAAGGCGCGGGTTTGCGAGTAAAAGGGGATCATTACGGAGCAAACGCTCTGCGAAGCAGGGCAGCGGGTTTGCGAGTAAAAGGGGATCATTACGGAGCAAACGCCCTGCGAAGCAGGGCAGCGGGTTTGCGAGTAAAAGGGGATCATTACGGAGCAAACGCCCTGCGAAGCGCTCCGGAATGGAGATTAATATGAGGCTGCGAAACATAACCGGTTCAAGAGAGGCGATCGCCGACAGCATATATGTGATCCATGAACCACGCTCCTGCAGGGGAAGATGGCGGGAGATCTTCGGAAACGACCATCCCGTCCGCGTGGAAATCGGTATGGGAAAAGGCCGGTTTATCATGGATCTGGCGAAGATGAATCCGGATATCAACTATGTGGGGATCGAGAAATATTCCAGCGTACTGTTCCGGGGGATCCAGAAGATGGAGGCGGATCCGCTGGTCAATCTGTTTTTTATCCGCATGGAGGCGGAGGAGATCACGGAGGTGTTCGGACGCGGCGAGGTGGATCGGATCTATCTTAATTTTTCCGATCCGTGGCCCAAGGACCGCCATGCCAAAAGAAGACTGCCCTCCCGTGAATTTTTACGCCGCTATGATGAGATACTGGTAAGAGACGGCGTGATCGAATTTAAGACCGATAACGCGGACCTGTTTCAGTTTGCGCTGGAAGAACTGGAGCCGGCCGGATGGCATCTTGATCAGATGACGCGGGATCTGCACCGTGATGAAGAGATGATGCGGGGCAACGTGATGACGGAATATGAGGAAAGATTTTCCTCCCGTGGGGCGCCGATATATAAATATATCATATCCCGGTGATCGGATCGATGCCTGAGTACCGGCGATCCACGGTTTGTGATATCGCCTATATCGCACAGGATATATCAATATATGGAAAAATAAGACGCCCGGTGGGCAGTCAAAGGAAAGGAGACCACTATGGAATACAAATTTACTACGGCAAATTTTGACGAGGAGGTGCTTGGCGCCGATCTGCCGGTCCTCGTAGATTTTTATGCGGACTGGTGCGGGCCGTGCAAGATGATGGCGCCCATTGTGGAACAGCTTGCACAGGAGTACGACGGTAAAGTAAAGATCGGGAAATGCAATATTGATGAGGAAGGCGAGATCGCGGCGAGATACCGCATCATGTCCATTCCGACGATGAAGATCTTTGTAAAGGGAGAAGAGAAGGCATCCTTAGTCGGCGCGATGTCCGGGGAGGAGTTGAAGGCGCAGATCGATCAGGCCATATAGATACAGTCATAACGATAAAAGTCAGGCGGCAGCGCCTGACTTTTTGTCTTCACCGGAATAGAGCAGCTTCAGTATGATCGGTGTCGTAATAGAGGACACAAGGATCAGCAGGATAACAGCCGTAAAATAGTCCGATGTAAGGAGTCCTGCCGCAAGTCCCTTCTGCGCCACGATCAGCGCAACCTCACCCCGGGTCATCATACCTACGCCGATCTTTAAGGAATCCCGGAAGCTGTAGCGGCAGATCTTTGCAATCGTACCGCATCCGATGATCTTGGCGATCAATGCCACCAGGACAAAACAGATGCAGAATGCGAACAGCCGGCCGTCCATTGCGTCAAAGGAAGTTTTCAGTCCGATGCCGGCAAAGAAGATCGGTCCGAAGAACATATAGGACATCACATCGCTCTTCCGCTCTATGTAGGTGTTGTCGCTTAAGCTGCACAGCACTACGCCGGCGATATACGCGCCCGTGATATCCGCGATGCCGAAATACTTCTCTGCGATATAAGCCAAAGCCAGGCAGAAGGCCAGACTGACGATGGGGATACGCCTGGTGTGCGGATAACGCTCATCCAGCTTGGCAAACACCTTGTATACGATGAAGCCGCCCACCACAGCCACTGCAAAAAACAGGAGCGTTTTGATGATGACCGTGCCCGGTCTGGATTCGGGATCCTTGAAACCGATCACGAAGGTCAGTACGATGATGCCGATCACATCGTCGATGATCGCCGCGCTGACGATGGTGGTTCCCACCTTGGTCTTGATCTTGCCCAGCTCCTGCAGGGATGCCACGGTGATGCTGACGCTGGTGGCGGTCATGATGGTGCCGATAAAAACAGCTTTATAGAATTCCTCGCTTCCCCACGGCGCTATGCCGTAGAAGCCCATATAGAGAAGGGCGCCCAGCACAAGGGGGATAAAAACGCCCGCGCATGCGATGAGAAAGGCGATGGGCCCTGTTTTGAGCAACTCCTTTAAGTCAGATCCCAGACCTACCTCAAACATCAGGATGATCACGCCGATCTCGGCCAGCTGTGTAAGGAAGTCAAAATTGCCCGGATTGATCCAGTTAAACACGCAGGGACCGATCAGGAGTCCCGCGATGATCTCTCCCACTACCTGGGGCGCCTTGCATTTCCTGGCGACGATGCCGAAGAACTTGGCGGACAGCAGGATAATGGCGAGATCCTTCAGTATTTCATATGATTCCATGATATTACCCCTCACAGATAAATTTTTTCTAAAAACAGTTATACTCGCCGGAAAACGAGATGTCAAGGCGGGATGGTCAATTTGGCGGCTCTTTTTTCCCGGTGATGCGGGTTTGGCGGCAGGGCGCAGATAGGCGGATGCGGATGGTGAAAAATGCAGACTTTACAAACAGAAAAATAATGGTATGATAATAAGATAACACGAACAGTTCTGGACGAATCGTCCGGCTGATCGGGAGAAAACAGGCAAACTA
Organism: uncultured Lachnospiraceae bacterium; assembly: GCA_947624025.1. GTDB lineage: Bacteria > Bacillota > Clostridia > Lachnospirales > Lachnospiraceae > UBA3282. The sequence goes on along the minus strand of CANQIJ010000028.1, from coordinate 740 downwards.
AGGAAAACAAACGGAGGAAGACTATGAAAAAGAAGATTGCTGCAATGACGCTTTGCATTTGCATGGGACTGGCTGTGACCGCATGCGGGGGACAGACGGAGGATGCGGCGGGCGCCGTTCAGACAAAGGATATTGTACAGGCAGAAGATGCTGCGGCAGAGGAAGCAGATGAAGTGGAGACAGCGGAGAAGCAGGAAGTGACGGCAGCGCAGAATGCTGCTGCAGATACCGTAGATGATGCCGCTGCAGATGCTGCGGCTGTCGATCCCGAGGTCATCGCATTTGCGGATCAGGTCAAGGAAGCGGTTGCTGCCAAGGATCTGGATGCGCTCAGCGCTCTGATCACATACCCCGTATATGTAGGAATCGGGGAAGGCTCTGTCGTGGAATCGGCCGACGGGCTTGCCGAGATCGGCGCGGAAGCGGTTTTTGATGACAGTCTGGTGAGCGCGATCGATGCGTTTGACAATGCGACGCTTACGGAGGTGGGCGCCGGTTATGTGATGGGTGACGGCAAGCCGAATGTCACCTTTAATAAACAGGAGGACGGCAGCTTCGGCATTACCGGCATCAATTATTGATGCAGATATTCCTGCGTACGATCAGGATACGATCAAAATATTCTTGCGGAAACATTGACAAAAGCCTATCAGATATTGTATTATCTTAGTTGTCCGCAAGTATCGAAGCGTGGCTCAGCTTGGTAGAGCGCTGCGTTCGGGACGCAGAGGTCGCAGGTT
>CANQIJ010000027.1 GCA_947624025.1 uncultured Lachnospiraceae bacterium | reverse complement strand
CATAGGTCACGCGCACCGGATAATCGATCTCCTCGGTAACGATCCTCTCCGCGTGGGCGTCCCGCTCCGTACAGACAACCCCGACAGGCTTATAGTAAGCCAGCACGACCTTATCATCCTGCCCCGTCAGCTTCCTGCCCCGCACCCGGATCTCATCCCGCTCAGTGACCTTCATTCCCGGAGCGGCAGCCTGCCCGTTTACCGTGACCAGGCCCTCCCCGATCAGCTTATCTGCATCCCGTCTTGAACAGACCCCACAGGAAGCCAGATATTTATTAAGACGTATTTCCTCCATCCTTTACGCTCTCTCCCCTCAATCTGCACCTGACCCGACAGCCGTTTCACCGTCCGCTCCGGCAGCTGTTCCACCGATCATTTCATCGCCGGCCCCGGCAGGCGCATTCCCGGTTTCCCCGTTCTGCTCTGTGGGCGCCGCCTCCACCGCATGCTCCAGCAGAAAATTCTTCCATACGTCATAATGCTTCGCATATAAATGGACGCCGTCAAAGGTCAGCTCGGAATTTAAGTAACCGTCCGCATCGGTAAACAACGGATTGGCATCGAGATAAAAAATATCCGTTCCGTTGGCCAAAAGCGCCGACGCCGCGTTTTTGTCATTGATATTGATATTGTTAAACTCCGTCTCGACGTTATTCTTCTCCCTGCTGACATGAAGATTCGCCATAATATAAATGATCGCATCGGGCTGCCATTCTCTGATCTGCTCCACCACCTCGCGGTATTGATCCAGATACATCCCCGTATTGCCGTATCCGAGTTCATTCATTCCCAGCATGATGTAGATCTTGCCATACCGCTTAGCGGCAAGAACCTGGGAAAGATCGACCTTGCTTCCCGTCTTCTGATATGTCACGCCCTCGGGCTCCAATATCTTATAGATCGTCATTCCGCTATCGCAGTAAAAGTCCGCTTCATCCAGTCCGGCATAATCCGATATACCCAAAGTCCTCGAGTCGCCCAGGAAAGCGGCGTCATTAAAATAACTTGTGTTCTCCTTTCGGTACGGGTACTCTGTCGTCAATGCAATTTTTCCTGCATCAGAGTAATAATAGGAGTCTATCTCCTGCGGAACATAAGTTTGAAAACGTGTCACCCCTTTTGTCGCGTCCCGATTGTTTCCGTCTTCGGATATCCTCTCCATTTTCCCAGTATTTTCCGCGTTTTTACTGTCTGCCTCTTTTATCGGATCCGTGCTTCCGCCTTCTGCCTTATGGTCGCTTTTATTTGTTATATCGTCTTTTTGTATATTTCCTTTCGTTGTTTTGTCCTTGCATTCTCCTTCATTTTCATTTTCTATTTCATCATTGTGATCCTGTTTTTCCGCATCTTCTGTGATCGTTTTGTCGGGTGCACCCGGCTGATCCGACGGTTCTATATGCGTTGCAACACCACCTGCTATTGTTTCGATCTGCGCATGTACCTCTTTCATGACCGACCTGATACCGAGCTCGTCAGAACAGATCATTACCATGACCGATGTGACAATAACCGCCGCCAAATACGGACAGTTATATATAGTTTCACCCCACGCTCTTATCTTATGCGTTTTCGTTCCTTTTCTCTTTTTCACATCATCATTCTTCATCTGTACCTGTCCTTTGGCATATCAGATGCCAAACATTGTTTTCTGTACTCTATCATACTCTATCCATGTCCCGTATCGTATCCTGTATCCTGTATTGCGGGACACAGCCATGATCCCCTGCTTTTCCCTGCCCTGCATATCCTAAAACCGGAAATACAGGAACGGATTATCGCTGCCGATCATAAGCTCATAAACAGAAAACCAGAAGATTGCCAGCAAAATCACGACGGTATACCACCGGTCCCTGTACTTACGGTATATTTTAGCCGGAAACGGTGTAATAAACAGGATACAGGCGGCCAGTAAGACCCCGTATTCCTGCAGATAGCGCATCAGCTGCGGCATCCCCGCCAAAATCCCCGTTGTATGTATCCCGAACATATTTCCCAGATACGCGCGAAGCTGCCCCAGGTCGGTGACCGCAAAGACCACCCATGTAACCGGGATGATCACAAGGGTATAAATGTGGCCCAGGACCTTTGTGCCTTCCAGCCATTTGCCATAGGTATTCTTTTCTATGATAAGGATCACGAAAAACAGCATCCCCCACAGCAAAAAATTCCAGTCAGCTCCATGCCACAGTCCGGTAAACGCCCAGACAACAAACAGATTCCATACCGTTCTAAGGCGTCCCCTGCGGCTGCCGCCCATCGGAAAATAGACATATTCGCGAAACCATCTTCCGAGCGTGATATGCCATCTGCGCCAGAACTCCGAGATGGAACGCGCCGCATACGGCGTATTAAAATTCTCCGGTATTTTAAAGCCAAGCATCTTGCCCAGCCCTATCGCCATCACGGAATAGCCCCAGAAATCGAAATAGATCTGAAAAGAATACGCCGCCGCGCCAAGCCACGCCACTGCCGGATGAAGGCTCCCCGCTCCGGCGGACATGACCGTATTCCAGAGCGTACCGATCTGATTGGCCAAAAGCACCTTCAACCCCAGACCGACAGTAAACAGCTTAAGCCCATTCTCCAGATTTCTGACCGAGATCTTCCTGCTCTGCAGCCTGGCCGCGACTTCATCATACCGCACGATCGGACCTGCGATCAGCTGCGGGAACATGCTCACATACGCTGCGAATGACACAAACCCGGCCGGTTTGTCTATCGTACCGCGATAACAGTCGATCTGACAGGATACCATCTGAAAGGTATAGAAGCTGATCCCCAGCGGCAGCGTCAGCATCAGAAGCGGCATCCAATCATGACCCGACACACGGTTGACGGTATCGGCTGCAAAATCCCAGTATTTGAACACGAAAAGCATTCCGAAGTCCACTGTAAGCGCCGCGGCAAGCGCCGCCTTACGATACCGCCCCGCGCTCTTCTCACGGTTCTGCCGCATAGAACGCGGTTGTCGGAACATACACCTGTTGAGGGCATAATTAACCAGTATGGAAAGAATGAGCAGAAGGACAAAATAAGGTTCTCCGACTCCATAGAAAATAAGACTCCCTGCCAATAAAACAAGATTACGGTATTTGGCAGGGACGATCAAATATATCAGCATAAAAGCCGGCAGAAACCGGAACAGAAATCCTATACTGGAAAATAACATATAGCGCGCTCCCAGACACAATTTAAGGTATTTTGTCAAAAAAGAAGACCTATATCTAGTATATTCCAGCCAAAATCATTTTACAAGGGCTATTTGCGCCGGATCGCAAAAGATCATCGGCGGAAGATCACAAAGGACTGCGCGTCCAGCAGACAGCCCTGTTCCTTACGGCAGCCGTCTCCGACCGCGTAGATCCGTTCATACCCGGTCAGATCAACAGGCAGGGTCTCCGCACGGTCTGACGGATTGCACAGCATCATAAGGCCGCCCCTGCTGTAAGCGAAGCTGCGCATACCTCTTTCCGCCGCCTCGATCCTCAGATTGTCGTGCCTTGCGAAGGCGGATTCTTCCCTTCTGAGTCTGAGAAGCTCCTTCACCGTATGATAGAGGGAATCGCCGCGGGCCTGCTGATTCTCCACGGTAGGCGCGTCCGGCGCGGAGTCTGTCGGCAGATACAGCCGGGAGGCGTCCGCCCCGGAGAAGCCATGATTGACGCCGCCGTCCCACTGCATCGGTGTGCGCGATCCCGTCCGCGTATAACCGCCCTCCTTACCGGGAAGCTTCTGATAACGCATACCGATCTCATCGCCGTAATAGATAAACGGCGCTCCGGGCATGGTAAGCAAAAATGAGTAGGCCAGCTTCAATTCCCGCTCGTCCAGATTGTACGCCGCCCGGACCGTATCATGATTGCCCGTGATCAGGCAGTACAGTCCCGCCCCCTTGATCGCTTCATATTTCGGAAGATATTCATCCAGGAAATCGCAGATGCTTCTTCGGCTCTTTACCTTGAAAACACTGTCATCACGTCCCGATCCGTCATAATCACGCATCAGCAGATTGTACCCGTTTCCGGTCCAGTCCAGGAAAAAATCCATCTGGAAGCCCGCCCTTCCGATCGCCGATGCGGGATTGTTCCACTCGGAGACAAACACGGCATCCGGATACTTCTCATGCACCTTCGCAAACATATCCTTCCACACCAGACAGGTGCCGCTTTTTACTTCATCATCATTCTTAACGAGAGAATCCGCCATATCCACGCGGAAACCGTCGCAGCCCATCGACAGCCAGTAACACATTACGTCCACGACGGCCGCCCGCGTGGCAAGGCATGCGGGGTGATCGATCGGCTTCTGCCAGTGCTCCTTCGGCTTCAGGAACCCGTAATTTAACGCCGGCTGGCATTTAAAGAAATTGATGATATAGGCGCCGTCCCGCTCCCGTTCTCCCGCAATATAGGGAAAGCCCTCCGCCCGTTCAAACCAGCTGTCCGTCCAGATATACCGGTCGGAATACTCATTTCGCTCCTCCCGTCCGCTCATGCGAAACCATTCATGGTCTTCCGATGTGTGCCCCGGCACAAGATCGAGCAATATGTGCATTCCCCGTGCGTGTACCTGTTCAAAGAGCCTCTGCAGGTCTTCGGCCGTTCCGTACCTCTCGGCCACTTTCCTGTAATCGCGCACATCGTACCCGGCATCCTTAAAGGGTGAATCATAACACGGATTCATCCAGATCGCATTGCACCCCAGATCCGCAATATAATCAAGCTTCTCTGTGATACCGTTAAAATCGCCGATGCCGTCTCCATCCGAGTCCTTGAAGGACTGCGGATATATTTCATAAAAAACCGCTGTTTTAAGCCATTCCTGCATTGTGTTCTCTCCCTTCTGCATCCCGGCACTGTCACTGCCGTCTTCTGAGTCCCTTCGGATAATGATTCTTCATCTGCCCGCCTGACGCCTTGCCGAATCCCATTGAAAATCCCCGGCAGGACAACAGATACCATCCCTTTAATCCCGCGCTGACCGTCAAGGTCTCGCCATGCAGATACCGCGCCGCCTCGTCCTCCGTCATATCATAACACCTGGTTGTATATTCCGGGCGCAGCGCCATCGCCAGCGCATGAGAAGGTCTGATCCTGTCCTTTTCCAGAAAGCCTGTCTGCAAGCCGGGTCTTTCCACCTGAAGCCCCTTTAACGGAATCATCTGCTCCGGCATAAGGTATAATGCCTCTCCGAATTCAAATAACACCCGTTCTTTCATGAGATATCCTATCCCCTCAGCCGTGATCCCCAGCTCGCCCTGAAAAAAAGCCTCGCACTGTTCTCTTGTGACGGCGCTGCGGGGTATCTGCGACGGCTTTTTGCCCCGTCTCTCCGGTATGCCTTCCGCCGCTTCCTTCCGATACAGTTTTGCGGCAAAATGCCCCTCTCCCTCTGTTAAATGGGGCCAAAGGCGCCGCATATCATCCTCCTGCATAGAAAATTCCGGATGTCCGTCAAGGAAGCGCCCGATGACTTCCTCATTCTCCTCCCGGGAAAAGGTACAGGTGGAATATACCAAAGTGCCGCCCGGACGCACTGCCATCGCCGCCTGCTCCAGGATGTCCGCCTGCCTCGCCGCACACATGGCCACATTTTCGGGACTCCATTCCGCTATCGCCGTATCGTCCTTGCGGAACATTCCTTCGCCGGAGCAAGGCGCATCCACAAGCACCCGGTCAAAAAATGCCGGAAAAGCCGCCGCGATCCTGTCGGGGGATTCCCTGCACACAACGCAGTTGGCCACTCCCATCCTCTCGATATTCTGCGACAGGATCCTTGCCCGCGAAGGGATGACCTCATTGGAAACAAGAAGCCCTCTGCCCTGCATTCTGCCCGCGATCTGCGTACTCTTGCCTCCCGGCGCCGCGCACAGATCCAGGATGCGCTCCCCCGGCTGCGGATCGAGCAGCGGCACGACCGCCATGGCGCTTGGCTCCTGTATATAATAGGCGCCCGCTTCATGGAGCACATGCCGGCCCGGCTGGTCTGACGCCTGATAGTAAAATCCTTCCTCCGCCCAGGGCACCGCCCTTAAGGAAAAAGGCATTTCCCGCAAAAAGCTTTCCCGGTCCGTCTTAAGGGGATTATAGCGAAGCCCGTATGCCCGCTCCCTGTCATAGCTTGCCGCAAACGCGTCATACTGACTGCCGAGCTGCAGCTTCATTCTTTCTAAGAACGCCTCCGGCAATTTATTGATCACACTGTCATTCTTATCCACAACGATTCCTGCCTTTAACATCCATCCTAACAGAAAATCTCTTATTCAGTATAGCAAAATCAAACACCGCTTTCAATCACTTCTTAGCTGATATGCCGTCCTTTCTCCAATGCCTTGCAATCCTTCCGTAAACTGTATATAATACAATAGGTAAAAAACAGACTACGAATGAGAGGAGTATAGGAAATGATATCACAAGTATGTATCGGTATTGCAATCGCAGCATATCTGCTTGTAATGATCTATGTGGGTATTCGGTTCTCCAGGACCAACTCGAGCGCATCGGATTTTTATCTCGGAGGACGTAAGCTAGGCCCCCTTGTTACCGCGATGAGCGCGGAAGCCTCCGACATGAGCAGCTGGCTTCTCATGGGTCTTCCGGGTGTGGCATATCTGTCAGGTCTGGCGGACGCCGGATGGACTGCTATCGGTCTTGCCGTGGGAACCTACGTCAACTGGCTGATCGTATCCCGCAGGATCCGCGTTTATACACAGAAGGTCCACGCGCTTACGCTTCCGGACTTTTTCTCCAAACGCTACGGGGATGATAAAAACATACTGACCTGTGTATCTGCGGTCATCATCGTTATTTTCTTTATCCCTTACACTGCTTCCGGCTTTGCGGCATGCGGCAAGCTGTTTAACACGCTGTTTGGAATCAATTACATGACGGCAATGATCTTAAGCGCGGCGATCATCGTTCTCTACTGTACACTAGGCGGTTTTCTCGCAGTCAGTACGACAGACTTCATCCAGAGTATCACAATGTCCATCGCATTGTTTGTAGTGATCATCTTCGGTGTCAGCAGCGCAGGCGGCCTTGACGCTGTTATAGCAAACGCGCAGGAGCTTCCCGGCTATCTGAGCATGGTTCAGACACATGTTGCGGAGACGGGACAAAGCGCTCCCTACGGTGCGTTGTCCATCGCATCCATGATGGCGTGGGGACTGGGTTACTTTGGAATGCCCCACATCCTGCTGCGTTTCATGGCGATCGAAGATAAAAATAAACTGAAGCTTTCCAGAAGGATCGCTTCCGTCTGGGTCGTAATCTCAATGGCGATCGCGGTATTCATCGGTGTGATCGGTTACAGCATGTCCAAGGTATCTGTGATCCCTGTTCTTGAGGGCAGCAATTCCGAGACGATCATCGTACAGATCGCCTCCGTATTGAGCCGTCACAATGTGCTGACCGCGCTGATCGCCGGCGTTATCCTGGCCGGTATCCTGGCGGCTACAATGTCCACAGCGGATTCACAGCTTCTTGCCGCCGCTTCCAGCATCTCACAGAATCTGCTTCAGGATTTTGGCAAAAAGAAACTGGATACCGGGACATCTGTTAAAATTGCACGTGTTACCGTTATTGTGATATCTGTGATCTCCATTGTTCTTGCATCCGACCCGAACAGCTCTATATTTGAGATCGTATCCTTCGCATGGGCAGGCTTCGGCGCCGCATTCGGACCGATCGTACTGTGCGCGCTGTTCTGGAAGCGTTCCAACAAATGGGGCGCACTCTGCGGCATGATCGCGGGCGGCGCCATGATCTTTATATGGAAGTACGGCATTGCCAGACTCGGCGGCGCATTCGCCATCTACGAGCTGCTTCCGGCTTTCCTCGTTGCGCTTGTCATAAACATTGTAGTTTCTTTACTGACTGCCGCGCCGGATGAAAGCATCATCAAAACTTATGAAGAAGTAAAGGCTGATAAATGATCCGCTTTCTTCTGACAGGAGTAACGGATCTGATGAAATAACAGAATCAGAATATATGACCAAACGATATGTTGCCCCCGCATAGGCCTCATGACCGACTGCGGGGGAACTTATCTATCGGAAGAAATTAAAATAATTGCCGCTGTTTCCGTAATTGTTAAAGAGATTGCTGTATGCGCTGCTTGCCTGTGCATCCATATTCCTCTCGGCGGACGCCTGGACAGAGTCCAGCCAGCCTAAGGTGCGGCCTGCAAAATTACCGCTGCCGTTCCATGTCCGGGCCAGCGTATCCAGATCCGCCGTCCGAAGCTTCTGCTCATCCAGTGTAAACGTTCCGTCCGCATTTCTGGTCACGCCGCAGTCCTTCAGCTCGAAGCTGCTCATCCGTGCGATGCTGTTTAGCTGCGTCAGATAATTACTGTCCGTCCGTGTACCGGCCTCCTCCAGGGTCTGAAGCATGGCGTTATACTGGCTCACGAATCCTCTGACGCAGGACAGAATCTCGGAAGGGTCGCCGCTCGCCCGCGCCTTCTGAAAGATCGAATCCTCTCCCGTATCCGTCAGCCGGTTCGCATAATCCTGCGCCTGTCCCGCGTGGTATTTCATATTATAATACAACTTCTGCGACTGAGCTGCAGTTGCCAGATTCCGGGTCAGCTGCCTGCTCCTGTCGTTTGTGGAATTAAGCAGCTGGGACGCACGGTTTGTCTTCCGGCCCTTGCTGCTTCTGCTCAAAGCCTTCATCAGCAGAGAATTCATCCCTTCCGGGCTGTTATCTCCTCCCAGCAGACCGTTCATATAATTTCTTGTGATCCTCATAGCCCTTCCTCCCTTCATCAGATATATCGTACCTATCCGCCCGAAATACAGGCCTTTGTAACCAATCCCGCCGTTTTTGTCACAAAACCCTGCTGCTTCGATCTGAGCTGCTTTGTCACAAAGCCTCGCCGCCTCTTTGATCCGGACTACCTTCCCTTCCCTGCATCATGACCGTCAGCGTGAACTTATCCCCGGCCGCCTCAAACTGCATCGTTCCGTAGTACTTCTCCACACAGCGTTTCATATTGCTCATGCCGAGTCCGTGTACTGCTTCATCTGCCTTAGTCGTCTTGATCCTTCCGTCTTTGAAGCGTAACGCCGAGCCGTCACAGCTGTTCTCGACCACAATAAAAAACATCGGGCCTTTCTCATAACCGCGGAAGCTGATCTCTCTTCGCCCGTCGTCCCGTATCTTTCTGCAGGCTTCTATCGCATTGTCCAGCGCGTTATTCAGGACGATCCCCAGGTCAAACGCCTCGATCATAAGCCCCGCCGGATATATAAATTCTCCTCCAAACAATATATTTTCCTGTGCGCATATGTGCCATTTGCGGTTTAAGATCACATCGGTGACGGGATTGCCCGTGCCAAAACGGAGCGACAGGGCGGAGGCCGCGTTCTGCATATTTCTAAGGTATTCCCGCGCTTCCGACTGCACATGCTCAGACATCCGTCCTTTCCCGGATTCACTGTAAAGCAGCTGCTCCATATCCGCCACATAGTTATTGATGTCATGGCGCATGCCCCTGATCCCGTCGTACAGCCGTTCCAATTCCCTGACATGCTCGGTCATATCCGTAAGCTGCTGTTTGTAAAAAAGCAGGCTGTTCTTCTGTTCCTCAGAGTGCAGCAGTTCGGCATAGATCCGGCTGCTGAGGACGATGCCGGCAAGACACAGCACAGAGACCAGGGGTATGACTACATACATACTCCCATGCCTGTCGTAGAGGAACTCGATCGTTGCGCCTTTCTGATAATAAAACAGGATACGCCAGGTGATATCAAGGACCGTGCCGATCACAGGAATCAGCATCAGGAAGCGCAGACCCTCTCTGCTTATATCAGTAACAAGTGTTATTTGATATCGTCTGTACAGACGGATGACGGTATACATGCACAGAGCGGTCCCCAGGCTGAAGATGAGCATTCCCCAAAACTGTATCTGCCCTAAGTACCTGGCAAACTGGTCCACATCGATCTCGCCCGCAACGGCCCGGTCGTACATCCGCATATTACAGGCGTTTGTGATAAACAGCCATATACTGTGCAGCATAAACCGTACCATTTCCAGTATCGTACAATAAACCGACAGAAGATATATTTTGGCAAGCCGCTTTCCCTGGTATAAGATATCCATTGCCGCAAAACTGCATAAGAAGACCACGATCAAGCTCAGGATCGAGTGGCTGCTGATGTTCTGCATATTCTCTTCGTCGCGCAGCAGCCTGTTGAGTACATGAAAATGGGACAGGCAGAAGCTTACCAGAAATGCCTGCAAGAAAAAAAGCACCTTTCCCACGGAACGATACTTTTCTTTTAACAGAATGATATCCTTACACAAATACAATAAAAGCGCGGCCCGTATCGAGTACTCCGCCAGATCGAGCACCAAATCCCTCATACGCTACTCCTTCAAGAATCTGCAGTACAGCTTTACAAACTCGCTGTATTTCTGCTTCGCCAGATAGATCTTATCGCCGCCGTACACAGTGATACTGTCATGATCGTAGCCGCTTATGGCAGACAGCGCCACCAGATATCCTCTGTGACAGCGGTAAAAACCTTCGCCCAGCACTTCCTCCAGATGATTCATTCGTTCATAGTATTCCAGACATTCCGTTTTGGTATGCAGGATCACCTTGCGGCCGTTATTCTCTATATACAGAATATCCTCTATGGGGATCTTATGATGACTCCCCTTCGCCTTCACAAGCAGATAGCCGGAGGCGTTCTTCTTAGCCACCTCCTGACCGGCGCGCCGCAGCACATCCGTCAGCTTGTCCTCATCCACCGGCTTCATCAGATAGTGGAAGGCGCCCACATCAAATGCCTGAAAAACCTGCTCACGGACACCCGTCACAAAGATCAGGATCGCCTCCGTCATCTCTTTGAGCCGCCTCGCGGTCTCCATCCCGTCCATCCCATCCATCGCAATATCAAGCAGAACAATGTCCGGCCGGTATCCGCCCTTAACGCTTTCGATCAACTTCATCCCTGAATCAAATCCGCAAACTTGCGCCTGAGAAAACTCCCTCTCAAGTAAGGTTTGAATCCTTTCTCTCCCTCTTACTTCGTCGTCGCAAACCGCAATCTTCATACTTCCTATATCCCCAGTCAGATGCCATTTTTTTGTCTATTTGTGTATATATCGGCACAGCTGCGGCAGATGTTCTTTTATTTGTCATGAAATACGCACTTTTTGTCACGAATATTTTGCGTATACCGGCGAATATGCTTTCGTTATGAATATGCTTCCAGCTTTGCCTCAACAATGCTTCCCTTGATATCTTCGTCCAACAGATTCATTTTATGCAGCATATCCTTGATCTCGGACCTGGCTTCCGTCGTCGCGCCGATCCCGCCAACGCCCGCTTCCATCATGTCAGTCAGAAGCGCTTCTTCCTCTCTGGCGCGTTCTTTCGCCTCCTTGCGTTCTTCCTCCTGCTGCCTGTTCCGTTCCCGCGACGCATCGATCCTCTGCTCGAGCTGCTCGGCTTTTTCTTCCAGACGGTCCTTCTTCTCCTCCTGTTCCTCTTTCTCCTCGGCCTTCTTCTTTGCTTCCTCCGTCTGCTCCTCGAGCTTCTCGTCCACGAATTCCTTCGCCTCGTCCGTCAGCATGCCGATGACTTCTTTGCTTGCCGCCTCCATCACGATATCCGCCTTCTTCTGCGCTTTCACCATCTCATTATTCTTGAGACGCGCCAGCCGGGTGGACGTCACAGCGGCGTTGTATGCCTGCTCTTCCGTCAGCAGCTCATCGTTCTCTGCCTCGAACCGCCCCTGTTCTCCCTTAAACTTCATACAGCGCTGCTGGTACTCGGTAAGTCCGTTTTCCTGAATTTTCGCAAGTCTCTCCTTCTCCTCTTCGGTGAGCGTGACCGGCTTCCTGTTTCCGCGACTGCTCAGGCGGTTCGCCTCCGCCGCTTTTTCCAAAAGTTCAAGGTCCTTCTGCTCCTGCGAATCCTCCGGCACGCCGTACTCTTTTCGCAGATCCTCCTTCCACTCATCCCGCAGCGCTATCTCTTCGTCATTCTCATCCCGCAGCGCATGCAGCTCATTGATCCTCTCCTTGTAATCCGCCACATTGCGGTCGAACCTTCTGTCCACATCCCATGCGTCGCCGATGATCTGAAGCGCCTGCTTTCTCGCCTGCTGTTTTTTGAGCATGATCGGATCGTTCTGCAGCCCGATCCCCAGATTGCCCGCGAAAATCGTTTTGACAGCGCCATGCCGCTTTGCATCGGCAGTCCGTTCTCCTTTGGCCTGCGTCTTTTCCTGCTGTTCGTGCGCCGCGCCGCTCACATTGACCGTCTGCATACGATCCGAAACTGTCTGCATTTTCATATAGATAACCTCCTTGTCCGAAAGGGCGAAATCCGTTTTGCCCATCGATATGTCCGCTGCGGACATGCTGCGGATACCCGATATCCTAGATACTTTATCATATTTATCGGCAGGCCGGACACCCTTCTTTATATCCGCAGGCTGCCGTTCATGACGAAATATCCGCCTTTGACGGCAACGAAAATATTATTCCTTGTGCAAAAAAAGGACCCCGCCTATCGCGAAGTCCCTCTTCTATCCCGACCGCAGATCGTTCAGTTCCAGTACTGCTGATTCCCGTTCTGGTACTGTTGTCCGTTCCAGCTCTGACGGTTCGTATTCGGATCCTGATAATAATTTGCGCCGGGCCCGCCGTAGGTGATCTCCTTAAGCGCGACATACAGCTCCGCATCCGTCATGTAAATATACGGATTCACATAGAAGACTGACAGTATGCCGCAGGTAAATACGCTTAAGATATTCCATCCAAGGAATGACAGATCCAGCACAAACGCATCCCACTTGTTGCCATCCATCATCTGTCTGCTCATGGCAAACGCTTCCCTGAAATCAATGCCCGGATTTTCCGTCAGTATATAGGGGATCATACGGTATTCATACGCCTTGATAATGCCCGGTATGATAAATAAAAGCGTCCAGAAAAAAGTGTACATGCTTCTTAAGAACATGACTTTAACGATATTCATATACCGGTTGGAAAAGGCAAATCCCATCTCGCCCAGTTCGGCTTTCCTGTAGTGGCTGACCACAAAGAAGCGCTGCGCGCCTACGATCAGCGGATTAAACAGAAACGCTGACATCACGAATGCGATCACCATCACAACGGTAAAGGCCACAAGGAAGCCCATCACAAACTGCATCAGCTGTGCCTGCGGCATCGAAGCGATTCCCGTGGATTCCAGAAATTCCTCCGAATCAGCCGTTGACATACCGCCTCCTCCTGCTCCGCCGCCGCTCACAATGATCAGCACAAACGACACCAGCACCATCTTCCAGTAATTGAACCTGAAAAACTTTTTGGCGTTATCTTTTAACTCTGCCCGTGTCCACATCTTACAAGCCCTCCCGAAAATTCTCGAAAATTTTATGCATTACAATCACTTTATGCCCGCTCAAACACCGGCATATACTCGATCGGCGCGTCCACCCGGACAACGGCGCCGCCGTGATACTTCTCTCCCGTGGAAGTCAGCGTCCACTCTCCCGCCGGCAGGTACACCTCGCGCTCATACTCGTTCAGATGCAGGATCGGAGCCACAAGATATTTATCACCGAACATATACTGATCCTGAATCTCCCAGCACCTTGCATCCTCCGGAAATTCATAGAACATAGTGCGGATCAGCGGCGAGCCGTTCACATGAGCCTCCTCATAGAGCTTCCTGATATAGTCATGCATGGAAATACGGATATCATAGTATTTCTTCATGATCGCGTAATTGTCTTCTCCATAGCTCCACAGCTCGTTTGGCTGGCCTGTGTGCAGGTATCCGCCGCCCCAGTCCCTGTCATCGAGAGGCGGGATATTATAGGGGCCTCTGTCTCCGTGCATACGGAACACTGCGGAATATACCGCAAACTGATACCAGCGGATCAGCAGCTGCCTGAAATCGGGATCATTGACATCGTCCGTCATGAAGCCTCCGATATCGGTCGTCCACCAGGGAATACCCGCCAGACCCATATTCAGACCGCACTGCAGCTGGTCTGCCAGGGCTTCAAAGGTACTGGGCACATCACCGGACCACACCACATTGCCGTATTTCTGAGAGCCCGCCCACGCGCTGCGAAGCAGATTCACCACAGGTCCCTTCGCGGCCCTGCTCATCTCATCATAGAAGATCCGGCTGTACATCTGCGGATACATATTGCTGATGGCAAGCGCGGGACCGTCACAGTAACGGTAATTGTCAAAATCATATACGCCGTAGTCGGGTTCGGAATTGTCCAGCCAGAAGGCGTCTATCCCGAGATCATAGTAATTCTTCCTGCAGGTCTCCCACACATACTTCCTCGTCTCCGGATTGAAAGGATCGATCTCCACACAGTCGCCCTGGTAGTCATAGGTCTGCGCCGCGCCCCGTTCTGTCCTGATGAGAAGTCCTTTTTCCATCATGGGCTCGAAGTTTTCGCTCTTTCTGTCCACGGAGGGCCAGATGGATACAATGACTTTGATGCCCATAGAGTGAAGCTCATCCACCATCGCCTTGGGATCCGGCCAGTATTTCGTATCAAATTTCCAATCCCCCTGTACGGTCCAGTGGAAGAAATCGATCACGATCTGGTCGATCTTAATGCCTTCCTTCTGATACTGACGGGCAACGCTCAGCACCTCGTCCTGCGTCCTGTAACGGAGCTTGCACTGCCACAGGCCCATAAGATCTTCGGGGAACATATCGGCATGCCCGGTGGCCTGCGTATAGTTATCAAGGATCTGCCTGGGGCCGTCGGCAACCGTGATCCAGTAATCCATTTCCCTGGTTGACCGCGCGATCCATTCCGTGTAATTCTTTCCGAAGGTGGCCTGACCGACCGCCGGATTATTCCAGAGGAAACCGTAACCCAGAGAAGATACCGCAAAGGGAACGGATATCTGGGAGTTGCGCTGCGCCAGCTCCAGAGTGCAGCCCTTCAGATCCAGATAGGGCTGCTGATACTGCCCCATGCCGAATATCTTTTCACCCTCATTGCTTTCAAATTTTACATTAAGGGAATAATCGGTTCCGCCGATAATGCCCTTCCACTGGCGGCCGACGATCTTGAGACACCGGCTCTCTCTCGACAAGGTTCCGTCATAGGCGCGGTAATACTCGCGCAGGATCAGTTTGCCGTCCCGGTAAAAGGAGAGAATGCCCGCAAAGTTCACCACTGCCTTGAGCCTGCCGTTCACGATCGCAGCGATCTCTTTTTTATCGATCGTTCCGTCTCCCACCCAGTGATCTTCCTGACCGATCGTGATCTGTGTCTGCGTTTCGTTGACCTTCTCGGTCAAAGCCCATACATTTCCGGTAAATTTCCCAAGCATGGTGGAACGGACCCTAAACGAATCCCTGCCCCAGGCCTCGATCCTGGTCATCTCTCCCTGATGGTAAAAGACCAGCGCCCCGTTGTCATTCAAAAATCTCATCGTTTTCCTCCTTGTCCTATATGATATGACACAAAATAAATGCTGCTGTAATATATTAAGTAAGTAATACAAAGTGTAACAAAAGCAAAAAATGTTGTCAATAAGGGGAACTGCGATATCCCGGTCTATGGTCTGCGCGGCCGGTTCATATGCCAAAACGCACCGCTCTTTTCACACGCCTTATATACCGCCTCAGTTCATCGCTGTCGCAGCCGTCATTCTCGGCAAAATACACCCGGTACAGCGCCTCTTCATGCTCCTGATCGATCACGGCGCGGCTGTGTTCTCTGATCCAACTGATCTGTTCCCTTATCGTGCGTAGCCGCCTGAACTCTTTGGATCTTTTACACAGATACGTATGCAGCCGTCCGTACTCCAGCCGTACCCTCTCACGACCGGACAGTTTACTCTCCCGATACAGCCGTGCCAAGCGTCTGCACATCCAGAAGACAAGCAACGCCGCTGCCACCGCCGACAGTATATACGCCGCGCCGCTAAACGTCCCTTCCAGATAGTTCCCAAGATTGCTGTCCTCGATGTCTGCGCCGGAGCCGTTACCCGTCTGGCTGATAAAATTATCCCAAAAAGAAGAGGTTTCCTCCTGTGAATCCTGTGCCGGGGTAGGATCCGCAACGATCCAGCCTTTGCCGTCCACATAGATCTCAACCCAGGCATGGGCATAGGCATCCGGGATCTCCAGCTCGATCAGCGCCGTCTCGCCCAGGGGCGCGTAACCGCTGTAATAATCGCTGTATCGCGCATTCTCCACCAGTTCACCATTTTCCACCACATTATAATAGGAAAACGCATAGCCCTCCACATAGCGCGCCGGGATCCCCATCCTGCGAAACAGCATCGTGGCGGCAGATGCGAAGTGCATACAGTAACCGCGCTTGCTCTCCAACAGAAAATGACTGATATAATCGGGATCGCCGAAATAATATCCCGGCCGCAGCGTATAGGAATATTCGTCCCGAAAATAGTCTGTGATCTGTTCCGCGATCTCCTCCTGCGTACCGTGGAATCCCGCCTCTTCACAGATCTGAGCAACCGCGTCCCGGCACCGTAACGGCACCTCCAGATAGGCGTCCGGTATATCCTGGTTTGCTGTCTTGACAGGATATACGTCAGGATAATATACATAGGAAAAAACGTTTCCTTCAGGATCACTCTGACCGGAGTAAGTATAATAGGGCTTATATTCATATGGCTTGTCCGCAGCGCCGCTCTCCGCTTCGACCGCTTCGATCTCCATGACGCCTCTGCTCTGAGACGGCTGCGTATTCTGCGACGCGGTGCCTAAGCTTATTTGCGCCTGATAACTTTCGGCACGGCTCTCCACACTCGCAAGCATGGCGCCGTCGTCGGGAAGCCCATCGTCCGCCGGCGTCCACAGATCCCCCAGATAATCTTTTCCGGTAAACGCCTTGAGATATACGGGTTTAAAATCATAGGGCGTATATCTGACCTTCAGGACGGTTTCATAAGTCGGCATGATCACGGCGTTTTTATTCAATCTGCCGCCGCTCATCCCGGCACCCGCACTGTTCCGGCTGAGCAGGGCAGACAAGCCGTACTGCGCGAGCCGCGTCATATCCGTCTCCGACGCCGCCTTAAGAGCATTCTTGGGCACAACGCTTTCATAGCGCTGCTGGGGAAACAGCAGGGATACCGCCTGTATGATACAGACGGCAAACACAACGGCAAACGGCAGGACATACCGCATCTGCCGCGTCATCCCGGACCGTACATTCACACCTTGTAAAACCGCCACACAAAGATATCCCGCCAGCAGAAAGATCATATAGATCGGTTTCGGTGAACATTCCAGATAAAAAGGGATCACGCAGGGTGTCAGCGTCAGCAGGACCACTTTAAAAAGGCTGCATTTGTTCTGCAATACGATATTGAGCAGGATAACCGCAACGATTTCCAGAAAAGCTATGAATACCGTAACGGTAGCGTATCCTTCGGCAACCACATATTCTATACCGCTCTCCACGCCTAGATAATCTCTTGCCGACTCATACACAGTGTTCAGAATGGCATAATATCCGCTGTTGATGGCCCAGTATTTCGAGACTGCCATATACAGATAGATTCCGAAAAGCAGTATGCTCACCAGATTGGTAAACCATCTGACCCCGGTCTCATATACCGCGCTGACCAGAAAAGAAAGCACAAGAAGAACAACGATACAGCGCCCGCTGTCATAGTCGATCTCAAACGCCGACAGGAAGCCGCCCAGCGCGCCGTAAACAAGCATGAAAAGCAGCAGCGCCTTCGCCAGCGCCGCCCCAAAATGATATGGATGACTCTCGCTGACCTGTACAAGAGTCAGCTCAGCGGTTTGTGCTTCTCTTTTTTTCTTACCGAATATACGCACCTCTGTATACCCCTGTCCGGACAAGTATGTAAGCTTCTCCCGGATGCTCCTCCGACATCCGCGCCCGGGCCTCGCCCGGACGGTGTATGCCGCTGTCGCTCAAAATCTCGCCGATCAGATTCTCCAGTTCTCCCTCCTCGGCAAGAAAACAGCTCTGCAACTGACCGACCCGTCCCGGCCAATATAGCTGTACCGGATACTCTTTATGCAGCATAAGCCGCCCCAGCGCATACAGAGAATCCATCAGACCGTCATTGACGTTCCTGTCTTCCTCAAGAGGAAGCAGAATATTGACCTTGTCATGCCCCGCCGCCAGTCTCTCCCTGACCATCAATTCTTCCTTCTTGGCCGACAGCTTCCAGTGGATCGTCTTTAATTCATCGCCCGGAATGTATTCACGTATCTCATAGTCGGGATCAAAGTTGATCCCGCTTTTATTCAGCTCGTTTTCCTCAGGAAAACCGTCCACGATGCTGCGCACGTCTTCCTCGTCTGTCTCATAAAACGCCGGCCACACGACCGTATGCGCATCTATTCTTCTGCATCCGCACAGCCGGAATATACGGAACAGGTCACAGACCTCGAAGGCATCTATGCAGACATCGACCCTCCCGGCAAATCTGCTGTTCATCTGCTGCCTGATACGGCTCCCCTCTCCGGGTGCCACCCACAGGCGCCGTTTGGTCCGCTCTGTATAGCCCGTAAAGAGATTGCTCCACGAATAAGTGATATCTGCCGTAAAAGCGGTATACCAGGCGCGGTTATGTACGAATATGTCACAGACAAAATCCGTGTTCCTGCCGACCCTGTCGCCCGGCAGAACAGCCTGTGCGCAGAGCGCATCCTTCTGCGACCACAGCAGTAGAAACGATACGGCAGGCCCGCACACGGTAACGATAACCGCCAGAAAAAGAAAATAGCTGCGCAGGAAAAACCATGCCGCCGATACAGCTGCAAGCACCGTTATAAACCGAAGGATCCCCCACGGATTCAGTCGCAGTCCCCTCTCCATCAGACAACATGTATC
>CANQIJ010000026.1 GCA_947624025.1 uncultured Lachnospiraceae bacterium | reverse complement strand
GAGAATATCAAGGATTTTTCTGGATTCTACGAGAACAAATTTCAGTTCATTCATAACCTTACCTCCTATTTTTTTGCCACCTTCACCTTGATCGTGAAAGAAGGCAGTTTTGTTTTATCCTCTGTGTCAGGTTCCGCCGGAAGCATATATTCTTTCTTAAGCTTAGCGTCAACCTTGCCGAGTTCTGTACAAGAGAAAACTTTGCAGGCCTCGTACATCTGCGGATAGTCTTTCTTAAACCGTTCCTCATCCATTTTTGCCCGCTTCATGGGTGTCTTCAGGGTGATTCCCACGGTATGAGTTTCATCCAATGCAAACTGGCCGTAGGTTGAGTTCTTATAGACTGGATACAACTCTGCATAGATAGAAGATCTCTGCTTTTCCAGTTTTTTTACCTCTTCCTCTGCGACCTTGATCTGATTGTCAAGATCAATCGCACGGACAACAACACTGCGGAATTTCTCGGGTAACTCCACGAAAGGAGCATCCTCTGTTGCCGGTCCAAACAGTTCATAGTAGTGGGAGAGTAACAGATCCGGATCGTCAAAAGACGGATCGGGCTCTATCATCTGCTCTACATACTCATCAAACTCGTTGATAGCGGCGAAGAGTTTCTCTTCTACCTCATAATCGCGGTAAACCCGGATCATAGCGCATCCATCCAGTGTCTGGTCCCAGGAGCAGAAGATATCACAGAACATTACGTTCATAACCGCCATGTAGTAGACGATCTGATAGTAATATGCCTGCGGTACAATACCACGTTTCCAGTCTTCGATCACACTGAAATTTCTGGGTGATGTGGTTTTGATCTCCAGGATTCCCTCTATGCCGTCTTCTACGATAAATGCATCGCAGTTGACAAGTGCCCAAGGGTATTTCAGGCCCAGTACGTTATCCGGCGTGGGCGTAATCATGCGGCCGTCTCTGAACATCTGCATGGACAGCGGCGTGTTATGAATGGTGCCATCGGGATTCAGTTTGATGCTGCCGTCCGGCAGATAGGTTTTCCCATCCAGATAAAGGGTAACTTTCGCGCCGTTTTTTCTCCGGATGAGATGATATTTCAGCGCCGTAGGCACCTCGTACAAGTGGCCCAGTTCCTTCGCATCTGCGTTTCCCTCGCGTTCGATGGCATTAACAAACCCGGCTTTCTGATGATACAATTCCAGCCGGGACTTAAAGTGGGATACTCCCATCAGGGTTCCCATATCTGATCCGCCGTAAGCTCTTTTCAGGTAGCGGATATTTTCTGGTCTGGGATCACGCCAGCCGGAGCCGTGCTGCCGCCAGTGTTTTGCCCATTCTTCATCGGAAATGGTACGAATGTCACCGATAGCGATCGGCTGATATTTTTCCCGTTTTTTCTGCAGTGTGCCGTAGATTCCGGTATACTTAAGCGTATTCATATTTTTCACCTCTTTCTAAAAGTTTGCCAGGTAACGGTGCAGGGCAGCTTTGCGGGCATTATTGCTCTCAAATCCCATACATCTTGTGCCTGTGTTAATCGGGGAAAAGGCTCTTTTCAGGTTGTTCTTCTCCCGAATTGCCTGTTTCTTTTTGGTCATGTGTGCCATTTGAACAACACCTCCTTATTGTGGTTTTTCTATTTCAACTTCCCAAAGGAAGATTATTTTTAAGCGCAAAAAAAGCAGCGGAACGGCAAGTTCTACTGCTAAAATTAAAAAAGGTTAAATTAATAATATTATATGTGTATATTATACAATGATAAGAAAATAAAAGCAATAAAAATATTCACATGGCCTTTAGGTCATGTGAATATTTTTCATCCTATTATCCTTCCTCTGCCAACTCCAGTGCTATTTCCTTTTCTTTAATAGCCTTTTTTGACACCCCAAAAAACTTATCCTTTTCATTACTAAAAAAGTAGACATCGTTTGCCTCCTCATAAAAAGTTGCAACGATCTGCTTTCCATAGTGCAAATATTTTATGATATAAATATCTCCTTTGTTCATGTTTTTCTCCTTCTTGTATTGTTGTCTTTATTATACCAAAATGACCGCACGAGTTGAACTACTAAACAATAAAAGCACCTCTCTATATTCTGATTTCGTTTCCGTCTTTGACAACAATATATTTGTTGTCGCCAATCCAGACTACAGAAGAAACGGGAACATCATATTCTCTTGCAAGTTCCTCACAGTCTCTTCTAGCTTTTTCTATTGTTTTGTGTGCAAATGATACTTTTGCCATTTTTTCTCCTTTCACCGATTTAATAGTCGTTGTTCCGAAACATTTCAATAGCCTCAGCCCGATTTCTTGCAAAAATTTCGCCATGCATCAAGTCCTCGATCAGAATGCGGCAGTATACGCCATGTTCCGACTCGTGATCCAGAATAAGGCTTGCGAATGCCTTACAGTCAATGCATTCGTTCAAATTCGTCCTGGGTTCAATCGATTCGACTTTCATATTTTTCTCCTTTTTCAAAAAAGGGGAGCGCCAATACGGCGCTTCCCCAAAATTATTTTGTAGTGTAGTCCACATTCCGCTTCTTGCAGGCAAGGTAGTCATCTACACCTTTCAGCTTCAATGACCACAGTACAGGTCTGCAGGTCATTTCTTTCTTCTTGCACTTTTCTTCAAGAACCTTGAAAAGCGCTTTGTTATCTTCGTTCCATTCAGCACTGTTACGCACGGCAAAAAAGATTTCTTTCCGTCCGATCTGTTCGCAGCGGGATAGTGTATCTGTCACAAAGTCTTTCGCGGTGGAAGAGTTTTTCTCTTTTCTGAGCATACTGGAAAGATCATCCGTTGTAAAAAGAAAGTCAGTCGCCGGATTGATCATCTGGTGTGTTCCATCGAAATTAACCATTTCTTTGGACCAGGTAGGCTCTAATACCTTCATGCCCTGAGACTTAATATAGAGCTTTGCCTTATGAAGTGCTTCGGTCACGTTAATGTTTGTAACCCGGTCCATATCATAGGCTATTGCTATTGTGTTTACCCCGATGCTCTTCAGCAGGGGAATGTTTTTCTGCAGCACAGGAACAAAACTGGTCACGCCGGGAATCCCAATAAAAGGAATATTGGAAATCCGAAAAGAGAGTTCTGCTTTCAGAGCTCCCTCTGTAATGGCAATCATGCCATTTTTGATCAAGGGGTGCTGTAACTTTGTTTCCTTATCCAGTTCAAAATCACAGGCATAGTGTGCCTGAACCGTGCTTTTGCAGCCGTCCTTGTAGCCTGCCGACGAAAAAGAAAAATATTTTCCTTCCATCTTTCCGGTTTCGGGATCCCGCACAATATCCTCGGCATTTTTTCTGATCTGGATCCCCGTGATCCTGTTATAGAAATCACGGTAAGGGATCATAATACCTCCCCGGTTATTCTGCATGGTCCAAACATTTTTGTTTTTCGTCCGGTAAAACCCGGAAACACCAAGCAGCTCACATTGCTGTGCCTGCAGTTTCTTCGGAATAGAGAACAATTCCTTCGTAATGCCGTTTTCAACTGCCTGGGGATATGAGACATATCCGCACAGATGGATTTCTTCCTCGGTAAATCCACGTTCCAGAAGATCCTGCTTATGGCGTTCAGACAACTGAAGGATCGAGAATAAGTGACTGTAGGTATTATCCTTGATCTCATCAGAAGCTTCCTTTGCCTGGGGTTCTTCCTTAATGGGTTCATACACCCTGGTTTTCATTTCATGAGTAGGTTTATCTTTGGAAATCCCAAGCCCGTTCATGATATTCTCATAAGCCTCTTTGGACGAAATTTCGTGCAAGTAAGCATAGAAGTTAGTGGCTCCTCGTCCCTTAAACCCACACCCGGCAAAACAGTTAAAGTGTTCTGTTTCCAGATTGATGGTTAAGTTTCTGGCGAATGTATTGCCGCCACAAACCGGACATTTTACACGGACCTCTTTACGACCAGACTGATAACTGATGCCTTCCAGACGAAGGACATCCCTAATATCAAAGGGAAAATTATCCATGTGAATTTTACGCGGCGGGAACCCCGAGCTTTTGCTCTGGGGAGGAGCCGCGATTCCTCCTTTCTGTTAATATATTTGTGGATTTCTCCACAAGTGTTAATTTTTTATGACTTGCTCCAAAACTTATCCTTGTTCCATAAAATTATCTATTTTTAACTACCCTGGAGGGAAGATTATTGGAAGACCACTCTCCCCGATGAAAAGGAGAGTGGCAGCATATATTACAGTGCGACGCCGCGCTGCTTGAAGAGATCGCTGATTTTAGGATTGCTTTTCGCGATCACAGAAAGAGCGGCTTTCTCTTCTGCAGAGACATCCTGGGTGTACATCCAGAGGATGTTGCCAGGGAATTTTTCAGCAGTCTCGCCGAGCGTAAGCCCCATGGAAGCAGCTTTGCCGACAGTAGCCTTCATTGTTTTGGCTTCCTCCAGCGTCACCTGCAGATCGTTGTCTGCTTCAGGCGCTTCGGACGGTACGGCAGGCGTATCAGCCTTAGCAGCCTTAGCCTTGGCAGGCTCTTTGGCAGGTTTAACAGGCGCCTGGGGTTTCTCGGCCTCGGGAGCCGGAGCAGGTGTGCTTTCCTGTGCAGGAACCGGTGCTTCCGTTTCGGGGGTAGTTTTTCCAGACTCCGTGTCATATGCCGTTACCGGCTGCACCTTATTCTGGCTCTCCAGGTCGGAGAGTACCTTGTCAGGATTATCGTCCGAAGTAAATTTGCGTTTGAACCACGATCCGATTCCAAACTTTTCATAGGCTTTGGATAAGGCGCTTCCTTTGGCCAGTTCCTCTGTGAAAAACCGGAGATTCTGAGTTTCATCCTTCGGAAACCGCTCTCTTACAGAAGAAAAAGAAACAAACATCTTTCCTGAAGCAACCGGTTTGGTATCTTCCGGTGACAGGAAAAGAAATGCTTCTGCATAGACTCCTTCATCGTTAAGCAGCATCGTCCTGACGGAAGGACAGTATTCCGGAGCAACCAAACGCATAACCATAGACTTATACTGTAAAGGCATATAGTCGTAGGAACCGTTATCCTCTCCAAAGGACCGGTCCACTACCGTTTCAGATATGGACGTCAGATTTTTGAAAACTTCCTCCGCTGAGGAACCGATCTGGTCGGACTCCGGCAGTTTTTTATTGATCTCTTTAGCCATGCTTTCCAGCATGACTCCCTGAAGCAGGGCAAAATTATCCGTGTTAAGCATAATAAACCTCCTTTGAAAAAGAGAACCCAGCACAAAAGCGCTGGGTTCAACTCATCTACATTTTTGATTTTTAGTTAAAGGGCAGTTCCTCGTCGATCCCGTCCGGAATATTCATGAAACCGTCGCCGGATGCTGCAGGCTCCTGTCTGGGTGCAGGATTAAATCCGCCGTCATTATTTCCGGAACTGTTCTTGCTCTCGGCAAACTCCTGTTCCTCGACATTGACCTCAGTGGTATACACCTTGACCCCATCCTTGTTCGTGTAGCTGCCTGTCTGGATATGTCCGACAACTGCGATCTTAGTACCCTTCTGCAGGTACTTTTCCGCAAATTCCCCGGATTTTCCGAAGGCTACGCAGTTAATGAAATCCGCAGTCTGCTCACCGTTATTACTGTTATATTTACGGTTGACAGCAAGGGAGTATCTTGCAATCGCTATCGGATTATCTCCCTGGGAATATCTGACCTCGGGGTCTCTTGTTAAACGTCCAATCAAAATTACTTTATTCATCTTTTTTTCTCCTTCTACCAGTTCTGTCCGAATCTGGATTTCTTTGATTTTTTTTGGTTTCATCTATATTAACAACCTTATGGTTGATTATTTTCATAAAAAAACAATCCTCATGGAGGACTGAAATTTAAAAATCAAAAATTAATAATTATTATGTGTATATTATACAAAGTTTGAAAAACAAATGCAACCATTTTTTGAAAAAAAAAGAAAGCCCTCGAAAGGGCTTTCTAAATGTCAGACCTTGATTAAGTCTTTCAGTGCTTTAACGAATGCTTTCGGGAGGTCCTCCGGAGCATCTGTCTTAACAAATTTGGCAGCTACTTTCGCGGAAAGATTCTGTGTATAGATATCCATGATACGTTCCTGGTCATCCCCAAGGCCGAATGCCATGTACTTCACGCCCACTTTGGAAAAATCCATCAGGACGTTTCGTATATCGGCCCGGCCTTCCGCGTCACTGAAATATGCGCTGGGAAGTCCATCGGATATGATCATCTGGATTTTAACCGGTTCCGGTCGTTTAGATAACCGTTCGGAGCAGAAGCGGAGTGCCATGCCATCCCGGTTTCCCCAATCGGATTTCAAGTCGCAGATACGGTATTTGTCCTGTCCGTCAACAGATCCGAAGTCTGCCAGGGCTGTAAGAGATACATCACTTGCAGCGTTATGGCTATATACCATAACAGGAATATGAAGTGCCTGGCACACTTCGTAGATCACAAGGGCTGTTTTTCTGGCATTTCTTTCCTTTTCACCGTCCATGGAGCCGGATCCATCGATCAGGATGGATACTGCCATGTTGGGAATATCCTCCGGCAGATCATTTTTGCACATGATCCGCATATCGTACCGGTACAGGTTGTTCCGATCCAGATACCTGCCGTTGTACATCCCGTTGATCTTACCGCCTTGCTGCTGATCCTTGATCCGGTTCCGCAGCTCATTGAAGGTTTTTTTCACCAGAAATCCTTCCTCTTCCATAATGCGTTTGTAGACGTTTGCGGCTTCATTGGATGGATCCTGTCTTTTGATGGATATAGAAATGCCATTATTGATAGGACCGAAATCACAATTTTCTGCATCCTCTTTCAGTTCTGCAGCCAGGTTCTGTTCTGCTTCCTCAAGGACTTCCCTTGCGGAAATATCCTCTTCGATGCTGTCCACCAGGCGCCTGTCCTGGGGAGATGGGATCTGTGCAGTCTGCTCATCCTCTGATCCCTTCATCATGCTGTCCAGCTTTTCTGACTGGTTTCTGGCGGGCTGGTAGGACTTCTGGCTGATATTCTTATCATTCAGCACAGAACCCGTCCCGGTGTCGATCTGCTCATTCATCCCGTCCGGGGACTGGTTTAACAGATCAGCAGGAGAGCAGGAGTTCTTCCCTGTACTGCTTGTGGAATTGCCGTTCTCAGAGCCCTGATTTGCCTCAGAATCTCCTCCGTTGGTATTTTCCTCGCCAGACTGGTTATCACCGCCATTTTCGCTCTCAGACGGGCTCTCAGCGCCTTCAGATGAGCCGTTGTTGCCGTTCTCCTTGTTATTTTCTCCGGCGTCTTTACCGGAAGGGTTGTCTTTAGACTCGCCGCTTTCATTCTCTTCTTTCTTCTCATCATCTTTCTCCGATGTTTCATCGGAACTTTCCTCGGAATCGGATCCAGAAGATGCAGAGTCTTCAGAAGTGCTTGCATCGGAAGAATTGGAATCACCGTGATCGGGATACTCCTCATTATCCTCCTTCAGGAAATGGTACAGGTTGCAGAAGAGCTCATTGATGAGCCTCACGCGGTTGTAGGACTTATCCGTACGAACTGCCTCCTGTATCAGATCATAATTCTCCAGCAGCGCTTTCACCGCAGGATCCTGTGCGTCATCTTCATCCATCAGTACGGTGTTAAACTTGGCTAACATCAGGATACAGTTGAACAGGATCGCGGGAGAGGAAAGTCCCTTTGCCCGCATCACCTTTACGGATTCAAACTCTTCAAGCTGCATCTGCCGTAAGCGGTAGAGGCACTGGCCTTCACCGGGCAGATATTCGAGCAGCTTGTACTCGATAAAGCCGTCTTCGATGGTATTCTCCAGGCGCTTCCACACCTGAAACCACTCACCAAGAGTTCCGGGATCCATAATGGCAGCATCCGTCATCCATTCCTCGTAAGAGGAGCATTTTGGCGCTGGAAAAAGCTGCTGTTTATTCGTGAAGACCTCTATGGCGGACTTCATCAGATGATAGTCCGTAAAGAGCAGATGCCCGCATTCGTGGATGGTAATTCCTTTTGCAAGGACAACCTTATCCACGCGGTCTTTGCCGCCGGCAACATACTCGTTGTTCATGTTGAGCATGACTTCGAGCCTGTTCGTGGCGTAGGCAACCCATTCATCGGGCTTCCATACGATATTCAGTTTTATTTTCTGGTTGAACTGCTTGGTGACAGCCTCTACCAGATTTTCAAAATAGACCTTGCAGTAGTCAGAGAGCAATACTTCCTGATCTGTTACGTCTTTCTTCTTTTCAAGGACTTTCTTACGAAAGTCCTTGATCATGTCTCCTTTATGCATATATCTCCTTTCTGCCCGATGGACACAAATTAAATATTGTTGGGCGCTGCAAACTGGCATGTAAGGCAGCTCATAAGCTCCTCCACATACTCTTCGTGCTGTGACACTTTGTTCATGACGGTGTTGATCGCGGTCTGGTACACGATTGCATCTGTGATGCAGCCCGTATCCATTGCCTTGATCATGGTTGCCATGCACCAGTTTTCCAGCGCACGGTAGCCGCAAACGCCGTCTGTAATGTCTTTTTCCTTTGCCGCTGCTGAAAGGTCGTAGATCACATCAATCATTCTGTTAAGTACAGAAACGTCCGGAAAATTTAACCTGGACATGATGCGGGTCTTCATGACCTCCTTCTGCGGGTTTGGAATCCGGTATACCAGTGCCATTCTGTCAAGAACAGACTGATTTAAGTTACTGCAGCCATCGTATTCATCGTTGGACGTAAAAATAAGAGTGCAGTCCGGATGTTTTTTTATTACCTCGCCGGTCGGCAGGGTAATATAGCTGTTTGCCCCTGTTTCCAGAAGAGCATTTAAGCCAACTGCTACACCGGGACGAAGTACACAGCCGATTTCCTGAATCTCAAAGCCATAACCCATACGGGCAGCTCTGATCAGTCCGGATTCGACGTAGGTAAACGCCTTGCCGCCGCCCATCTTGGAAATGTGCTGCATGACTTTTTCCATCATGTCTACTATGATTTGCCCCTCATCAGGGTAGTTTTCCGGCTCTTTTCCATACAAAAGCCGATATGCAGATGACGGATCATTCACAATATCTTCCGTGGAAGGAAGGTTCAGTTCTTTTCTTACTGCCTCGTAGGAGAGAGCAGTATCTTCTCCATTCGGAAATACCTGACCTATAAAATCAAATATCTCTGTGTTGGGGTTGCAGGTATAGTGACTCATAGGTAAACCAATACCTGCACAGATAGCATTTGCGCCTTCCGTCTTACCGGTTCCGGCAGGACCAATCAGGTATGCAACACGCATGGGAGCCGGGAAAGCTGTTGATTTTTGGAAATAATTACAGATTTCCGGAACAAACTCCGGGAGAATGTAGCCAGTCGGCAGTTTTGCAACCAACGCCTTTTCGTCCTCGTTAAACTCACGCTGAGAGTAAGCGTATTTTCCTTCAAAATCCGAGGCTTTTTCTTTTTCCTCAGCCGCCTTAGCAGCAGGAGTGGCCTTTGCCCGAAACTTCCTGGGTGTTCCCATATATTCCTTGACGATATCCACCTCCAGATCGGCCAGTTTCAGCATGGAAAAGCTGTCTGTGTCGATCTCGATCTTCTCCGGGATCGTGAAAGTAAGCCTTGCTTCCACGTTACTGCTGAATCTGTTCAGCAACACAGCAAAGTCAAGGATGTGGTTGTTGTACATCCAGTCGTCGGCATTCTCGTCCCACTCCAGAAAATCGGACATGGCGGAGTAGATATTTGCTGCTTCCTGATCCGCGAGAAAGAGTGGCATCAGTCCCAGCATGACAAGTACCTTCAGCGGGCAGTTGTCAGCCGTTACCTTTGTAACGACATCGTTTTCGTCGATAGACGATGCCTTACAATAATATGTGCCATCTTTCTTGCGGAGAATGTGGATGACTAGCACATCAGTGCCAGTCTGAAGCTCCGCAATGTACCCCTTTTTGGTTTCTGCACAGTAAGCAGAAATCAGGGAACCAAAAGTGTTTCCCTTGTAAATCCGAAGCACTTCGTAGATGACATCCATCGTTCTCACAACAACCCCTTTGTTGTATCGATCCTGATAATACTTGGACGGTACATACCCGGAGCCCTTCTGCATGGAACTGAAAATTGTAGGCATATTTGCCAGTCTTCCAGCAAATGTTACGTTGTCGAAATTTACTAAGTTCATGATTTTCCTCCATTCTTGGCTTTAAGCCTTTTGTTTTTTTTGATAGTGTCTATTTCAACCGCCGAAGCGGATTATTTTTGTACGCAAAAAAAGCAGCGGAACGGCATGTTCTACTGCTAAAATTAATAAATGATCAAATTAATAATATTTATGGGTATATTATACACGATTGGGAGAAAAATGCAATAAAAATCGGCATAGATCGAAGTGGAAAGTCTCATAATTAAATTTGAGACTATCTATTTCCAAAAATGATTCCATCTGCTATAATTACAAAAAAGGAGGATTTCACAATGGATGAAATGAATGGATATTCGATTTTAGCGGACAGCTACAGAACTCTGGTAAAACGGGGAAAAATCGACAGCAAGATAGCAGACAAGTATATCCGGATTTATGAGTTCCTTGCTGCCTGCGACAAAGACGATATTTGTATTCTGGCAGACAGTTCCTCATTCAATGATATTATCCGGGGATATGTCAGTCTGGCACTGGACGAGGCTGAAGTAGACGAAGAAACTAAGGAAAATGTAGAAAGCCAGATGTACTGGATTTTTGATAGCCATACGTCGAAGGATGCGCTAAGAAAATTAGAAAAAGAGTGATTGAAAGCGGTATGAGAGAGTCTTACACCCTGAAGATTAAAGAAATGCCTGAGACAGAGCAGGTCATAAACAGACTCCGGGATGTTCTGGCGGTTTCTGGTATAGAATTAGAGTATTTTCCTGTGCAGAACAGTATCAAATTTAATTTTGATACTTCTGCGGTGCAGGAAAAAGCAACCCGCCACGCAGGACGTAAAAGAAAAACGGATGATCTAAGATTAACAGTTGGCGAAGTAAAGGAAATGCTGCAGAGAAGCGGACCAAAAGAAATCTGGGAAATGCTTGGCATCTCAAAGGCCACGTTTTATCGGCGTATGAAGCAGATGGAAGAGAAGAGTGACAATGATTGGTTTATGGAATAAGAAAAGCCCCACCGCAAGGCGAGGCTTTGTAGTTATTTCGTTTTGTTCTTCAGCGCTTCCAGCATCTTCACGCGATACTCACGGATTTGCTCCAGGGAGATCCACTGGGGCTTTTCCTCATCAGTGAAAGCAGTTGTGTAGATGTCCTCCATCATATGTATCTGCTGATTCACATCTCCGGTCCACAGACTCTTCTCGTTGGCATTTCCGCAGCCGAGAAAATAGTTACAGTCTGAACGAAGTCTGTCCAGAAACATATAGCAGAACTTCTTTCCACCCTGAAGGATAGTTTGAAGATCAGGGTTGTATGTTTCTGACTCGGAATTTGTTTTTTTCTGCAAATACTTCTCCCAATCGGCTTTACGGACACCGTATATGTGAAAGCCGTCGAAATTGTTCTCGCTTTCAATCAAGCGTTCGGAACCATTATGATTCAATTCAAATACTTCCATCTTATCGAACAGTTCCAATGCGATCTTTTGTGAAGAAATTGGCAGTATTCCACCATAGGTATAGCCGAACTCGAACATACCCTTTATCGATACGGAATTATCCGGCATTTCCATTTTGTTCATGCTCTCAAATGTATCCCAGAAGACTTCTTCCATGAGCGTCGGCAAATACAAATCGTTGAGCCAATCTTGTCAATGCCAGTGCGTTCGGCGTATGCCATCTCGTCAATAAACGTCTCGTATTCTTTCTGGTCAAAATAATGATCCAGAAGGGATCCCTTCAGAGAATTACCACCATAGAGACACGCATGTTGTTCCTCTACATATTGCCTACAGTCATCTACATCAAAAAGATGCTCCTTTTCGTAATATGCATCAGACAGTTCCTCATCTGTAAGCTCGATTTCCTCGATATTTCCGTCGATTATTCTTGATATTTTCATATTCTCTCTCCTTTTCTTCTCGAATACTTGTCAATCATAGCGCCCATCGCAGCTCTTGCATCTTTGTACGGCAGTATAATGCTGCCATGCTTTTCTCCTTCAAAATAATACTGGAGAGGTTTTCCGCTTTTCGTATTAGGATTTTCGCAAGTTCCGCAAAATACGCATTCCTCTGGTTCATTTTGAATAAATATAGTGAATGAACATCCGATATAATTTTTAAACCATTTTTTCATCGAAATCCTACGCGGCAGATACCCCGTGCTTTAGCTCTGGGGAGGAGCCGCGTAACCTCCTTTCTGTTAATAGATTTGTGGATTTCTCCACCGTAATAAGTTTCTTATAGTTTGCACAAGGACTGATTTTCGTTCCGTCCAGACATCGCAAGTCAAAAGATCCTCTTGTTCTTCGTCCGAATATGAAACAGTCCTTACCTTTATACCGTACCCTGTCAAAAAGCCGGAATCCAAATACATACCTGGCTGCCTGATTTGCTTTGCGGACACCGCCTTTAAGGATCGTCGTCTTGTGTAACTGCCGGTTTCTGGAGCGTACCCGCTTCTGGAAGAACCACTCCTCTGCAGGTAACGCGCCGGGGTGCCCTGCAATACACAGTGCATCAACGCAATGCGTTTTCTCTAGGCCGTGCCGGATACGGGTATTCTTTGTAATATATCCGTAAGTCATATGGACATCCAGATATACCGCTTTCAGCCTGTTATAGAACGACCAGCGCATAATGCCCATAAAGGCCGCATCCCGCATCGAGGACGAACGTTTAAGGTTCAGTTTCACCTTTCCGGCGTGGTATGCCTTGTGGCAGGTTTCACACAGGGTCACAAGGTTGCCGGGAGCATCGCCGCCGGTCTTGCGGCTCTCGATGTGATGGACGTTCAACACCTTATCTTTGCTTTTGCCGTGGCAGCACTGGCATTCGTGGCCGTCTCTGAAAAGTACATATTCTCTGACATTCCAGAAGCCAAGCTGATTCCCTTCCTGATACTCTGTACCGGAAATTTCGGGATTTTTGATCTTCTGAATGTCAAAGGACGCAACCTCCACGATGATTTCCTTTATGGGGAGGATCTTATGGACAGATGCCACAGCAGACAGATGAGCCGCTATTTTGGCCTCCACAGACGGAGCAAGCCAGCCTTTCTTTTTGCCATGCACCCGGTTGTTGAAGCGGGGCTTGCGGTATCTGGTCTTACGGTTTCTCCGCGCCCTGCGGTATTCCCGGCGCGTGGATAGATTATCCACGATATCCGTCCGCAGCGCGATCTCTGCTGCATACAGCTCTTCCTGGTCCGTAGAAGCAGAAAGCCCTATCGTTTTGCTTCCGGCATCCACGCCAAGGGTAATGTCTTGAATGAAAGACGTACTCTCATACATCAGTCTGATGGTGAACGGGCAGCGCTTCACAACAACTGCCTTTCCGTCCTTCAGAAGATGCCTGACCCGCCCGTGCCGTTTTGTTGGCATAAGCGGATCACCATACTTGTTTAATACGTATACCATAAGGTATCCTTTCTCCCCAACCAAATGGGGTAATGCGCGGACGGGACAAAATATCCCGCCCGACGTTAGGTGTCCATCCCCAATGTTATCCGGAGGTTTCTTGTACGCAGCACTGTCCCTTCCCCACAGGACTGTTTAACCACATACCGCAGAGCAGTGGACTTGAACCACACATCCACTGGTGCCTATATATTCCCCGGTAACGTAGCCTTTGTTACAAGGCTGAGGGTAGTCAATCTGGACTTGTTACGGTTTCCCGCTCCAAACCCCCGGCTTTAGCCGTGGGGTGACTGACTTGAATTGCCTGTTTTATAGCTTTTTGCAAGCTTTTTTTATCAAAACAATTGCTTTCGGTTTTACGCGATTATTTGTAGATCTCCAGGAAGCAGTTGTAGTTCCCAATCGGCAGCTTGCATCCCAATGCTTCTGCACAGCCGGGCGTAATGAAATGATAAGTAAACTGTTCGGGTATAACGTTGAGATTATAGAAAGCAGCGATCTCCAAAATAATGTTGTGTGAGATGCTTTCCCGATCCAGTTTCCCGAGAGTACCAATAACAATGCTTTTCCCAGTGTCAGCCACCTTGGAAAAGCTGCCTACAATTTCTCTTAACATACTTTATTCCTCCATGATGAGAGCCCGCAGAAGGCGGACTCTCTTTGAATCAATCTATTTTTGTTATCAGTTACATAGATACCCGGTCATGGATCTCCGCCATCTTGTGATCTGCCAGACGGGAATCACCTTTCACGCGGGAGTAAGCCAGATATCCGTTCATGCGGTCGATCTTGGTCAGGTTGCGGCTGCCGCAAACCGGGCAGACGTCCATTTCCAATTCCTCGTGGCCGCAGTCGTCGCAGTATGCCAGACTCATGTTCACGCCTTCATACAGTCCCATTGCCATTGCACGGCGAATGATCGCCTTGGTAGCGTTGGTGTTGTAATCGAGTGGGTAGCGGACATACTGGATCTTTCCGCCGTTAAACAGCTCCCAGAACCGGTATTCCAGATCCTGCTTTTCGGATGCGGTCAGTTCTTCGGAAACGTGACAGTGGAAGCTGTTGGAAACATACTCCCTGTCGGAAACGCCCTCGATCACGCCGTATTTATCGCGGAACTGCCTAACCTGTAATCCGCAGAGGTTTTCTGCAGGTGTGCCATAAACAGCGTACAACCTGCCGTCTTCCTCTTTGAACTCTGCAAGGCGCCTGTTGATGTGCTGCATTACTTCCAGGGCAAATTCGCCGTCTTTTGCGAGAGATTTGCCGTTGTAAAGCATCTGCAGTTCGTTGAGTGCTGTAATGCCGAAGCTTGCCGTAGCGCTGTCCAGCACTGGAGCGATCTTGTCATGTAACTGTAAGTGACCGCCCAGGAAACCGCCTTCACAGAAGCCCAGCGGATTAATGCTTGCCTTCATCTCGCCCAGATACTCGTAAGTACGCAGGTGAAGTTTCCGGATCATCTGGAGGTAAAAATCAAGTACCTCATAGAAATCCTTGGACTCGTTCTGCGCCTTTGCCAGGATCATAGGCAGATTCAGCGAAACAGCGCCGATATTGAACCGGCCAACAAAGATCGGCTTGTCGAAATCATCGGCTTTTTTCAGACCGCCTTTCTCCCAGAACGGGGAGAGGAAAGCCCTGCAGCCCATCGGCGAGATCACCTTGCCGTACTGTTTATACATGCTGGCAATATACCCTTCTCCGCTCATGGAGAGCCAGTCAGGGTACATGGTCTTCTGAGAGCAGGCAACACCCGCCTCAAATACGTCCTCCAGTTCTTTGCCTTCTCCGTGCAGATTTTCATCATACAGGAACACCAGCTTCGGGAATAGAACGGGCTTCTTACGGCCTTCCTTACCTTGGCCGCCGGCACGTACCTTTAAGCAGGAGATCGAGATCATCTTCTCAAACCTGCCTCTGCCAAGTCCAAAGGAGAGGGTAGTAAAGGGATAATCGCCGCGACTACTTGCCACAGTATTCATCTTGTATTCCCATCCCTGGAAAACCTGTTCAGCCTCTTTCTGCACATCGGACCAGGCAAGTGCTTCCGCAGCCGTTTTCTCCATCCCGCATATGTTTACGTACTTATCAACGTATTTGTTATAGGACTTTTCGGCGTAGGGTGCCAGCAGCTTGTCCACTTCCGGTACGGTGAAACCACCATACTGCTGGCTTGCTGCAGAAAGTACCACATCACCGATCACATCACCGGCCACGTCCAGCGTTTTGGGCTCATTGTACCAGATGTTGCCCATCTCAAAGCCGCCAGTTAAAACGGACTTCATATCGAACAGACAGCAATTCATGGTATCGCGCCGCGCCGACATATCGTGGATATAGATATATCCAGCCTTTGCCGCTTCCAGTTCATCATTCGTCAAAAAGAACTTCCGGTACAACTCTTTGTTAAATTGGTTGAAGATCAGACATCTTTTTGTGGAAACGAGTGAGGAGTCCGCATTAGCATTCTCCTTATCGCCCCTGAACATGATGGCATTCGCCTTGGTGTAAACATCGTTTACCATTTCGGCGAAGTCCTGCTTGTAATTCCGGTAGTCCATGTAGGACTTCTGGACCTTCGGCGAGATCATGCCCAACGCTGCCTCCACGTAATTATGGATGATGGCAATGGGAACTTCCGATTTGCCGGAAGCTTCAATTCGCGTTGAAACGAAATCAGCGATTTCTTTTTTTTCTGCATCGGAGAGGTCATAACATGCCCGGTCCGCGCTTTTCGTGACCGCCGCCACGATTTTTTCAGGGGTAAAAGGCTGCCTTACCCCGCTTTTCTTGATAATTACTACATTTTTCAGATCCATAAGACCTGCCTCCTTTCAAAAAATTAGATTTCAAGATATTTTTCTTCGCAGTCATCTTTGTCTTCTACATTCTTCATGCAAAGCCACTCTGCGCAATCTTTGTCATACACTCCGTAAGCACAACTTTCACATCTGAATGGTTCAAACATGGGTTTTTTACACCTCGCTTTCAAATTACCTAAAATATATTTTTGGACCATCTTGGATCCTCCTCGGCATTATCAATGCCGGCGATTGCCTCCCAGTCCTTTTTCCCGATTAACTCCCGCAGAAGATAGGGCTCGCCCATATCCAGCGCATCGTTTAAGTCCGGTATTAACTCCATAAGCCTTTCTGCAGTAAGATCCGGTCTGGTCTTGGAAAACCAGAGATTGCACAGCACCGTATCTCCAGCGAGATGAGCCTGATCAGTGGCTCTCTTGTAGGAAAGCCACTTTCTTTCATGCCCGTTTGCTGCCGTGCAGTACAGGCCTATCTCTTCCTTAGTCTCGGCTATCTGAAATCCGTATTTCTCGGCCAAGATAGAGAGACTTTTCTGAATAGAAACCACTACAAATCACTCCTTTCCATGATTTCGCCTGCAGCAAGAGACGCCTGCACGTCGATGATCCTCTGATTAGAGGATCCGCGCCAGTGGGGCAGAGCATTTGCCGCTACATTCTTTTCCCGTATCTTGGCGTCAAAGCGCCCGTCCACGAGAATATCTACTAAATTCAGCCACGGAAGCTCGAAAAAGTTATTATCCCTGTCAAAGAACAGGAATTTCCCCTTCTGATCCTCCGGGATCTCGAACTCACCCGCAACGCGTTCTGCAGCGCTTTCAGGGGTTTCGAGTTCATATCCGGTATAGACCCAAATATTCTTCTTTGGATATAACCGTTTTACCTTCGCAGCCAGTTCCCCGATGCCGTCCCGGTTTGCGGGATGGAGCGGATCACCGCCGGAGAAGGTTACGCCTTCCGTCCAGGGCTTTGAAAGCCACTCAAAGAGTTCGCTTTCCTCCCAGGGTGTGAAGTCTAGTCCGCCGTTGGAATCCCACGTTTGAGGGTTGTGACAGCCCTTGCAGTGGTGAGCGCATCCGGCGACCCACAAAACAACCCGAAGTCCGGTACCGTTCTTCATATCATCATGAGTGATGTTATGATACCGAAAGGAGTTCATACACATACCGCATACCTCCCTTCCTCAGGCTTTGATGAATATTCGGGAAAAGTAGCTTCCGCTTCCCGGATATCATAGTCAACCGCAGCGATCTGAAGACTGCTATACCCGCGAAACGGATACTCGCAGCAATCAGCGCGGTTACTGAGCCTCCAGACATCATCCCCTACGTATACCTTTCCGTTCGGAAAGACGATACACGTTGTTTTCTGACCGGTTTTTCTGTCTGTGCAGATCAGTTTTTGGCTCTTTCTTTTCATAGAACAGTGGATATCTCTTTTTCGTTTTTGATATCTTCGTTCTCTTTCTGTCAGCTCCGGAACCTGATTGATATAGACAGCGTTCCGAAAAATGCTTTTACTGGACATATGAGTCCTCCTTTCTTTTTGGTTTCATCAATTTATTTCAACCGCAAAAATGCGGATTGATTTCATAACACAAAAAGGCACTCTTATGAGCACCTTTAAATTTAAAAAAAAAATTTATAATAATTTTAAGTATATTATACTATGAATGCGGTCAAAAGCAACCTTTTTTTCAGGCTGACCTGGTAGAGTGGAAG
Source organism: uncultured Lachnospiraceae bacterium (assembly GCA_947624025.1). Lineage (GTDB taxonomy): Bacteria > Bacillota > Clostridia > Lachnospirales > Lachnospiraceae > UBA3282. Next base: position 1,399 of record CANQIJ010000026.1, on the reverse strand, counting down.
AGTGCGAAGCCTAAAATAGCTAAAGACATGAGCTTTCGGCGGTGAAGCGTCACCAGTTTACAACAGAGTTGATGAGAGCATACTGTTCGTTTGCAGTAAGCCGGGTGTAGATTCTGGTGGTATCAATAGAAGAATGTCCAAGAATATCAGCTAATGCGATAATTTCTTTAGGTTTTCTTTTGAGGAAATTAATTGCATAACGGTGGCGGTAACTGTGTGGATGGACAACATCCGGATTAATGCCATAGTTTTTAGCAAATCTTCGCAGCATGGTTTCCACGCCTCGTGAAGAAATCGTCACGCCGTTTTTATTGAGAAATAGCGATCCGCTGGTCCGGCCTTCTGCATCGCACCACTGTAATAATTCTGACCGCAGTGTTTTGGGAAAATAAATCCGTCTGATCTTCCCGTATTTTCCCAGGATCTCCGCGTATCCATACTGGACATCCTCGATTTGAAATAGCAAGGCTTCGCTGATCCTGGCTGCAGTACAGACCAGTGTGCGGACGATCATATAGTATTTTATCTGATGATGATCTAACAGTTTCTGTTGAAATTTATGCAGCTCAGCGTTGCTGATTACGTTGTCTATATAATACCGGTTCTGCATTTTAACAGTTTTAAGCTGCAGATTTCTTTTATTTAAGTATTCTGCAAATTTGTTGATCGCCTGGATTCTAGCGTTGACGGTAGAAGGGCGGTAATTCGTTATCAGGTGTTTTTTATAGTCCCGCAGATGGTACGCGGATAGGTTTTGATAAGACACCACAAAATGGCGAGCAGTATACATGTAAGATTTGATTGTGTTTTCTGATAGTTCCTGTTGATACAGCCATTGCTCATAGCCTTTTAATTTTTCTTCAAGTTTTTCCATAATTTTCTCCTTTGTTTCTAAGACGTACAGATGTTATGTGTGTAAAATATATTATATTACATTTTTGTGATAATGAATCTTATTTCAACAACGGATATACGGCCGGAACGACTGATGGACAGGCAAAAAAGACTGACAATGTATCCGTTCAGTATCAATACCATCAGCACACGGATTCATGTATTTTTCAATGTAGTGAAGAATCATCTGTTAGGTATGGAACTAACGGTAGAGACATGGCTACCTATGCTGGACTCAAAACACAATACGTAACATGTCCAACTTGTAAATCCAGTAAGGCATGTAGCGTTGTTGTAGCATACCATGTAGATTATATATGTGGGGCATCAGAAAATTTTGGGGTTAATTTCACCTGTTCTGCGTGTAACACCAATTTTCATTCTGATACGAGAAAACATAATTTTAGAAATCACAAATATAATATTTGTGGAAAAAATGAAAACTCCATAGAATCCATAACAATTAATTACCAGTAATGAATCTTATTTCAACCAAGGATATACA
>CANQIJ010000025.1 GCA_947624025.1 uncultured Lachnospiraceae bacterium | reverse complement strand
TCAGGTATGTGATACCCGCTTATCGGAATGCGGAAAATCTGGGCGTTGGTATCGGAGATAAGGCGGGTACGATCGTGGGAAATGTGACTGGCTCTTTTGACGGTATTACGACAGGATTAGAGAAAGGTGTCGCCAACGGCAAGGAAGAAGGGCTTAGCGCCAAGGATACGGAATCCGAGATCAAGAACCATTTCAGCCAGATCGGTAATCTGGAAGTGATGGAAGCGGGCGTTAAGCTGACAAACGTAAATAAGATCGGAAAAAAAGATGATTATGCGGCATTATTTATGTTAAAAGGCGTGGCGGTTTTTTCCGTTGATCTACGGGATGTAGAGATCAATGATATTGACACAAATACAATCGAAGTTCTTCTTCCGGAGATTGATGCGGAGATTTATATTGATGAGGGCGCCACAGAGAAGCTGGCTGAATATCAGAAAAAATCTTGGACCGGAAGTGCAAAAGATGGATTTACAGAATATATGAATACGCGAGCTGAAACAGATCAATCTGTTAAAGAAACAATGGAGAACTACTCAACCTTGATGGAAACAGCGCGGAGTGCGGCTATCAAGCAGATCGATATCATTGCGAATGCTGCGACAGGCAACCGAAAAGAGATTACGGTGCGTTTTAAAGAGGAGGGTCAGGCTGATGAATGAGGAAAATAACTGGCTTCAAGAAGTATCAAGCTTCCCACCGACACACCCTGAAGAAAAGCATCAGCAGCGGAAGAACCCGAAAAAGATATGCTCACCGAATGCTATGCGTGTACGGATTGCGGGACTAGTGGTATTAGCCATATTAATCTTTTTGGGGCTGTATTTAATCTCGGAAACGGTTGACAAAGCAGCAGAGTCTGCCAGAGACGCATATGCGAGCGCAAAGGATAGGGCAGCAGAGGACGCCTATAACAAGTTCTATGATACGGCGTTTGCATCGGCTGAGAGAAAATATCATGTGTCGAATAACATAGCGATCGAAGTGGCATCCGTCAGAGAGGAAGCAAATCTCGAGGTCTTAAGGGTAAGCGATGTCGAATACGTGATTGTGCCCAAGGAGGATAATAAGGACGGAATCGAGACATGGGTGGAATTCTACGGAGACGGCGTCTATACCGTAGATATGAGGGCAAGCGAATTTATCATCGATTCCGACCGGCAGTATGTATTGGTCAGGGTGCCTAAGCCGGAATTGACGAATTGCAAGATCACACAGACGAAACAGCAGTTCTGGAAGGACGAAGGATTTAATGAGAGCAACGCCGATGGAACGGAATTGGCGATGAAAACGAGAAATGAGGGATACACAAAGCTCAATAATTATATGAAGTCCAACGCCCAATTCTATAAAAGCGCCAAGTCCTCTGCACAGACGGTCATTTCCGATCTGATCAAGGGGCTTAATTCCGAGCTGACGGATCTGATAGTGGAAGTCGAATTTATGGATTGAGTAAAGACATATTTGCTATCCAAGCTTGGCAGACTATCGGTGAAAAGTCTAAGTGTAAAATTGCTGTGGAATCTGTTTAATATGTTCTGAAACCGGAGAAGAATGCGATACGGAATATTGTCTGGTAAGCAGCACCAGGTAATGTTGGCAGAAACGGAAAATATAAAGGGGAGGGTGAATGATATGATAGTAGCAGCGAGAAAGCCAAAAACTTTAATGGATAAGTTTGATAAATTTGGTGAAGAAATGTCAGACGGGAGATTAACGGCGCCTTCTGATGGTAAGGTATATCGTTTAAGAGAAGCGATATTGTTATCAAAACAACTTGGAAGACCGTTGACACAGGAAGAGGAATCCGGGCGCTTTACAGCACCCGGATTCCTCCCTGTTTGCGGATGGAGAGTACATGGCACGTACCTTCACCCAGAATACCCTCGATAAAGTTTTTATAGTCTGCAACGGCTTCCTTTCTTACAAATGCCTGTATCGTTCCGGCAAAACCGCCGCCGTGTACGCGGCACACACCGTTATCCTTAAGGTAGTACTCGCTGAGCATCAGCGTAGTGGGAACAGGCTGCGTCTGCTCATATTTGTTGGAGTAGACATTTTGCAGATACCGGTAGGAAGAATTGCCGGACTCCCGGATCACTTCAAGAAAATCGGCGAAGCGTTTTTCCTTTAATGCGGCTGCCGCACGGCTGACACGTTCAACCTCCGTCAGATAGTGGAAGGCACGCAGCACACAGCGGTCGCCCACTTTGCCATAGAGCTTTGGCATGGCGGCGATGAACTCGTCCATCGTTATTTCATTAAGGTACTGTTTACCGAAGAAACGGGACACTTCCCGCATATCCGTGGTGATCGCGGCGTAATCATCGGTCAGATTGGCGTGAGAGCCTTTCGTGTCCACGATGCACAACCGGTATCCTTCCGAGGTAATGTCAAAGTTTATCTTAGTGACAACTGGTTTTACGGGATCGGCAAAGTCAATATGTACAAAATCTCCCACGCTGCATGCGATCTGGTCCATCAAGCCGCTGGGCTTGCCGAAATACACATTCTCCGCATACTGTCCGATGATCGCGATATCTACCGGAGAAACGGTCATATCATTATAAAGACCCGACAGGATCGTGCCGATGACAGACTCCAGCGCTGCGGAGGAGGAAAGACCGGAACCGCTCAATACATCGCTTGTCACATATGCTTTAAATGAGCCGGTCCTGTAGCCGCGGTCCTGCATTCCTTTGATGACCCCCTTGATCAGCGCGGTGGTCGTACCCTTGGTGTCTTCTGTTACATCCAGTTCATCAATGGGAAAACGGATAGGGCTGTACCCTTCCGATATAAACTCGACTTCGCTGCCGTTTCCGGTACTTGCAACGGCGATAGCGTCCAGGTTAATGGAAGCCGCCAGGACCGTGCCGTGCTGATGATCTGTGTGGTTTCCACAGATCTCGGTCCTGCCGGGAGCGCTGTAGATCTCCACATCTTCCTCGCCGAAGAGCTCTTCATATTTGGCGACAGCCTTCCGGTATCTGTCACGCTGCACAGTGAGGACAGCTTCTTCCTCGCCGTAGATGTCTTTCAGTTTTGTGTCAAATATTTTGTTTGTGATCTGTTCCTGCAGAATTTTTGAATGGATCATAGTCAACCTCCCAATGCATACAGTAAAATATGACGTTCCAGAATCATACGGGGCAGTATTTAGCCGTAGGATCCTATATATCTGTATTTTATCTGATTTCACGCAAAACATAAAGAGGTTCGGGAAAATATTTCTGTTAAGCTGTCATATTCTCAGGATGTCATGAAAGTAGGGAAGCGTAGAATATTGGTATTTTCTTAAAAACGCTTTTGGATGTAAAAGAACAGTTCCCTTGACATGATCCGTATATGTATTTACATAATCATTTACTTTTTTTACAATATCTGGAAGATTCTTGATCATTTCCGTATATTCGTCCTGATCAACGATCGCCGCACTATCCGTATCGAGATAAGCGGTATCTTTGATAAGAACAATTTTGGAATAATCCAGACCTGACCTTGTCTGTTTAGAACGAATTGTATCCGTAAATAAAAAAGCGTTTTTATGGCTTATGTAAGAGCGGAAGGGAACACAGATAAAATAGTCGGCGTGTGATTCGATCAATAGGCATGTATAAGGACGCCCGAGTTTATACATTAGTTCCGGATATGTGGATAAAGGATAATCTTGTATAAATTTAGATGATAAAAGAGACAATACGGAATCGTATTCCATTATGACACCTCACCGTGTAAGAAACGGAACTGACCGATTAGGGTCAGTTCCGACAAGAAGTTTCTTCGCTCGGTCAATTTTTATTTTACCGATGTGTCAGAACCGTCACACATCATCTTCGCTCGGTCAATTTTTATTTTACCGACGAGTCAGAACCGTCACTCGTCATCGTTTAGCGAAGGGAAGAAAACCTCTTCCACATATATTATATGAAATAGAATGATATTTAGCAAGCCCCTTTGCTATTTTTTTAAATAGTGTTAAAATCGAAGTAAATTCTTTTTTGATTCGGAATGGGGTCTATATGCAGAGTGAAACGAAATCCTATAAAGCGGGGGAGCTGTTTAAGCGGTTTCTTCCATATTATAAAAAGTATTTACATATTGTTGTGATCGATCTATTCTGCGCGGGACTGACCACCATATGCGAACTGGTGTTGCCGATGATCATAAGATTTATTACCAATGCGGGCATGAATGATCTGTCGTCCCTTACCGTGTCGGTGATCCTGCGTCTGGGCGCACTGTATCTGTGTCTGCGTATCGTTGACACGCTGGCGAATTTTTACATGGCGTACACGGGTCATGTGATGGGTACGCGCATTGAGACGGATATGCGGCGCGACGCTTACGCTCATTTACAAAAGCTGCCGGATACTTATTACAATAATACGAAGGTCGGTCAGATCATGGGGCGCATTACGAACGATCTGTTTGACGTTACGGAATTTTCGCACCACTGCCCGGAGGAGTTTTTTATCGCGGGCATCAAAGCGGTTATTTCTTTTATTATCCTGGCAAGGATCAGTCTGGCGTTGACGCTCATTCTCTTTGCGGTAGTGCCAATCATGGCAATAACCTGTACGGCCATCAATCTGCGGATGCGGGAGGCCTTTCGCAGACAGAGAGTGCAGATCGGCGAGCTGAACGCCCGGATAGAGGATAGTCTTCTGGGGCAGAAAGTCGTTAAGGCGTTTACCAACGAGGAGAAGGAAAAAGAAAAATTCGAGAAGGACAATGTCAGATTTTTTGACTTGAAACGCCAGACCTACAGGTTTATGGCATTTTTCCAGACAACGACAAGAGCCTTTGACGGACTGATGTATCTGGTCCTTCTGGTGGCCGGCGGTATCTTTATGGTCCGGGGAAAGATCGAGCCGGGCGATCTGGTTGCGTATGTAATGTATGTGAGTACGCTGATCGCAACGATACGCCGGATCATTGAGTTTGCGGAGCAGTTTCAGCGGGGTATGACGGGAATCGAGCGGTTTGTACAGATCATGGACAGCGATATCGGGATCTTCGATGAGCCGGGCGCCGTACCCTGTGTGAATCCCAGGGGAAATATCGAGTTTCGGAATGTCAGCTTTGAATATCCCGATGATCACAATGTGGTGTTTAAGGGGCTTAATCTGCAGATACGCGAAGGAGAGAAGATAGCCATTGTAGGACCTTCGGGCGGCGGCAAGACAACGCTCTGCAATCTGATCCCGCGATTTTACGATATAGACCAGGGAGAGATCCTCTTAGATGGAGAAAATATCCGGCATTACACGCTTAAGAGTCTGCGGCAGAATATTGGTATGGTACAGCAGGATGTATATCTTTTTTCCGGCACGGTCTATGAAAATATTGCATACGGCAGGGAGAATGCCACATGGGAGGAGATCGTGGAGGCAGCGAAGCGCGCGGGCGCCCATGAATTTATCAGTGCGCTCAAGGACGGGTACGATACCTATGTGGGAGAGCGGGGTGTGAAGCTGTCCGGCGGGCAGAAGCAGCGTATCAGCATTGCCAGGGTTTTTCTGAAAAATCCGCCGATCCTTATCATGGATGAAGCGACTTCCGCGCTGGATAACGAGAGTGAGTTTCAGGTGGCGAAGTCTCTTAATGCGCTTGCCAGAGGTAGGACGACGATCACCATCGCGCACAGATTATCCAGTATCCGCAATTCCGATAGGATCCTGGTTCTGACGGAGGAGGGCATTGTTGAGGAAGGCACACACGAGAGCCTCTTAAAGCTTGGCGGTATTTATCATCATTTCTATATGACGGCGAACGAGTTGAAATAAGGATGCTATGAAAACAAAACAGGAGCGCGAGGATGGTGTGATATGAAGTTTGAAAGCATTGATGAAAAAAGGATCTATATGACCGAACAGCCGGTGAAGAAGCTGGTTTGCAGACTGGCCGTGCCGACGATCATGAGTATGCTGGTGACGTCTTTCTACAATATGGCGGACACCTTTTTTGTAGGGAAGCTGGATACCCAGTCTACGGCGGCGGTCGGCGTGGTTTTCTCCCTGATGGCGATTCTGCAGGCGGTGGGCTTCATGTTTGGCCACGGTTCAGGCAATTACATTTCCCGGAAGCTTGGGGCGGGCGAAGTCGAGGAAGCGGAGAAGATGTCTGCGGTTGGATTTTTTTCTTCGTTTTTGGCGGGCATCGTTATTATGATAAGCTGTATCTTCTTCATTAAGCCGCTCGCTTATGCGCTTGGTTCGACGCCCACGATCTATCCCTATACGGTGGCATATTTAAGGATCATTCTGTTTGGCGCGCCTGCCATGACAGCATCGCTTGTATTAAATAATCAGATGCGTTTTCAGGGAAGCGCCTTCTACGCTATGATCGGTATTGTGTCGGGTGCGGTCATCAATATCATTCTGGACCCCGTTCTGATCTTTGCGTGCGGTATGGGCGTTGCGGGCGCGGCGCTGGCAACCACGATCAGTCAGTATATCAGTTTCGGTTTTCTGCTGATCATGGTTACAAAAGGCGGAAATATCCGCATCCGCTTCCGTAATTTTAAACCTAGCCTGTATTTTTATAAAGAGATCATACGCGGCGGAAGTCCCTCCCTGTTCCGGCAGGGACTCGCCAGCGTTGCCACGATATGCTTAAACCATGCGGCAGGAGGGTTTGGGGATGCCGCTATCGCCGGTATGTCCATCGTATCCCGTATCATGATGTTTGCAAACTCCGCGCTGATCGGCTTCGGCCAGGGCTTTCAGCCTGTATGCGGATTTAATTACGGCGCCGGTAAATATAAAAGAGTGCTGGACGCTTATTGGTTCTGCGTGAAGCTGGCGCTCGGCGTTCTTATAGGTCTGGCGGCGATCGTTTACATCTTTGCGCCGCAGTTTGTGACGCTGTTCCGCAAGGACGATCCCGATGTTATCGCAGTCGGCACAACGGCGCTGCGCTATTCGGTCTTTGCTTTTCCCTTAAGCGCGTGGGTCGTGATGTGCAACATGATGCTGCAGTCCATCGGCAAGGGCGTCAAAGCCTCTATCGTATCTTCGGCGAGACAGGGGATCTTTTTCCTGCCGCTTATCATGGTGCTCCCCCGTTTCCTCGGGCTTACGGGTGTGGAGGTCTGTCAGGCGATATCGGATGTCTGCGCGTTCTTATTATCTATACCTATCGGTATGAGCGTTATCCGCGAGATGGGAGCGGCGGACGAATAGCGTGCCGTCCGGTCTAAATATCTGCCCGCCGTGTAGACGGAGAAATTAAAATTCCGGATATGCATATCTTCACGCAGCGCTTCTGTCTTGTCGTGATAACGCTGCAGCCAGGCCAGTTCCTCGGTGACGTCCTGCTGTGTATACTGTGCGGTATCGCTGTAGTCCAAAACATCGTTTCCGCTGCCGTTGGCTGTTTCCGTGCGCAGGTAGGGGTTGGTCTTTTCGTTTAACAGGATCGGTGCGGCGTCTGCGGACAGACTGCAGAGGTAACGTTTACTGTCATAGACGTCATATTCGTTCAGACAGGCTATATGCGCCGGGTCCAGATTATATCTGGCGATCCAGTAATCCGGGTGTGCGAAGGACAAACCGATGTAAAATACGGTGACGATGATCGTGCCATAAGTAAAAAGCGGGAAGCTGTTCCTGTAGATAAAGACCGTAACGCCCGCCATCAGCAGAAATATGACCGCTAACGCCCACAGGACAATGATCCGTAAGAACGTCAGATTGTAGCGCTTGATGTACATGAGCATCCGCAACGCGCTGGACAGGATCATGATAAAGGTGCATCCGCTGATCACGGTAAGAATGATCTTTAACGCCATGTTTTCCCTGAAAAAGTACAGGCATACAAGGACAATGACCAGATTCAGCACGCATACCGTAAGGAGCTGGAAGAACCCCTGTCTTGCGTAGGACGAATAAGTGTACCCCTCGGGGAGCTGCATATTGCCGATAAAAAGATACAGGATCTGAATCATGCTGAACGTCAGATACAGAACGGAGAGCGCCGCCGTGACAATGATCGCCGTGATCGGTTCCAGAACGCGCAGGTCTGCGGTCTGTTCTCTGATATTTTTCATGCCGAGGGCGGAAATGACTGCATAGGAACAGATGAAGACAAATACAGTCAGAAAACACACCTTGAATATAGTCATAAAGTTGACGGCGTAAAGAATATCGCTCAGCATATCCGAAAATACGGCATCGGCTCCTGCGAGCAGCATAGTCATCAGCGCCAGGACCGGAATTGTGATGGCAATGCCCGCCAAAACCGGCGTGACATAGTTCTTTTTGCCGGTTTTTGCCTGTTTTTGGGCATCAAAATAACAGCTCATGTCTTTAAAGGGGCGCAGCGCGCAGGCGCATGCCGTCCCGGCCATTTCCGTAAGTGCGCCAAGATATTTCGGCAGATTCCACCCTCTGTCAAGATAGACTGTGTGTATCATCAGAGTAAACGACAGTAGGAATATCCCTAGCTTGTTGATGATAAGAAGCGGCTGCGAACCGGTCAGGCAGTTAGATATCCCCAGAAGAATTATGCTGACAATATAAAAGGCGCTGTCTTTTTTGTATGGAACCCCTAACTTTTTCATAGAGAAGAAGAAATAGCAAAGGGTTCCTGCGACGAAAAAAGGGTATGTGATACCGCTCGCATTTTTGTACAGGCAGAACGTGTAGAAAAGTGCGTACAACGCGCTGCCGAGTCCAAAGAACGGAAAATGTTCTCTGATCCGTTTCGTATAGATGCTGTCTTCAGGCTTCTTCACGGCAGCTGCCGGTTGGGCCATCATAGCAGGCTGCGGGTAATTGGGATATGTATTCTGGTTACAGGGAATGTTTGTATTATTCTGATACATGAGAACCTCCTTCTTCCTCGTCTTCTACATACTGCAGAATATCGCCCGGCTGACATTCCAGCGCCCGGCAGATCTCGTTTAGTGTAGAGAGACGTATGGCTTTTGCTTTGTTATTTTTTAAAATGGACAGATTCGCAAGGGTAATGTCGATTTCGCCTGCCAGTTCGGTCAGTCCTTTCTTGCGCATCGCCATCATTACATCCAGATTTATGATAATTGCCATGATTTCCTCCTGCGATCTATATTGTCAGATCGTTTTCCTGTTTGTATGTGACCGCCTTGTCGAAAACCCCGGCAAGCACCTTGCTGAACAGCCCCGCGATGATAAATACGAGTATGATAATAAGCACCGAAGGCGTTAAGTAGATAAACAGCCGGCATGCCGTGATCACCGTGATAAAGAAGCTGTATATGCTCATTCGCTCCAGACTTGACACGTTTTCCCGTATAAAGCAGTCACCCGCTATGACAGACGCAAACATTCTGCGCAGCTCCCGTATGATCAGGATCGCAAAGATTCCCGACAGGAAGAGAACAACGCAGAGGGAGTAGTAATTGTCCCTGAAATAAGGGTTGAATCTGCCATAGATCTTAATGCTTATGGGAAGTGTCACCGTGACGATGATCCCCATATAAAACATGATGTCCAGCAGTAATTTGGTAAATACCGTCAGCTTATCTTTCATCGTTATTGTCCTTTCTGATCGATCCCGGCGGGCGGACCGCCTGATCCCGGTAAGCCTGCTTTCGGCCGGCTATTCATCTTGTTAAGCATACAATAACACCATGGGAAGTGAATGTCAATAAAAATTTATCGTTTTACGATAAATAATTATTTTAGGGCGATAACACAGGGATTTTCCTGCAAAACAAGAAGGGTAAAAAGACGCACAGAATACCGGCTGACAGACTTATTTTTAAGAAAAAGCAAATGCGTCAGGGTATCGTGCAGAAACGAATCCTACAGATCGATCGATAACCCTACAGGGCAGTGATCCGAACCCATAACATCCTTATAGATGACCGCGTCCTGCAGCCGGTCCTGCAGAGACTGCGATACCAGAAAATAGTCGATGCGCCATCCCGCGTTCTTCTCTCTGGCATGAAAACGGTATGACCACCAGGAGTAGGCCCCTTCCAGATCGGGGTAGAAATAGCGGAAGGTATCGATAAATCCTGCCTCTGTGAGCGTGGTGAATTTCGCGCGTTCTTCATCCGTAAACCCGGCGTACATGCGGTTGGTCTTTGGATTCTTCAGATCGATCTCCCGGTGTGCCACGTTCAGGTCGCCGCAGAATATCACCGGTTTCTTTTGTTCCAGCTGTTTCAGGTAGGCGAGAAAGTCATCCTCCCATTTCATACGGTAAGCAAGCCTTGCCAGCCCGTCCTGCGAGTTGGGCGTATAGACCGTGACCAGATAGTAAGCGGGATACTCCAGCGTGATCACGCGTCCCTCGTGGTCGTGTTCCTCGACGCCCATACCGTAGGATATGCACAGCGGTTCCTCTTTTGTAAAGACAGCGGTTCCCGAATATCCCTTTTTCTCCGCATAATTCCAGTATTGACGATAGCCCGGCAGATCCAGTGTGATCTGTCCCTCCTGCAGTTTCGTCTCCTGGACGCAGAAGATGTCGGCGTTCTGCTCCGTTACAAATTGTGTAAATCCTTTTCCAACACAGGCGCGAAGCCCGTTTACATTCCATGAGATCAGTTTCATATGCCTATTCCTCCCGATCTTTTTGTCGTTAATGGTCAAAAACAAATTCACCATGCATTATATAACCGTTCGGCATGTCTTTCAAGCTCTTCCGCATGCAAAATGGCTGCAAAGCCGCCGCGATCCCATAAGTGAAGCCGTCGCAGATTCCTTGATTTCCGTAAATTTTAAGAAAAAATAGAGGATTCTTAGAGAATCGGATGTTACGGTTAAAAAGTACAGTGTGATGATAAAAGGGGACCGGATCAGGATCTGTGTCTGGCCCTGTCACACAGATCTTTCGGAGAGAGGGCGCATATGAGCAGAGGCAGCGCGAATGCACAGATGAGCAGGCAGCAGGCGGAGAGAAGAAAAAGAAAACGGTTTAAGAGAAAGGTGCTTCGGTTCCTGGAGCTTCTCCTTCTTTTGATTCTGCTTCTCTGCATCCGAAATATCTATGCGCAGCTTAAGGAGATCCGCACGGTGCTTCGGCTGACGGGCGCTGCAGGGGAGGAAGGAACATTTGCGGGAGAAAATGACAATGATGTCATATTTGGTGATCAGGAGATAGAGGAAGCACAGAGCATCGCAGATCAGATACAGGATGCCGGCGGTCAGGAGGTCTCAAAGCCTGTAGAGCGCACAGAGGAGGAAGTTCTTGAACGGTTGGGAGAGCTGGCGCAGGAGAGCGATGCTATCAGAAGCGTTTATGAGAACTGTGCGGCATATCCCGATGAGCTTCTGTCGGCCCTTGCCAACAATCCCGAGATGGCGGACTTCGCGACAGGCTATCCGGAAGGCTTCGGGGAGGAGCGGAGCGATGAGGACTGCAGGCTGACCGCTGACGAATGCGGACAGGCGCATCCGCTTTTTTTACAGTGGGATACCCGGTGGGGTTATTGCCCCTATGGAACGCAGAGCTGTATCGGGCTTGCGGGCTGCGGGCCCACCTGCCTGTCGATGGCGCTTTTCTATCTGACCGGAGATGATAGGCTGACGCCCGACAGGATCGCGGAATATGCCATGAATAACGGTTACTATGTGGACGGGACCGGGACAGCGTGGGCGCTGATGGAAGATGTGCCGAAGCTGTACGGCATACAGGTGACGAGCTTGAGCGCTGCCGCAGGAAACCTGACGGCGGTACTGGATAACGGCGGCGTTATTATCTGTTCCGTCGGGCGGGGCGATTTCACGACATCCGGTCATTATATCGTCATATACGGCTACGACAGCGGCGGATTTCTGGTAAACGATCCGAACTGTATAGCCAGAAGCGCCAGAAAATGGACGTTTAGCGAGCTGAAGCCCCAGCTGAAGAATATCTGGGCGTATACGAAGGGGTAAGCTCCCTTGTATCGGAAAAAAGTTTACAGTAAATTATGCGGGAAGTCCATTGAAAAAATATAGATCATTCTTTATACTATAGACAGAGTAAAAAGTCTGACCGTTATGGAAAAAACAACGGCCGGAAGATATTATTCTGCACAGAGTACCGATAAAAATCTTTGTAAAAGAAGATGAAGGAGAGAATGAGACATGGCTAAGATCGCAGCCTGCGTACCTACGTTAAACCATGCAGAGGTCGTTGATGATGTTTTGCAAAAATGCATCGAATATTATGACCGCAGGGGGATAGATATTTACTATTATGATTCCAGCGACGGCGGTGAGACGAAAGAGATCATAGACAAATATATAGGGGAAGGATATCATAATCTGTATTATATACGGGTTGCGCCGGGCACCGGGATCGAAGATAAGATCAACATCATTCTTTCCGGGCAGGGCCTGCAGGGATATTATGATTACATATGGCCGATCAAAGACAGAGCCTTTGTCGACAGGGAAAGTCTGGATGGTATCCTGGCGGCCATGGAAGAGCGGGAGTACGATATTGTTTTTCTGGGAACATGCGGACAAAATCAGAACGTTGTGTATGATAAGCCGCAGGAATTTTATCGTGACTGGGGCTGGCTGGCGACTTCGATGGATGCTACTATATACCGTTATGATACTATGATAGCCGGCTTTGATGCAGCCAGATTTGAGCAGGAGATAAAAGATACATACAGGGAGAACTGGTGTCTGTATGCGTTTCTGTTTCGGAAGCTGGCAGAGGCAGACAGAAGCATCATCGTTCTGCGCAACGAGAGGATAATGATCCAGTGTTCTGACCTGGGAGAGTCTATGTGGATCCGCAATACCTTTAAGGTGTGGAAAGACTGCTGGATAGCGGCGAATGACGATCTGCCGGAAATATATGCTCCTTACAGAGACCTCATCATCAAGTGTGCGCCGTCGCTTCCGTGGATCATAGGAGATACCCAGAGATTAATGGAGCTGCATGAGATGGGGGTGCTGACAGAGGAAGCTCTGCCGCAGATATTACAGGATTGGGAGAGGGTATCCGATATCCCGCGAAATACCGTGACAAAGATCGCGCGCGGGACGTATGACTGTTATCATGATGTATCCGACCTCGGGAGTTCGGAAGACAAGGCGGTGGAACTGATCGCCCGGCTGGCGGAGATGATGCAGGAGGAAAAGATCGGAAAACAACAAGTGCCGATCGAGGATATTATCAGTATGACGCTGCTTAAGCTGGGAGAGAGCACACGGCTTTCAAAGAAGCAGCTGTTTTTGCTGCAGGGATCCGTTCTGGATGTGATGCATTACCTGGAAGGGGATGACGCGAGCGTAAAGCAGATGAGCGCTGCCTTGCAGATTTTGATCGATTTTTTGCTGCTGCTGCAGTAGGAGGCCGTATTTCAAGAGATGAAGGCAGTGACCGGTGAGATTCACGGTGCATAATAATCAAGGATATCCTTCTCTACGATCCTGTCCGACAGCGCGTACATCCGGTTGAGAACCGATTCATAGTTGTCGGGCGTAAGCCGCCCATCGCCCCGTGCGATCCGGTCGTAGATCTCATGGTTGATCTCCTTGGAGAAGTGGATCATATCCATGTAATTATCGAGGTTTAATATGATGTCTTCCGCATCCTGATAGAAATATATTTCAACATTTTTATACTGCAGGAGAGCATCGATCGCCTGTTTCTCATTATAGATCACGGCGTCCCGTTCTCCGGCCCGGTATGCGTTATCCCACCAGAGCATGGAGTACGGAGAAAAGAAAAATTTGAACGTGGTTTCGGGGTGCTTCTCTACCTCGGCCGTAAGCAGCGCGATATTGCCTGCAAGCGCTTCTGTGTTGGCGGTTTCGGGCTGCATTTCTTTGATCTTTGGCAGGCGGGAATACAGTCCGATCGCCATATCCTGATCAAACTCCTTCCACTGCGCCCAGTTATAGGAATCACCCTCGTCATAATCCCCGATCAGAGAGTAGGCGAGCATATACGGCAGCTTTTCCATAAGCACATCCTTGTTCAGCACATAGGAATAGTCGTTCAGAATATTCCGGTCATACAGATACATCGGACAGCCTGTGGATTCATAGGTCGTCTCCGTATCCGCCGACAGGGAAGAAGGGTCGATATTGTAAAACACATATTTCAGGTCATGCGACTCATAAGCGATATCCAGCAGGTAACAAAGATCGGCGGTAGCGCCGTAGGAACGGATCGCCTTGATCGCTGTACAGTCGAAGCCCTCATCGAACCAATGATTGTTATAATTTTCACAAACAGAAGATCCTACGATGAGCGAATCATAGTCAAAATGGCGCAGAGTGCCGATACACTGATATTCCTTGTCCGTCAGCACCTCCTTGAGTCCCGGCAGCGGTTTATGGTATTGGTAGAAAGGATCGAAGACCGCAACCACGGCGATCACTGCCGCCAGCAGGAAAAGCGTCCGTATAACGAACCGCCGCAGGAATTTTTTATTCTGATCTTGTGTTGTTGAAGCTGTTTTATGCATATTCGGAGTTCTCCTGATTGGTTTTCTCTTTGTTCTTTGCGTAATTTTTGCGCATGACAGATAATATCACCGCATGGCACGCTTACTATACTATGCAGGGAGAATGATATTTCTACGTCGCCGCGCTCCCGCTCCGTAAAAAGCATAACGGACACTAAGCTCGAAAAAACCTCGCTAAGTGCCGATGCTTTTTAAGGGGTTCCTTAAGAAATATCATTCCCCTCTCCATGCAAGCATCGTCATGCAGCACATATCATGTGGTACTTTCATCCGCGCTCCCATTTTTAAAAGTTAAAATATAAAAACGTGCTCACCTGCGACAGCGATACGATGCACCACACAAACAGTATGCAGATGATCCAGCACCGCCCCGACGTCAGCTCTCCCCGCATCGTGCGTTCGTATGCGTTCGGCCGGAAGACCAGGAAGAACGCCAGCGCAAACAGCGCGATCATAAAGATCAGGTATAAGTACGGAGTCAGCGCGGGCGCCGCCAGCTCCAGTGCCTGTCTTACCATATAGAGCTCTGAAATATCAAGCTGTGCCGCAATGTCAGATATTTTACCCGTATACCCTCCGGCAAACAAATTTTTACATAACTGTATCGCCGCATTCATACTCTGGCTGCGGAAGAAAAAGAGCGACAGATTAAAGAGCGCAAAAGTAAAGATCCATCCAAGCCAGGGCGGTATGTGGAAACGGGCGGGCCTTTTGCCCTCATGTCCTCTGACGCCTACGATTCCGAGATTGTCCCACACGACCAGAAGGCCGTGTATGGCGCCCCACGCGATATAAGTCCATGCCGCGCCGTGCCATAAGCCGCTCAGCAGGAAAATGACAAACGTATTTATAAGCATCCGCACCCGCCCTTTTCTGCTGCCGCCAAGCGGAATATATACATAAGTGACAAAGAAGCGGGAGAGGGTGATATGCCATCTCTGCCAGAATTCCTTGATGCTGCATGAACGGTACGGCGAATTAAAATTAACGGGCAACTCGATATTAAACATTCTGCCAAGGCCGATCGCCATATCCGAGTAGCCGCTGAAATCAAAGTACAGTTCAAAGGTGTAAGCCAGCACCGTTACGATCGTAGAGACCGTATCCAGCGAATAGGTCTGCGCGAACCCGTAGTTGGCCATCAGCGCGAAGGTATCCGCCAGCAGCACCTTTTTGGCCAATCCCAGGACAAACAGGTAAATACCCCGCGAGAAGGAGGCCGCGTTGAAGCTTCGCCTGGAAACGTCCTCGAACTGAGGGATCATTTCCTTATATAAAACGATAGGTCCCGCGATCAGCTGTGGGAAGAAGGTGACAAATGTCACATAGCTGACAAGGGAATAATGCTCGCACCTGCCTAAGCATCTGTCGATGATAAAGGACAGCTGCTGGAAAGTAAAGAAGCTGATGCCGAGAGGCAGCAGGATGTGTTTGAGCGTAAAATCCGTGCGGAAGACATAGTTTATGTTCTCAATAAAAAAATCATAATATTTAAAGTAAAAAAGAATGCCCAGGTTGACTATAAGCCCCACGGCCAGAACGGTGCGCCGGTATATGGTGCGGCGGCGTGTACAGGCAGTGCGCCCGCCGGTGGTCCGGGTCGTGGGCGGATGCGCGTCAGCGTCCTTTTGGGGAATGGTGTCCTCCGGTATCCGCGACAGCAGAAGGCTGAGCAGATAATTAAGGCCGATGCTGCATATCAGGATCGCAAGGTAGTGCACATTGAAATAGCCGTAAAACCACAGCGACATCCCCGCGAGGAAGACCTGCGCGAGCGTAAAGTGCCCGCAGCGGTTGAACGTATACCATCCCAGCAGCGTAAGCGGCAGAAATATAAAGATAAAAAGATACGAATTAAATAACATACAGCAACGGAAATCCTTCCTGTATACATATTTTTCTAATAAAGGCAGAAACTAGATATAGTATAGCAAATAGAAACCGTCTCGACAACCGGAAGGCTGACGGGCGTTTGTCGAAAAACCGCAATACGGGAAAAACGGAGTGCAGGAGAGGACGGACCGGACAAAATGCGCTCCCATGTGGAGGGATCAATGAGGAAGAAAGCAGGAAAAACAGTTATGGGGATGCTGGCGTTAGCCGTGTGTCTTGTAACAGGCTGCGGCAGCAAGCTGCCGGAAGAAGAAATGGTCGAACACGGACAGGCCTTTGAGATGCAGCAGATTACCGATGATCTGCAGGCGAGCAACTTTTCTGTTCAGGATGAAAAAAAATTCGTGGCGCTGTCCCGGATCAAAGACAGCGTCAAGGAGCTGCTGGGTGAGCAGTACTGGCCGGAGGTGGATCTGTCTAAAGAAGAGCTGGAAGATAAGACCGGCATCACGGAAGATATGTATGTGGATTTTCTGGCACAGAAACAATCGCTGGACGCGCATATCGACACGATGATCATTATTCATGCCAAGGAAGCCCATGTCGGAGATGTGGAGACGGCGCTTGAAAACTACCGCAGCGAGATCATCCGGCAGAGCAGCAATCACCCTCAGAATCTGTGCAAGGCCAAGGCATCGCGCATGGAGACGATAGAAGATTATATCTGTTTCGTACAGCTGGGCGCCGATACAACCATTGTCGCAGATAAAGGAGAAGATGCGGTCATCGCGTACTGTCAGGAAGAAAACGAGCGCGCGCTGTATGTTATTGAAAAAGAGATCCTGGAATAAACGGAGAGGTTACCTTTTCCATATCCTGCGGATCTCGTCAGCCAGAATGCCGGCAGCCCTTATGTGCGTGGCGATACTCGGGTGATAGTCTACCACATAACCGTCCGCCTCGGTCTGTGTCGGCATTGCCAGAAACGAAATATTGCAGTCGCCGGTTTCCTCACGGTAGCGGCGCAGGACCGTTTCCATGCAGGTGCGCAGCTCACAGTTCATAATGCCGTAGATACACAGGATATAAGCCCGGGGATTTCTGCTGCGCACTGCCGCGATGAAGTCGCGGTAGCAGGACATGAAGATACTTTCCCGGTCCGGCAGGCTGCGGCAGTAGCTGTTGTCGTTCGTACCCAGATTCAGCACAATGACGTCGGGTACGTATTTTTTGAAATCCCACTCTGTAACGGTAACGGGTTTTCCCTCATAGGTTCCCCTGGAAAATCCCACCAGACCATAATAGGGCGGTACAAGCTCCGAAGTATTGCGGACATCCGAGCTTTCATCCACATAGCCGGAATAGATTCCGTAACCGCTGTAAGATACCATGCTGTAGTCCGCATCCAGCAGACGGGCCGTCCGATAAGCGTAAGCCTCGGTCACGTTCTCCGTCTCCGTGCTGAACGTATGGGTCAGATCCGTATCGTCCGTGCCGTAGCCGCAGGTAATGGAATCGCCGATAAACTCGATCCGTCTGGCTTTTGCAGGAGCCGGGTGTATGACGGCGTCATCGTCTGCGGTCAGCTCCCTGACGCCCGCGATCGACATGGGCGCTTCGGACAGCTTGAGCAGCCTGACGGTGCATCGGCGCGCTTCGCCTTCCTCTATGACGGTATAACAGGGATGCGCTTCGCGGATCATCTCATCCAGGATGCACTCGTCATCTATGTACACCGCGATCCGCGCCTGGTCTGCGTCCGCCGCAGTATGATCGTCACCCTGCAGCAGGATATCCAGATGACGTCCTTCAAAGGTAAATTCAATGCCCGTCCCGGACAGCGCCAGCCAGAGAATGCCGTTCTGATACAGGGTCCTTCCAATATGCTTTACGTTTTCTTCTGTAGGTTTAATGGTTTTCATATCAGCTTCTCCCGCAAGTATTGTAACATGGAGAAGTATGAATAGCAATCGGATCTTCAACGTTTTATCATTCGCCGGCAAAGGGTGCCAAACAGCCACAGCTTGGTTGCTGCCGCCGTTATATTATGTCAGAAACTCCTGCAGCAGCAGTTCAAGCTCTTTCATTTCCGGAACGGAGAAAGCGGGTGCGCTCTTAGGGTCTGTGTCCGGCCCCGGCCTGTTATCGGAGGCGCTGCCGTCGGGCCGGATCAGCTGCATGTCGAGCTCTGTCTGCTCCAGCCTGTTAGCCAGATGATTCTCCAGATAATCGATCAGGTTGATGCGCAGGATATTGAGCCTGCCGGGTATATCAACGAAAGAGGCAACCGCGAAATAGCAGTATAGTCCCGCAAAGCTGATGATGTAAAAAGGTGCGATGGCCAGGAATCTGTCGCCCCGGACGATCCCGAGGCATGCACCGATGCCTGCCGCCAGAACGGCGAGCAGCATCAGCTGGCCGGACAGATGCTTTAAGGTGGTTAAGGAAATGCCCTTACATTTTATATTGCCCAGATACTTGTCCACAAAAACCGGGATGTTGGAGATCTTTTCATTCAGCTTATAACATCCTGAAAATTTCAGCTTCAGCTGCTGCAGCGATTTGTCGGTCGTCGTGGACATATGCTCCGATTCCCAGATCAGACGGCGGTATATCACGCCTATGATGATCTGGCATATGATACTACAGAACAGCAGTGCAAGAATCCCGGCCAGAAGATTTTTATGTTGAAAAAAGACAGCAGACATAACGGTTTCATCCTCCTATATATGTGGAATAATCAGCATATCTATATTATATTAGAAAATCCCGGGTACAAAAGCTGTTAGGCATCGACAAATTGCACACAGGACCGGCAGGAGGATCCGCCTGCGCTAAGCGGGCAGCCGCGGCGCCGCCTGCACCGGACCGGTACGCATCCGTAATACTGGAAACGATGAAGGAAGTGTGGTATACTAAGCGCAGAGTCCATTTTTATCAGGAGGTTTTTTCGTCATGAGCAAAAGGATCGTACTGACCGGCGGTGGAACAGCCGGACATGTCACGCCGAATATGGCGCTTATCCCAAAACTAAAAGAGCTGCAATATGAGATCACATATATGGGTTCCTACGACGGTATTGAGAAGAAGCTGATCGAGGATTTTGATATTCCTTACTACGGCATCGCAACGGGTAAATTCCGAAGATATTTTGATCCCAAGAATTTCTCCGACCCGTTCCGCGTACTTAAGGGTGTGCGTGAGGCGAAAAAATATTTAAAACAGATCCGGCCCGATGTGGTGTTTTCCAAAGGCGGCTTCGTCAGTGTACCGGTAGTGCGCGCGGCTGCTTCGCTGGGTATCCCATGTATCATACACGAGTCGGATATGACGCCGGGGCTCGCCAATAAGCTGTGCATACCGGTGGCAAAGAAGGTATGCTGCAATTTTCCCGAGACCCTTAATATGCTGCCGCCTGACAAGGCGGTGCTGACCGGATCTCCGATCAGAAAGGAGCTGACTTCGGGCAGTAAGGAAGCCGGCCTTAAACTGTGCGGCTTCGATCATACGAAGCCCGTCATTATGGTGGTAGGCGGCAGCCTCGGCTCTGCGGCGGTCAACCAGGCGGTGCGGGATGTGCTTCCGGAGCTGCTCAAGGATTTCCAGGTCGTTCATCTGTGCGGCAGGGAGAAAATCGATAATATGCTTCTTACAACGCCCGGATACAAGCAGTTTGAGTATGTCAAGGGGGACATGAAGGATATTTTCGCGATGGCGGATATCGTTGTTTCCAGAGCGGGGGCGAACGCGATCAGCGAGCTCCTTGCATTAAGGAAACCGAATATTCTGATTCCCCTTCCGTCGGGCTCAAGCAGGGGAGATCAGATCCTCAATGCGGAATCTTTTGAGGCGCAGGGATTCAGTATCGTGATCAACGAGGACGATCTGACGAACAAGCTGCTGCTGGAAAAGGTTCAGGAGCTGTATTTTAACAGGCATACCTACATTGACGCAATGAACAGGAGTCATCAGCGGGACGCAGTCGGAACGATCATCGGGCTGATTGAAGATGCGGTAAATGAGAAATCTGACAGCGGTAAAACATCTTGAAAAACCGTGCGCGCAATGCTACACTTCTAAGTGGCGGCAATAAATGATAAAGGAAGGACACCGACGGTGTCTGACAGAAAAGGAGAAATACGATGGACAAAGTTACATTTGATTATTCTAAAGCGGCTTCTTTCATCGGCGACAATGAAGTAGAGTCCATGAAAAAGCTGGCGCTTGACGCAAAAGAACTGCTTGTAGGAAAGACCGGGGCCGGCAACGATTTCCTGGGATGGATCGACCTGCCGGTGAATTACGATAAAGAGGAGTTCGCACGTATCAAGAAAGCGGCGGCTAAGATCCAGAGCGATTCCGAGGTGCTTCTGGTGATCGGTATCGGCGGCTCTTATCTGGGTGCAAGGGCGGCGATCGAATTCCTGCGTCACAGCTTTTACAATGTAGTGGATAAATCTGTTAGAAAGACGCCGGAGATCTATTTTGTGGGTAATTCTATCAGCTCCACTTATATTAAGCACCTGATCGACGTGATCGGGGACAGGGATTTCTCGATCAATATGATCTCCAAGTCAGGTACGACCACGGAGCCTGCCATTGCATTCCGTGTCTTCAAGGAGATGGCGGAGAAGAAGTACGGTAAGGACGGTGCGGCAAAGAGGATCTACGCGACCACCGACAAGGCGAAGGGGTCTTTAAAGAATCTTGCCAACGAAGAAGGCTATGAGAGCTTTGTCGTTCCGGATGATG
>CANQIJ010000024.1 GCA_947624025.1 uncultured Lachnospiraceae bacterium | reverse complement strand
TTTACCAACTTTATAAGTTATAAGGCTTATTAAAGTGCGCCTGATTTTGCCACCGCCTCCTTTTATCCTTGAAATCCTGCGGAACAGGATTGCTTCCTTATTTGGAATCAAGGCTGCGAACTTGTTTCGCAATTACCTATTTTACAACAATCTTTCTGAAATTCTTCTTCCCTTTTTTGACAATGAACTCCTGTGCGGCGATCTCCTCCCTGGCGTAAGACGCCCTGATATCGCTTATCTTCTCATTATTAACGGATACGCCGCCCTGCTCCACGGCGCGGCGCGCTTCGGAACGGGATGCGGCAAGACCGGCCGTCACAAGGATACTCAGGATATCGATGTTTCCATCCGTAAACTGGTCCTCCTCAAGAACCGCCATCGGCATATTCTCCGAGCTTCCACCTCCGGCAAAAAGCGCTTTCGCCGCCTCCTGCGCTTTTTCTGCCTCCTCCTCGCCATGCACCAGATTCGTCAGCTCATATGCCAGGATCTCCTTGGCGCGGTTTAACTGACTGCCTTCCCAGTGATCCATCTCATCGATCTGTTCAAGCGGCAGGAACGTAAGCATACGCAGGCATTTGAGCACATCCGCATCCGCAACGTTTCTCCAATACTGATAAAACTCAAACGGCGTGGTCTTGTTGGGATCGAGCCATACGGCGCCCTTCTGCGTCTTGCCCATCTTCTTGCCTTCCGAATTAAGTAACAGCGTGATCGTCATAGCGTAAGCGTCCTTACCCAGTTTGCGGCGGATCAGATCCGTGCCGCCCAGCATATTGCTCCACTGGTCATCGCCGCCAAACTGCATATTGCAGCCGTATCTCTTATATAATTCAAGAAAATCATAGCTCTGCATGATCATGTAATTAAACTCTAAGAAGCTTAAGCCCTTCTCCATTCTCTGCTTGTAACACTCGGCGCGGAGCATATTGTTGACGCTGAAGCACGGCCCCACTTCCCGGATAAATTCAATGTAATTCAGATCAAGAAGCCAGTCGGCGTTGTTGACCATCAATGCTTTTCCGTCCGAAAAATCAATGAATCTGCTCATCTGCTTCTTAAAGCATTCGCAGTTGTGATCGATCGTCTCCTTCGTCATCATGGTACGCATATCGCTTCTGCCGGAGGGATCACCGATCATCGCCGTTCCGCCTCCGATCAGGGCAATGGGTTTATTGCCGGCTTCCTGCAGCCGCTTCATCAGGCATAAAGTCATAAAATGCCCTACATGCAGGCTGTCCGCAGTCGGATCAAAACCGATATAAAATACCGCCTTACCGTTGTTGATCAGATCGCGGATCTCGTCCGCATCCGTCAACTGCGCGAGAAGTCCTCTCGCCTGAAGTTCCTCGTAAATTTTCATGGTTGTGGTTTCCTTTCCTGATGATAATATGTTCTGTGCTCGCCGTAAACCCTGCTCTTTACCCGCTCGTGCACCGCACGGCGTGCTTATCGCAGGCTTTCCGGCTCTGCTTATGCGCGCAAAAAGGCCCCGTCCGCATAGGACGAGGCTGTAGTCTCGTGGTACCACCTAATTTCGCAGGCAACTCGCGCTGTCTGCCTCCATGAGTACATTCCGTCATATCACATGCCGCTGTCATCAGAATCCGATACAACGCTCTGATATTCGCTCATACTCTCCTGCTGTAACGCGCATTCCGCGTCGCGGCCTACTGGGGAATCCGTTCTGCCGCGCGGCTCCAAGATGTATTCGCAGAAGATTTCCCGCGCGCCTCTCATCAGCCGGCTGCTTTCTGTGCGTTCCGTGATCTGCTACTTGTTCTTATCATAGCCTTTATGCTCTTAACTGTATTCTAATGTAGCGGAATCTTTGCGTTTTGTCAATAGCGAATTGCTATCATTTTACCATCACATATTCTGTTCAAATTCCGCAAGACTGCCGGCTCTGGCGGCCAGCTTATGCCAGCGGCTTAAAGTGGCCGGGTCTTTCTGATGCCGGATCAGATCCGACACCCGCTTCGGGACCTGCCCGAAATCCTCGAGGAGCTCGAGAATTGCCTTCATCATACCCTGTTCCACACCCTGTTCGATACCTTGTCGTATGCCTTGCCGGATGCCCCGCTCTATTCCCTCTTCTATTCCTCTCTCCATGCCGTCTCTCCGCCCCATCTCAATCAATCCCTCTGCCGCGTTGCTCATATCAACCTTACCGTCCTCTCTGTATTCTTTTACCTTCATCAATTCGCTCGACCCGATATACTCCGCGATCACATCATAGGTATCCGGCTCCATTGCCCGGTACGCCGGGTCACTTGACACCAACCGATACAGCTTCTCCGGCTCCCCGGCATACCTGAGACAGTCGAATACCTGCTTTATATCTGTTTTAAACACTGCCGTATTCTCAAACTTCCGCACTTCACACAAATAAACCTTATAATCATTCACTGCCTGCTGCAACTCGGGTGGGATGCCCTCCAGCGCCAACAGCTCCCACAGCGATGTCGCCCCGTCCCATTGCGTCCCATAATAAAGCACGATCGTGACGCAGGGATGCAGCCTGCTTTCTTTCGTAAACCCAGACAGGAACTCGGCTTTCGTCACATCTTTCCTGTTCCTGACTTCCTTCCCCACCTGCGCCGCCTGTCTCTCATATTCCGCCACATCATAGGACATGCGCCGCAGGGGCATCAGATAGTCTGTCTCCTCCTGGTTCTCTATCCCGATCACGACAAAATTTACCCCAAAGGCGGCCCGGCGTATCAGATCGCGGTGCTGGTCTTTCAATCTGTCATTTTTACTTTGACTGCGATTTTCGTTTCTATCGGCCCGACTACCGCCGGTCCCGACTTCATCATACCTGGCGATGCCGAACTGCCCCGACTGAGTATCCATATCTGTCAGATCCGATGCCGCAAGCACTTGTCTGCCTGCGCACACCACGCCGTTGACCAGATCAGCGAAGCGCGCCGGATCATACAGATAGCCTTTTTTCTGCAGGTCCTTTCTTCCCATTCTCTCATCCTCCCTTATTTAGTTTTGCGTACATATAAGGGATTCTCTTAGAACAGAAATGCAAAGACTTGCGGTCAGAACTGCCAGACTTCCCAGATATGCGTTTGTATCACTTCGAAACCACATCTATGAAGTGCTGCGCTCTTCTATGTACCGCTTGCTCAATAAACGTAAATTTCAAACTGATCTTGATGAATTGATGATAACACGATTGAATCATAAATGCAACAAAAAATATACGCAATATGTTTTTTTATTTTCAGTATCCTTCACGCCAAATAAATTTTCTCACACCTTCTCCATCATCTCATTCACGATCGCCTTCACCTGATGGAAGTCAAACATATCGTACGCCTCCTTCAACTTCTTCATGGATGCGTTTATCTCTGCGCCAAAATTCCTGGCTGCCAGTTCCGGCACAAGCTCGTCAGTCACCTTCATGTTCATCTTATCCAGCTCTGTCTTGAGATTCTGCAGCGTCTCTGCGGTCAGCGTCTCGATTTCCTTATCCGCCAGATCGTCCTGTACTTCTTCCTCACTGAATTTGCCGTTTTCCTTCAGATATTTCTTGACTTCTTCCAGGATCTCCTTAAACTTCTCCAGATAACCGTCGAATTTCTTCCTGATGGCGTCCGTGTCTCCCGCCTTTCCGTCAAATTCCAGTTCTTTGAAGAGCGCCGACACTTCCATGGCGCCGATGCTGGCGCTGGAGCTCTTGATGCCGTGTACGTCTGTCGTAAAGAGCTGGATGTCCCCCACCTCCAGCAGCTTCGGCAGCAGATCGATATACTTCACGCCCTCCGTATAGTATGTATTCAGGATCGCCGCATAGGCATCCTGATTGAAACCGATATTTAACAGGCCTTTATCCGTATTGAGCCCGCTCTGCGGCATATTGCCCTGCGCCGCCGCCGGATTTTTGTCCGCTTTTTTCACATCCTCATCCGAAACTTTTACATGCTCGATCAGTTCCTCCGGCAAGAATTCAAGAAGGCACTTTTCCAGATACCGCCTTTTGATCGGCTTCGCCAGATATTCCTGGAATCCGAGCTGCAGCATCTCTTCACGGACATTGGCGCCGTTCTGCGCGGTCAGTGCTACAAAGGGAACCTCTTTATAATAATTGTCCTCTTTCTGGCGGATCGCCTTTAGCACATCGCTGCCGCTCATATCCGGCATGACCATATCCATCAGGATCAGGTCGTACTTCTCGCTCTCGATCTTCCTGATGCCGTCCTCTCCCCGGGTCGCCACTGCGATATCGATCCCGTACTTGCCGAAGATCCCTGCGGCAACCTTCAGGTTCACCGCATTGTCGTCCACCACCAGCACTCTTGCCTTTTTGGCGGTAAACGTCTCTTCCACGCTGTTCTTTTTATAATCCTCTTTATTCCACCTATGGCTCAGTACGCGGTACACGGAGATGGACGACAGCGGTTTGCGGACGAGACGGCACTTGCCAAAATCCCCGTATACAGCGTCATAATCGCCCAGGACATATGTATCATCCTCGCACTGATACAGGGAGATGATATTGGACAGGCTTTCATATACTCTGTCAATGATGAAGATAAAATCAAACTTTTTATCCTGTATCGCCCGGTCGAAGCCGTGATAATTATGGCAGTAGGTCGGCCGGATGTGAAACATCTCAATGATATTCTGCCATTTCGCCATCCCAAATTCACTGTCATCATAGATGAGCACCGCAGGCTCATAGTCTTCCGCCAGCTGCATGAGCGGCGCCGGATCTGCGATCTTCTGCCGGAAGGTAAAAGTGGTAGACATTCCTACGCCCGGGATGCTCTCCACAGCGATATCTCCCTGCATCATGGCCAGCAGCCCTTTACAGATCGTAAATTTCAGACCAACGCCTTTCAGATTACTGGACTGTCTTGAATCATAGGTGTCATACATGCCAAACAGCGACTGGATATCGATTCCTGACATTCCCTTGCCCGTATCCGCGACACGGCAGGAGAAAATCGCTTCCCCGCTGTCCTCATCCCGTTCGCAGTGGATATCGAGCACGATCCTTCCGCTCAGCGTGAAATCTATGGAGATAAAGAGCAGATACAAAAAGATCTGTCTGACCGTCACAGGATCTCCGATCAGGAGCTTGGGGATATCGCCGTCCACCGTCAGGTTAAAATTCAGTTTTTTCTTCTGGATCTCCTCCGATACCGTGCGCACGATCTCCCGCACCAGTTCATCGAGACTGTAGGAGCTTTCTATCAGATGTGCATCCCCGGCGTCGATCTTCGCATAGGTCAGCACATCATCGATAACGCTCAGAAGATCGTAAGCCGAGCTTCTGACCGTATTGATCTCACTCTTTGTCTCGCCGTCATACTCTCCCTTCAGCATGAGCTCTGAGAAATTGATAATGGAATTCATCGGCGTTCTGATCTCATAGGACATATTTGCCAGGAATTTTCTCTTGGCGTTGCCCGCACGTTCGATCATGCGGCTGCTGCGGCCGATCTTTTCCTGCTGATACCGGTAATACCTGTTCTGCGCGAACACAAGCGTTCCGATCATGAATGCGATCCCCAGGAAACACACCGTGAAGCTGTCAGGCCGGAATATGTCCGCCGCGTGGAGCAGAATTCCGTTGTCCGGAAAAAGGATATTGCCGTACAGATAAATGCACTCACAGATAAACAGTCCCAGTGCGAGAAATAACGGTACTCCCTTGAAAACGCAGAAAGCGATCAGCATACTTGCCGCAAACCACATAGTGGCGACGCTGTATACGGAATGCCCCGGGCTTAGGATCATCGGAACCGCTATCACATTGAGGATGATGAGCGATGCCATTGCCGCCGGATAGGTTCTGGCAAAAAACAGTTCCAGCAGCAGCACAGCGCCGCACCCCGCCATGATAATGAGAAGCGGAGCGATCAGATCTGTCTCCTTCCCCGAGAAAAGGGTGAGCAGAAAAATGATCAGATTCTCCGTTATGATCGACGACAGCAGGATGACCAGATTAAATTCCGTCAGCTCCATGTCGCCCGCTCTTTGATTGATGATCTGTTTTAATCTATCTTTCCGCAACATAAACAACTTTATCCTCCGGCAGACAGTCTTTTAACACTTTCTCCAATTTTTCCCGCTCTATCGGTTTCGATATGTATTCGTCAAATCCGGCGTTCATAAACATCTCCCGCGCGCCGCTGACCGCGTTGGCCGTAAGCGCCGCAACCGGAACCGTTTTTAATCCGGGTTCCTCCATCGCCCTGATATTCTTAAGCGTATCGATCCCGTCCATTTCCGGCATCATATAGTCAAGCAGGATCAGATCGACAGAAGGGTTGCGTTTCAACAGGCCAAGACACTCTTTGCCGCTGGCAGCCACAGTGACTTTTGCCTCATAGCTGCTCAATATGCTTGTGGCGACTTCCAGGTTCACGACATTGTCATCCACGACCATGATATCGGCCTCCGGGCAGACAAATCCGCCGTTATAATTGATATAACGGATCGTACTGCTCTGCCTGCCGTTTAACAGTGCATCCAGGTTCAGACAGTTCACCGGTCTGGCGATCGTCGTCCTGATCAGGGCGTCGTCATAGGCCGGCACACCGCCGCCGATCAGGATAAGCGACTGCGGAGGCAGCAGGGCATCCAGCTTCTCTTTTAAGCCGGTATAGATACCGGCCGCGATCATGATATGACTGTATTTCGGATCGGTGCACTCTTTTAAGAAGGTCTCATCGTCAAACACCCTGAGATATTCCACCGACATACTGCGCAGGGCATTCACCAGCGCATCGGATCTTCTGTCCGTATTCTCATAACACAGGATGCTGACATTCTCAGGCGGCTGTTCCACCAGCATCTTACCCTTCACAAAGCCCTGTACGATCCTGAAAGAATACTGCCTGAGCGCCGCCTCTTCCCGTATATCCATCTCGCCCTGCATGAGTCTGACAAGACGGTACGGCAGCGGAACAGTCTCTTCATCCGGCTCCGGAGCATCCGATTCCTCTCTGGCCGTCTCATACAGCCGCTGCCTGTAGGAATAGAGGAAACTGCCTCTGGCGCTTATCTCCACGCACAGACTCATCCGTGACTCGTCCATACCCTCTTTTCGTATCTTCAGGTAGACTTCCCCGGTCTCCACAGACTTGATGACTCCCGACATCACGCTCATCATAAGCTGCCGGACCGCATCCTTGTCCCCGATGAGCTGCTCCGGAATATCCGGTGCGATATCCGTATAGAGTCCGGCATCATAATCGGCGAACCGCACCGAGATCATATTGATCAGTTCGTCAAAGATACTTCCGATATAATACTGCTCGTTTTCCGCCACTCTGCTCACGGCGCTCAGTTTGGAGAAATCCATCAGTTCATTGGTGATCGACAGAAGGGCCTTACTGGAATTGGATATCTGAAAAGCGCTGTCCTTCAGTCTTTCATCCGTATCCTGACCAAGCATCAGCTCCGTCACGCCCAGAATGGCGTTGAGCGGCGTCCTGATCTCATGGGAAACATTGACGAGAAACATATCCTTGGCATAGCTGAGCTGTTCGGCCTGCGCTTCTATGTCGGTGCTTTTTTGAATCTGTCTGCGCAGGATCCTGCTCCGAAACGACGCCAGTACGCCGTATGCCAGACCCATGATGAACATGGCAAAGAACATTCTGAAAAAAATAACGGCGCCCTGCCTGTCCCCTACGACATCCGAGCGGATCAGTTCATCCGCCTGCGGGATCATATGCCGGACAGACCAGAACACCACAGCGAAATAGACGGCACAGAAAAAGACCGCCTGCTTGTGATAAAAAAGAACCGTGACAAAAATAATACCGGTCAGATAATAAAACGGAAAATCGCATATGGCATAGGGAACATTCCACGCCATAAACGGCAGCATGACCAGATAGACCAGTACAAAATAGAGCACCGACATCTTTCCGATATTCTCCGTTCTGTACTCTCCATACATGGACAGCAGGGTGACGCCTATGCCCGCAAACGTCAAAAGAGACACAAGATGCTCCATCCGAAGGAGCAGGCTCATGGTCATCGCAAAAAGAAACACGCCGAAGCTCAGCAGCATGGATACACGAAATAACAGCCTGTCCGCAGGCAGCTCCATATCCAGATATTTATCCCATCTCTCCTTTGCAGACATAACTCCCCTCTCTTACGCCTTTATCCTGCCACATTCTTGATCTCGCGCTCCGCCGACAAAAAGATATCGACGATAGCCGGATCAAAGGACGTAAATTTCGTGAATTTTATCTTCATAAGCGCTTCCTGGTGGCTGAATCGCTTGCCGTCTATCCCGATATTGCGAAGATTGTCATAGGTATTGACAACCGCGAGCGCCCTTGCTTCCAGCGGGATATTCTCCCCCGAAAGCCTGTCGGGATAACCGTTGCCGTCCCACCTCTCATGGTGATTGCGACACATATTATAGGCATAACTCATGAAATTATTCTCGCCTGCACTCAGCTGCGTAACCTTGGAAAGCATATCCGCTCCCAGCGTCGTGTGCGTCTTGAGCGCCTCGTGCTCAAATTCTCCGGACTGCCCCACCGCTGCGCCGTTGATATACTGATCCGCAATGCACAGCTTGCCGATGTCATGGATCTGGGATGCGCAGCAGATCGTGGTTCCGTCATCCGCGCTCAGCCCGTACTTGCCGTCACGCACCATCGCGCTGACCAGGATATCCATATATTTTTCGACTCTTCTTGCGTGATCTCCGTAGAAGCTGTCGCGCTTTGTCATCAGATCCACGAACATCGCCACAATGGAATACTGCAGCTCCAGGTTTTTCTTATTTTTCTCCTGTACCAGATTGTTGAGGGACCGGTTCATATCGTCCAGCTTTCTTCTCTGCGACAGCAGCTGGATCTGAATGTCCACCCGTTTTTTTAACAGATTGGCCGTATACGGCTTCCTGATATAATCCATGGCGCCCAGATTATAACTCTCCAGCTCCGTAGTATCGTCATCCTGTGCCGTCAGGAAGATGATCGGGATATTGACTAACTTCGGGATATTCTTCATCTCGGATATTACCTGAAACCCGTTCACGTTCGGCATATCCACATCCAGAAGCACCAGATCCGGGAGCTCCGGCATGTCGTTGAGGCATTCCAGCGCCGATATACCGGAAGAAACCGGGATCACCTCGTATTCCTCCTCTAACGTCTTCCTCGCCATGATTAGATTTGCCATGTTATCGTCTACGATCATTATTCTGTACATATTTTCTCTCCCCATTGCCTATGTGCCTGTTATTCCCGGATCCGTACCCGGCGCTCATCTGCCGGTCATCAGCTCCGTCATTGCCTGATTCAGTCCGTCTACCGTAAGCTTATACATCGGAAACAGCCCCTTGACAGCCGTCTCCGCCTCCCGCCACGGCGCATGTCCCGGCGCCATCTTGGGATTCAGCCACACGATCTTCTTATAATGCCTCTTCATCAGCAGCAGCCAGTCCATGCCGGACAGTCCGCCGTTAGGTCCTCTGTAATTTCCGCTCTCGGAATACAGCTCCTCGGGCGCCATCGCCGCGTCGCCGACGATGATCACCTTATAATCGCTGTCAAGATTTCTGAACATCCATTCCGTCTCGATCCAGTCGCCGTTCTCACACTCAGGCGTGTTATACAGATTGGCATAGATGCAGTTATGAAAAAAATACGTCTTGACATCCTTATAGTGATTCGACTTGTGCACGGAATGGAACAGTTCGTTCAGCAGAGTCGTATACGGGATCATCGTGCCGCCGGAATCCATGAGCAGCAGCAGCTTCACCGCATTCTTGCGGGGCTTCTCCATCACGATCTGCAGGCAGCCGCCGTTATTGCAGGTGGCATCCACGGTCCCGTCTATATTGAGCTCGGTCCTGGGAATATCAAGTCTTGCGGAAAACTGCCTCAGCTTTCTTAAAGCCACCTGGAACTGCCGGTTATCCAGCACTTTGTCATTGCGGAAGTCCCGGTACTTCCTGGCGCCTATCACCTGAAACGCCGACTGATAGCCTGTCGTGCCGCCTACCCGGATGCCGCCCATGTTGCCGCCCATATTGCCGAAGGCGGTCTTGCCCATGGTGCCGATCCAGAAGCTTCCGCCGTTATGCTCTTCATCCTGATCCCTGAGTCTGTCTTTAAATTGATTCTCGATGTCCTCTTTGTCCATGGTGATGACTTCCTGGTTCATCTCGTGCTTCATCTCCTCGAAGACATCCTGCAGCTCCGGTTTATCCAGCCAGCGCAGCATATTCTTACTCACTTCATTCTCTGACCGGATCCCCTTGAATACCTCGTCAAAAGCCATATCAAACTTATCATATTCGGTTTCCGACTTGACCAGGATCATCCGCGCTATATAATAAAATTCCGTCAGGCTGCTGTTGCACAGTCCCTGCTGCAGTGCGTCCTGAAGCGTCAGCCATTCGCCAAGCGAGACATCCAGTCCCTTCTCCCGTAAGGTATAAAAAAATTTACTGAACATATGATCCTCTTACCTGCATACCGTTCCTGTTTGCGGATATCTTTTTGTTCTCACAGACCTTTCTTGTTCTTAACAGTTTCCAGGTCCTCATCCTTCTTGACGACCACACCGATAAACGGCAGTTCTTCCCTCAGTCTGTCCGTAGGGATACCGCCGATCTGAAGCGCATTGATCCAGTCGATCAACTCCGATGTGCTGGGCTTCTTGCGGATATCCTTCATCGAACGTATCCAGTAGAAAACCTCCATCGCATCATGCAGCAGCTTATCTTCTACGTCAGGATAGTGGGTCCTTACGATCTCCTCCATCAGTTCCTGGTCGGGGAAATCAATATAGTGGAAGATACACCGCCTAAGGAACGCATCCGGCAGCTCCTTCTCCGCATTGGACGTGATGATCACGATCGGCCTGTGTTTGGCCCTGACCGTCTCCCTCGTCTCATGGATATAGAATTCCATCTGGTCCAGTTCCCACAAAAGGTCGTTGGGGAACTCCAGATCCGCCTTATCGATCTCGTCTATCAGCAGGATCACCTGTTCGTCGGAATCAAACGCCTCGCCCAGCTTGCCCAGCTTAATGTAATGAGCGATATCGTCTACGCCCTCCACACCGAACTGTCCGTCGTAAAGACGCTGGATCGTATCGTACATATAGAGTCCGTCCTGCGCCTTCGTTGTGGATTTGATGTTCCAAACGATCAGCTTCTTGCCGAGAGATTTCGCAACCGCTTGCGCCAGCATCGTCTTTCCGGTTCCCGGCTCACCCTTTACAAGCAGCGGTTTTTGAAGTGCAATGGCAACGTTTACGCTTGCCAGCAGCTGCTGTGACGCCACATAATCCGCCGTACTGTCAAAACTTCTGTTCTGCCCGCTCATTCTCTGCTCCCTTCGGTTATGATCATAGTATCAATACCCAATTCCTTTCTTGCCTAACCTATAAATGTATGTTACGATATTTCAGGTACAAAAGCAAGAATTTGTTAAAAAGGAGTATAAGTTACATGATATCCGATTTATTGAGCAGATCTAAGTCCACACTCTCCTTTGAAGTATTTCCTCCCAAAAAGGAGGATGAATTTCAGACGGTTTTTCAGATTCTGGATTCCCTCGCCGCTCTGTCCCCCGATTTTATAAGCTGCACCTACGGCGCCGGCGGCTCGAAAGCGGGCAAAACAGTCGAGATCGCATCTTATATCCAGCACAAGCTGAACATTGACGCCATAGCGCATATCACCTGCGTGGGCTTTAAGCACAGCGACCTGGAGCAAAACTGCGCGCGGCTGGAGGAGGAGAACATCCGCCATGTGCTTGCGCTGCGCGGCGACAGGCCGACATGGATGAGCGATGAACAGTTCCAGAACAGAGAATTTTCCTACGCTTCCGATATGGTGCGCTATTTAAAAGAACATACCTCCCTGCTGATCGCGGGCGCCTGTTACCCTGAGAAGCACTATGAAGCCCAGACGGCGGAACAGGATCTGGCAAATCTGAAAAAGAAAGTGGATGCAGGCGTAAGCTTCCTGATCACCCAGCTTTTCTTTGACAACGATATCTTCTACCGATTCCGTGAGCGCCTGAAGCAAATGGACATCACCGTTCCCGTATGCGCCGGCATCATGCCGATCACCAGCTCCAGACAGTTAGGCACGAGCGTGACTCTCTCCGGCTCTTCCATCCCGAAGAAGCTGTCGGACATCATTGCCAGGTACGGCGATGATAAAGACGATATGCGCAAGGCCGGTATCGACTTTGCGATCCGGCAGATTCTGGACTTGCAGGAACACGGTGTGGACGGCATTCACCTCTATACGATGAACAGACCGCAGACGACGGCCGAGATCGCGGCTGCGATCCGCTGACGGTTATGAGGCGGCTTTGCCCGGATGCCGTATGTCCTGTTGAAAAGACGGCTGCTTTGCACATGATACATTGCCTGTGCAAAACAGCCGTTTCCTAATAAAACCGTTACAGATATCCCCGTATATCCACCGTCAGCTTTTCCTCAATATTGATGAGCTTCTTCGCAATATCCTTGGATTTTTCATCAGCAGCTTTATACTGGTTCAGATACTTATGGAGCGATTTCACGCCCATGTTGCAGCCGTCTGTCATCAGATCGGCAATCGTCTGGTCGGATTCGTGCATGACAAGCTTCATGTTCGTCTTCATCCACGACATACTCTTTGCCATCGGATTAGGATCCTTCCCATCGTCGTGATACTCCTCCAGGAGAGCCTGCACCTTGTCATTCAGTTCGATATGTTCCTCTTTACAGCGGATCAGGAGCTTCTTCAATTCCTCATTCTCCACATATTCCAGAACATCATCGATAGACGCGACTCCCATTTTTACGCCCGCATCGCACTCCCGAAGCAGCCTGACCGTATCCTGTTCTACCATGTTTCCTCCATTCCGAAGCGAACGCCCTGTCCATGAATCCGCTCACGCTTCAGGCCCGCTTCTCTGTTTTGTCAGATAGAAACAGTATGTGTACCCGCAAAGATTTTATGCATATCGTTATTTGAGGAACGGGACGGTCATGGGAAGACGCGTCTCTTTCCGTCCGTTTGTGCCGCAGTCATGCAGCCGGGAAAGATCAATAATTCTCCGCGCAGATCTCAAAGTATGCCTGGGGATGTGCGCATACGGGGCAGATCTCGGGCGCCTGCGTACCGACAACGATATGGCCGCAGTTACGGCACTCCCACACCTTAACCTCGCTCTTCTTAAATACCTCCTGCGTCTCCACATTCTTTAAGAGTGCGCGGTAACGCTCCTCGTGATGCTTCTCGATCGCGGCAACCCCGCGGAATTTCTCTGCAAGCTCGTGAAAGCCTTCTTTCTCCGCCGTCTCTGCAAAGCCTGCATACATATCCGTCCACTCGTAGTTCTCGCCGTCTGCAGCAGCAGCAAGATTCTCTGCCGTGCTGCCGATGCCGTACAGCTCCTTATACCATAACTTGGCATGTTCCTTCTCGTTATCCGCCGTCTCCAGGAAGATCGACGCAATCTGCTCATAACCCTCCTTCTTGGCTTTGGAAGCAAAAAAAGTGTACTTGTTCCGCGCCGTGGATTCACCCGCGATCGCCGCCTGAAGATTCTTCTCCGTCTGTGTGCCCGCATAAGGGTTCTTTTTCTGTGTCTGTGCCATGATTTTCCTCCTTTTCCGGATATACTCAGCCTGTACAGCCGCCGATCCGATCATTCATTTATTTTTATATTGCCGCCGGATCCCGCCCGCTTTGCCATTTACGGCTTTCTATCGGCGAAAATTCCGGCAGTTGCTTCCTTAAGCCACTCCAGTTCTTCTCCTTCAAAATAAGGCGCCAGAGTCTCATATACTGTCCTGTGGTAGTCATTTAACAGCGCAAGCTCCCTGTCCGACATCAGCTCCGGCAGGATCGCATCCCTGTCAAAGGGAACCATCGTCAGTGGTTCCAGATACATAAACTGTCCGTACTCATTCTGCTCTCCTTTCCGGCAGAGCATCAGATTCTCATGCCGGATGCCGAACCGCCCCTCCAGATAAATGCCCGGCTCGTTGGAGATCACCATGCCTTCTTCCAGGGGTATGATCTGCGTATCCGGTGTAATGCGCCAGTGCAATCTCTGCGGGCCTTCATGCACACCGAGAAGATATCCCACGCCGTGTCCTGTTCCGTGGTTATAATCCATGCCGTTTTCCCACAAAGGCTGTCTCGCCAGCACATCCAGATCCTGTCCGCATACGCCGTGCACAAATTTTGCCGCGCCAAGCGCCAGATGCCCGCGAAGCACTGTCGTGTAATACCGCTTCTCTTCTTCGGATACCGCCCCAAGCACAAACGTCCGCGTGACATCAGTCGTGCCTTCCATGTAATGCCCGCCCGTATCGGCCAGACAGAAGCTGCCCTCCGACATGGCCACATCCGTCTGCTCCGTGGGTTCATAGTGTACGATCGCGCCGTGCGCGCCGTAAGCAATGATCGGCGCAAAGCTCGGTCCGAGATAATCCTGTGCCTGTGCGCGGAAGGATTCCAGCTTCTTCACAGCGCTCATTTCCGTCACTTTTTCCCTGCCGACGGAAGTTTTCAGCCAATGCATGAATCTGGTCACGGCCACGCCGTCCTTCACATGAGCCCGGCGTATATGCTCTGTCTCTGCAGGCGTCTTTACCGCTTTCATCAGCGCGACGGGGCCGGGCTTGTCTATCGTCACGGCCTGTGAAGGCAGACCGTGAAACAGCCGGTAGTTGACCTGGCCGCCGTCAACCCATATCTTTCTGCTATTTGGAAGATCATGAAGGGACTGTTCTATCGCCTCATAAGGCTTAACAACAATACCATCGTCCGCAAGCTTCGTCCGGATCTCCCCGGACAGGATCTCTTCGTGGATAAAAAGCTGCGCCCGATCCTCAGCTACCAGCATATAGGCAAGGAAAACCGGCGTATACAAAATGTCATTTCCCCGCAGATTCAGCAGCCACGCGATCTCGTCAAGGGCGGTAAGAAGCAGCATATCAGCGCCTTCCGTGCGCATCTGCTCCCGCACATCACGCAGCTTCTCGTTCCGGCTTTTTCCCGTATACTGCTCATCGAGCTCCCACACGGGTTCTCGGGAGATAGGCGGACGATCCTGCCAGAAGCTGTCCACCAGGTCGCCGCAGTCACTGAAAACAATGTGTTTTACATCCGTTTTCTCTGCGATCTTCCTGATAAACTGCGGTGCAACGGTGCGCCCGTCGAAACCGACCGCATCTTTTTCCTCCAGACGATCGCGAAGATACTCCCCGATCGTAGGAACATCCGGCTGTCTTGAACGCATCAGCTCTATGGAGCTGCCCTCAAGCTGTTTTGCCGCCTGAATAAAATACCTGCCGTCCGTCCACAGCGCCGCACGGTCACGCAGCACCACAAGGATGCCTGCCGAGCCCGTAAACCCCGACATATACTCTCTTGCTTTAAAATATTCTCCCACATATTCCGAGCCGTGAAAGTCCTCAGTGGGAATCATGTATGCGGAGATCTGCGCCTCCTTCATGCAGTGACGCAGTTTCCTTAACCGATCCTCAATATGCATGGTCGTCTGCTCCGTTTTTTTAATCTATTTACATCGTGTCCGCCGATATGACACGGCTTTTCGACCGTCCGGCGGCGTCCTTTATATTCTGACCAGTTCGTATTCGTTCGTCCCCAGGCCGATCTTCATCGCGTGGGCGATACAGCTCTTCCACTCCGTGTCCGGATGCGTCATGTGGAAATGGTCGTGCTTTTCCTCGTTGCCGAGCGTCCTGATATTTTCTCCCAGCACACTGCTCTCCACGGGCGTCATCCGGTTGCACAGATCGGCACACGCCTGATCCAAAGCCACCGGGTCAAAGGACGCCAGCATACCGACATCGGGAATGATCGGAATATCATTCTCCGAATGGCAGTCGCAGTTGGGTGACACATCGCAGATCAGTGAGATATGGAAGCACGGACGATCCTTGCAGACCGCCAGACAGTACTCCGCCATCTTATAATTGAGCATCGCGATGGAATCGTTGTAGTCGGCAGCGATCGCGTCCTTCGGGCATACCGCCAGGCAGCGCCCGCAGCCTACGCATTTATTATGGTCGATATGCGCTTTTCTATTCTCGATCACAGGCGCGCCGTGCGCGCAGATCCTGTCACAGGAACCGCATCCTATACACAGCGATTCGTCAACGCTCGGCTTGCCGTCGCAGTGCTGCTCCATCTTGCCGGCCCTGGAGCCGCATCCCATGCCGAGATTCTTAAGCGCTCCGCCAAAGCCCGCCATCTCATGACCTTTAAAATGGGTCAGCGATATAATGATATCGGCATCCATGATCGCCTGTCCGATCTTGGCTTCCTTTACATATTCCCCGTCGATCGGTACGATCGCCTCATCCGTTCCCTTTAACCCGTCGGCGATAATGACATGGCAGCCCGTCTGATAAGGAGAAAAGCCGTTCACATAGGCCGTTTCCAAATGATCCAGCGCATTTTTCCTCGTGCCTACATAGAGCGTGTTGCAGTCGGTCAGAAAAGGCTTCCCGCCCCGTTCCTTCACATAATCCGCCACCACTCTCGCATAATTCGGGCGCAGGAAGGCGAGGTTGCCGTACTCGCCGAAATGGATCTTGATCGCGGCATACTTATCCGTAAAATCAATCTGTTCAAAGCCCGCCGTTTTCATCAGACGGTGCAGCTTCTGCAGCAGATTTTCCTGCTCCGTCGCCTTAAAATCCGTAAAATACACCTTTGCTTTTTCCATACTGTTACTCCCTTCCGAAACGTTCTCGCGACGAGGCGGTGCGAATCTCCTGCCCCGCCTGACTGACCCTTTTTCTGACTGCGCACAAACTGCGCATTTTAGTCGAACATCTTGAAGCGCTCGCTTATGATGGCATACTGCTCCTTGATCTTCAAGTACAGCCCGATGGTGTTTTCCTTTTCCTTCTCAAACTCCTTGATGATCTTGTCGTAGTTGCGCTCTAAGCTTGCCACCACGTTCTTGTTGATCTTGCCGTTCTCGGCGTCCCCATTCATGATCTCCAGTATCTTTTCTTTGCTGAACGGCTCCTTATAGCTCCGCTTGCCGTACAGCGCGCTTAAGATATCCGCCACGGCTATGATCTGCTGGGGAAGCGTTAAGTCCGCCGCCGTCAGCCCCTTGTGATAGCCCGTGCCGTCCAGCTTCTCATGATGCCTGACCGCGATCTGCAGCACCGAATCATCCACGACGCCCTCCAGGATCATCTCCGTGATGCGCACATGCGCCTTCATGATCTTCATCTCGTCATCGCTGAGCCGCCCCGTAGATTCCAGGATGTTAAGCGGGATCGCGATCTTGCCCAGATCGTGCAGCAGCGCACCGTAGTGCAGATCCCGCAGGTCTCTGCCCGACAGTCTTGCCAGCCGGCCTAACTGCTCCGCGAAATTCACCGTTGCCAGCGTATGGATCACGGTATGCTCGCTACGGAAATCGATAGTGTACACCAGCATCTCCAGAAAGCCCCGCTTGTACTGCTCGGAAAAGGCGCGCTTGGCCAGAAGCACATCCAGCTCCTCCCGGTATTTGCCGTTGATCAGATTTCCCGTGATGTCGTACCGCTCCTGTGCCTTGTGGAACAGGTCCAGTGCCGCGCCGGAAAACTTAATATCTCTGTATTTGGTAAAATAGTCCTTATCCAGGGATTGGTCCTTCATGTGAAGAAACGTATCCATCCGGTCCGCCAGGCTGAGCAGCTCTATGATGTGCATGTAGCGGCTCTGGATCAGGTTATGTCTGTTGTAATCAAGATGATGGTATAACACGATCTCCGCCTTGTCGCCCATCGGGGACAGGTATTTTAAAAACAGGAAACCGTAGATGGAATGGGGCCACAGGTTCTTTGTCTCAAAGTCGGATACGTTCTTGACATTGTCCTCTTTGTAGAGTCCGATATCATGCAGGATCCCTAACATCGTATAATCCACCAGCTCCTGCTCTGTATAATGCTGCTCCGTGTAGGTATTCTCATACTCCATCATCTTATAGAGTATGTAGCCGGTGATCTCCCCGTGGTTCATGATCTTGTTGTTAATGATGCCCAGCGTTTTTCTGATGATCTCGTTGACATCCTTGCTGCTGATAACACTCATTGGTATACTTCCCTTCTCTGAACATTCCGTTCCTTTACAGCCCATCGCCATGAAATCGGCACACGGCGGCAGACGGTTTCCCCGTATCCGCCGCACAGCTATAACTATTTTAGCATTCTTTTTCTCGTTTGTCGCCTATTTCTTTTACTTTGGTATCTTTTCTTTTTTTATGCAGAAGCGATCGTAATGATCTAAAATCTTTCCCGTCAGCCAATTATATCCGAATAGTTTTTTTATCAATTCCAGTACTAATGATATACACAAGCTAATGCCCAGCAAAACCCCAAGTATACGCCATGAATCCTGAAAGGAATAGATAAAATCCGTATAAAAATAGTAATAGACAAATGTGTGTGTCAGAAATATGTTCGTGGCATTTTTACCGATAAATGCTAATATCGTCCTAATAACAGGAATGTGGCCGATCACATGAAATACCGTATAGGGAATAAAAAATGACAACATATAGCCATACGCCATGCCAACATCAGTAGCTAATACAAATGCCAGATATAAACCCGCAATACAAACGATTATCTTTGTGATCCTTCCCCGCCAGTCCTGTTCTGATACAAACCATCCTTCATAGGCAAACGCAATTCCTATCACTGCAATAGAAAATAATTCAGAGTAGGATACCTTTGATGCCATAACTGCAGTGGGCAGTAAACAGGCCGCCGGAATAAGTGCATACCGAAACTTTTTATACAGGAAATAAAGAAACGGCATTGTTATGATCAGTAAGATCGAATAGGATAAATACCACCACGTCACATTGATCGTAGGTATACCGGTATAATTCGCCATCCCTATCATGTCCAGAAACATATATAAAATAACTTTACGAGTTTCCCTTGACCCACTCCCACTTATATAAAGATCCCTGATGGATTCAACCATAACAAACCGTTTATAAAAAACAGCCAATACATACACGATTGCCACACCTAATACCAATTTGATCAGTCTTCGGATGCTTAAAGAAAATAATACTCTGATATCAGAATCCTCTGTGTGTTTATATGTCAGTGTCATTCCATAAGCTGTAATAAAAGCAAATCCGGCAATACAAATCTTCCCAAAGCTTACTATCTTCCCGATAAGTACGGGATCCGAAATCATTGTATTGATATGGTACAGAGCAATATTATCTTCAAAAAATACGTGATGGATCAACAATAATATGACCAAAACTCCTTTTGTAATAAACGTATGCTCTTTCGTAAATTCACCATCCATACCCGTTACTCCTTTTGAAATATTCGATACTATATGAAAGATATCCTCCGTAGACAAAATCGATTTTACATTTCCTTCCTGCCTGATTATACCAAAAAGGTCCCGCCCATACAATAGCAATGCCACCGCATCAGACCGCATATTATTTCTCTCAACACTCACCTTGAATCTTTTCAATATTTTCCATATACAAACATATGTTCGTGTGCTATAATGATCCTACAGGGCGTCAAAAGCGATCCCGTACAGGCACAAAACCGAACGCCGGATATAGATTTTCAAAAGGAGGCCATGAATGGAAAAACAGCGCATTTACCTTTGCATCGACTTAAAATCCTTCTATGCTTCCGTAGAATGCGTGGCGCGCGGACTCGACCCCATGACGGCCAATCTTGTCGTTGCCGATCCGGAGCGCACCGAGAAAACGATCTGCCTTGCCATCACACCTGCCATGAAGGCGCTCGGCATCAGGAACCGGTGTCGCGTTTTTGAGATTCCGAATCATGTGCAGTATGTAACCGCTCCGCCCCGCATGCAGAAGTACATTGACACCGCTGCGGAGATTTACGGCGTCTATTTAAAATATATTGCAAAAGAAGACATCCATGTCTACTCCATAGACGAGGCGTTTATGGATGTAACCGATTATCTGGCGCTATACCGGATATCCGCCCGCGAGCTGGGGCAGCGGATCATGGACGACATCTACCGCACCACAGGAGTCCCCGCTGCCTGCGGTGTGGGAACCAACCTGTATCTTGCCAAGATCGCACTGGACATCACGGCGAAGCATTCCCCCGACTTTATCGGGGAACTGGATGAGGAGAGTTACCGGCGCACCCTGTGGCGGCACAAACCGCTGACGGATTTCTGGCGGGTCGGTCCGGGAATCGCAAGACGGCTGGAGCCGTACGGCATCCGCACCATGCAGGACATCGCGGAGGCCGATGAGGAGCTTCTGTATCATCTTTTTGGAGTGGACGCAGAGCTTCTGATCGACCACGCATGGGGCGTGGAACCGGTGACGATCGCGGATATCAGAAAATACAGATCCCGCTCCAAATGCATCAGCAGCGGTCAGGTTCTCTCCTGCGACTACTCTTACGATAAGGGCCTGCTGATCGTCAAGGAAATGATGGATCTGCTCTGTCTGGATCTGGTGGAGAAAAATCTTGTCACCAGATCCGTGACCTTATATGTCGGCTATTCAAACCGCCTGGATGTTCCGGCGGCACACGGCACTGCATCGCTCGATGCGGAAACAAACTCCGATGTAATGCTCATTCCCGCCATAACGGCTCTGTACAAACGAATCGTAAACCCTGCCTACGGCATCCGCCGCGTCAACATTACCTGTAATAATGTAGTGCAGGAAGAATACCGGCAGTATAACCTTTTTGTGGATACAGAGGAACTGACGCGCAATCATAAAATGCAGGAAGCCGTTATCGATATCAAGAACCGATACGGCAAAGATGCCATCATGAAAGGCATGAACTATGAAGAAGGCGCCATGACCAGAAAGCGCAACCACCAGATTGGAGGACATAAAAGTGGCGAATAAACCAAGAAACAAAATGCCGATAGAGGAACGTGCGAAGCAGTTTATGCCCTTTGCCGCATTAAAGGGACTGCCCGAAGCGCTTGCCGCCAAAGAAAAACAAGTCACGGAAGACGCTGACAAACCTTCCCCGCCTCCAGCGCAAGAAGATAGCGCTTCGCCTCGATCCCGCAGGCAAAACCGCTGATATCGCCGTTCTTGTGAATGACCCTGTGACAAGGGATCAGAATCAGGAGCGGGTTATTGTGATTTGCCTGTCCCACCGCGCGGACTGCTCTCGGACTGCCTGCGCTTATTGCGATGTCCTCATAGCTTCTTGTCTCACCGTAAGGAATCTTTCGCAGCTCGCCCCATACCTTTTCCTGAAAAGGAGTCCCCTGACAACTGACAGGCAGATCAAACTGCCTTCTTGTTCCGGCGAAATATTCGTCAAGCTGGCGGCAGGCCTCGCGCAGCAGGCCGGAGCCGTGCGATATTAGGCTGCCGGGACCGTGCGGTATTAGGCTGTCGTAGTCGTATG
This sequence comes from uncultured Lachnospiraceae bacterium, assembly GCA_947624025.1. Taxonomy (GTDB): domain Bacteria; phylum Bacillota; class Clostridia; order Lachnospirales; family Lachnospiraceae; genus UBA3282. The sequence continues at coordinate 857 of CANQIJ010000024.1, read as the reverse complement.
ACAAAGCAGCGCTTTGCAAGGCGCGGCTAAGACCGGTTTCTTCCCGTTCAAGACACAGCTGCGTGATCTTTCCGTCCGATTTGCCGATCCGCAGGACGCCGATCGGACTCATATAAAGGCAGGTGTTCATACAGTTTTACCTCTGTTGATTTATCTAAATTATTTTCAGTATAGCAAGACCCCACTTGTGATACAAGTCCTCCGCTCAGGCCGGAATTATTTGCATCCCGAAAAGTCATGAATTATTTGTATTCTGGGATTATTTGTATTCTGAAAGTCAGTTCTTGCAATCTGGCAGGATTATGCTATAATGTAAAGAGCGCCGGGGAAATCAGGCGTCTCACATACATACTCTTATGGGGATATAGCTCAGCTGGGAGAGCGATACGTTCGCAACGTATAGGTCAGGGGTTCGAGTCCCCCTATCTCCATTATAAAAGCCGGAGTGCAGTGCATTCCGGCTTTTACGCTACATATGTGTCTTCTTACATCTTCCTGCCTGTCTCTTCCATCAGGAATCTCTTAAAAGCAGACTCGGCTTCACAGGTTACGACCGCGCCGTTTGTGGAAAAGATCATCTCACAGGGCGTTTGCGCCGTATAGGGCTTCCACTCCGGCATCGGACTTCCGTCCGCATCCTCGCCATTAGGATCGCCGGTCTTGATAAAATTGGCCCAGTAATTACACATTTGTCTGGCCAGATCGTAGTGTCTGCCCACAAAAGGCCGCCAGCATTTGGCCAGTGTCTCAAAGAAAAACCATAAATCTACCGAGTGGAATGTGCCCGGATGATCCCAGCCGGGAATATCCGTATCGAACCGGTAATAATAGTAATTGTTGCCGTTGCCGCTGGCACT
>CANQIJ010000023.1 GCA_947624025.1 uncultured Lachnospiraceae bacterium | reverse complement strand
TGCGCGCATATGGATCATAAAAATATGCGCGGAAGCGGCGATGAGCAAAAGCATATCAAGATAATCGTGTTTTCTGATGGTTCTGAGAAGCAGCGCAATAATGCACCAGAACATAAATACAAGATAAACTTCTGTCCAGGCTATATCCATTTGCGCCGTACTGCCCACATAGAGTGTCAGAAAAAAGCCGACCGTATCCCTTGCCGGACCGGACAACGGAAGATCCAGCTCCTTCATGACATACACCGTAAGCATATACTGGCCGGCCATAAAACACGCATTGAGAATGATCGCCAGCTTATAGAGCAGCGTCATCGAAACGCCGAGCCTGCCCAAAAGCATTAACGGAGTAAGCACCATGCTGTATCCAAAGGAATAATATCCCGTCGCAGCCATCAGATCATGCCAGTCATATCCGGCAAAAGACGCCGCGATCCCCCAATACGCAAATTCGTCACTGACCACCTTGACCCTGTCCAGGCCGCCTATAGACCAAAGACAAAACACAAAGATCAGTAATATAAAAAATGCTTTGAGCCAGCGCTCATAATTTATCTTCCATCGATTCATGGTCTGCCTCCGAGTATACGATCAAACGTCTTACCGACAGGGCCGGACGTGCTGCCGAGCTTCTTTCGATTATACCCTAATTTCCATAAGCTGGCAAGGATACCGGACCAAAACTTAGGTTCAAAGCCTGTTGCATTACCTTCCCCGATGTAATATAATAAGAGAATCGGAGGGCACTCAATGAAACTGATAATTCAAATCCCCTGTTATAATGAAGCCGAGACTCTCACCATTACTCTGGACGATCTTCCCAAACAGATTGAAGGAATCGATGAAATAGAGTATTTGATCATAAATGACGGAAGTACGGATGATACCGTCAAGGTAGCCCGGAACTGGGGTGTGCATCATGTTGTTAATTTCTGCCGCAACAAGGGCCTTGCCAAGGGATTCATGGCAGGACTGGACGCCTGTCTTAGAAACGGCGCCGACATTATCGTCAACACCGATGCGGATAATCAGTATTGCGGAGCCGATATCGAGAAACTGATCCGCCCGATCCTGGACGGGAAGGCGGACATTGTCGTGGGGGAACGTCCCATCGATGACACGGCGCATTTCTCGCCGCTCAAAAAAAAGCTCCAGCATTTAGGCAGTTGGGTTGTCAGAAAGGCTTCCCATACAGATATTCCCGACGCTCCCAGCGGGTTCCGGGCATACAGCCGGGAAGCTGCCATGAGGATCAACGTGGTCAATGATTATACTTATACGTTGGAGACGATCGTGCAGGCCGGCAGAAACCGTATGGCGATCACCAGCGTACCCATCCGCACCAATCCCGAGCTTCGCAGCTCCCGGTTGTTCCACAGCATGTGGGGATATGTCAAGAAATCCATGCTGACCATCTTCCGTGCATTAGTCTGGTACAAGCCTCTCTACTGCTTCTCGTTAGTGGCTTCTCTTCCCAGCGTAGTCGGACTGGCTTTCTGCATCAGATTCCTTTATTACTTTTGCGTGGGACGCAGCAACGGTCATGTGCAGTCCCTGATCCTTGCATGCACTCTGCTTATCATCGGCTTCATAACCTTTGTCATCGGCCTGTTGGCTGATGTGATCGCCGCCAACCGCAAGATACTTGAAGATGTACAGTATCACATCCGAAAAGTTGAATATGACCAGAAGAGCGCCGTTCCTTCTACGTCGGACAGTTCTCCCTTCTATGATAATTAACGCCTTTATTTAATATGACCAGATCGGAATATTCCTGTCCGCAGCTCTTCTTCTGGATCCTGGCGCTATAGCTTACCTGGGACATTCCCGCCACCAGGCCCTTGCACGCCGCCAGCGTCAGCATATCGCGCAGCACCTCATAACCAAGCATATAATGATGGTTCTCTCTGCCGGACTTACTCTTCATCACGGTCTCGCTCTCATCGCTCCGCACGACATCCTGATAATACGCCAGTTTATCTCCCAGATCATCCTGAAACAGCCGCAGCGCGCCGGCATCGTCCGTTGCCAGAAAGACTCTGCCGTATCCGGCATTCCGGTCATTCAGCAGTCTAAGCGCCTCTTTGAGATATTCTTCAGCTTCGATACAGACCGGATGCCCGTTATAATTCTTTTTAAAGTCAGTCCCCCTGATGTGAACGCCGAGAACAGGCTCGCCCTGTATGATCTGTTTAAGGCTTTCCTCTATCATCGGCGCTACGGTCTTATTGAGTCGAATGTACTTTCTGCTGATCTCGCCCAGAGTAGTGATATACTCCTCCGTCATGCCGTATCCGCCGGAAACCGATCCTGCGTTCAGGCGTCCCGCCAATGCCGCGTTTTCCTTGCGGCTGCGCAGAACGCTTTTATACTTCCCGAGTTCTTCTGCGCTGATCCCGCAGGGCTGCTCAAAATAATACTCAAACGGGTTCTCAGTACCGTTGACAGGATGATCTTCCCTGTAGCTGTATTGATCGCCATATTCCACCACAGGCTTCATGCCGTAATAGTCCGCATAATACAGAAGGCTAAGCAGGCGGTTATGATCTGCAAAGAATCCCGAATAAGACGGTTCCATCTTAATATGATAAATGCACCCGGAATACTCCGTTCCGCCCAGCTCCTCCATATTCACAAGAGAATAATCTCCCGATACGTCCATGACATTTTTGACAAACCGCGAGTCATTTCTCCTTTGAAAACAATATTTAAGAAATGCCATCTGCTCTTTTCTGTTCAAATCTATACCTCCAGGAGAATCCAGTCTTCCGGCGCCGACAACGGGTAATCCCTGTCCGGCTTTCTGACGGAGCAGGACGGACCTATCACAACCGCGTTGTCCTTGCCGTCAAGCCACGCCGCCCACCAGGAAAACGTGCTGTTGGAAATGATATGGTGTCTGCACATACTCATAAATTCCATATCCAGCACCGCTTCCCCGACCGTATGACTGATGATCTCTTTATGATCGATATTTTGAAAAGTCTCTTCCACATAGGCAGGATCATCCGTAAAAAAGAAATAGCGCATCCCGTCTGCATCCTGACCGCGATCCGTCAGTTCCCGGCGCAGTCTGAGCATCGCCTTTTCGTAATATCCGGGCCTGCAGACATCAAATTTACTGCCCGTAAAATCGCCCCGGCGCACATGAACGCTGACCGAACAGCTATTCCCGATCCGCTCGCGCCATACACGGTCCTGCGCCGTGTACCTTCCTTCATTGCAGAAGGCAAACGCCTTCCGGATATCATCGTCAACGCCATCCCAATATGCGATATTCTGCCATAAGCCGTCCAGATACCAGTCCTGTTTTTCTTCCAGCATCCACACTCCGGGCTCATAAGAGCAGTGATCCTGCTGTCTATAATAATGCTCTCTGATATAAGGATCACGGGCCGCTTTTCTCTCTTTATATCTGTGCTGCAGATTATTTCTGACGATATCCTGCAGTCTGCCCGGCAGACAGGAAAACAGCTTCCCCGGATGATAATACGGAGACAGTCTTTTTAACATTGCCTGCGGCGCCACAGACAACCGGATCCCCCAAGCCTGTTCCAGTTCATAACCGTTGTGTTCATTCTGCAGCAGATAATGGGAAAGATCTGCGAGCACCTGCTGCTTCCCGTATTTTTTTTCCAAAGCGATCTGCATGGCGTACTGGAACATCTGATTGCCCAGACCGCCCTTGTACCTGACGATGATCATGCTACCTTATCCTTTTCTGCGTTTATGTTATCATAACTCTGACGCCTGGGAAACAGCTTTTCGCTTTCTCCGGCTCAGAAAGCATCTGCGAAGGAGCAGATATCCTCCCACATAAAACATACCGACGGTATATGCCAGATAACGCTGCAGCCCAAAGTGAACCAGGTTGGAAGAAACAACATTGACTGTGGCCGTGACAACAATGAACATCATGTATTCCGCTTCCCGCACGATCCCGCCGTTTCTGACGCTGACAGCGATACTCAGCCCGACCGCCGCCAGATACAGTACCGCCGCCGCGATATGAATGAGCAGGTATATGGACTCCTTATGAAAAAGCACCGTGCTGATAAATCCGGCCGGCATCATCCTGACACTCACTTCCACAAACCTGCCCATATGGGCCGGTATCAGTTTAGCGCTTAAGTGTCCGGAATAAACCAGCACAAGGCTCTCCTGTTCCATCCGGTCCTCCGGCCACATCCCGCGTTCGGTCAGCACTTTTTCGATCACATCGCCGACCCGGTAGCTGTTGGCGCCGAAGCTGCCGGTAATATGCTTCCAGTCCCACAGATCGCCCGGAGCATACTGCCATGTCGTCTGCTCCTCCTGCATACCCGCGTAGGTCTCTTCAAATATTTGTCTGTCCGTCTCGTCATCGAACAGTTCCCTGTCCTTTTCTTCGGAACAGTACAGCGCTTTCTGCACCAGCGTCTGGGCGGAATAATCCTGCGCCGGAGCATGGAAAAAAAAGGCTTCATACCCTCTTGTCAGCAGAGATTCGCTCCACACGCAGAGTACGAGGAACAGAACAAAGACTATGCTCCTTTTATATTTTTCTGCACGTTTTACCGTCTGAGCGCCTGCAGGATCACCGGCCCCCACATGACTTCTGATCCTATCATACACAAATGCAAGCAGCGTAACCGCCGTCAGGAAAAGCATCTGCCCTCTGATCAGGGTCATCAGCACAGTGAGCAGCCCGCCAACGTACAGGAAACAAAGCTTCTGTTCCCATATTCCTTTCAGTATAACCGTTACATACAGATACATAAGAGGATATGTCAGCGATTCCGTCATGAGCACATGGGGAACCGGGTCCTCCGGCAGAAGCAGCACAAAAGGTAACAACGATGCGGCCCACACACAGAATATGCTGAATAACTCCAGTTCAAGATGCCGGCTTAAGAAACGCACAAACGTCATGATGCAGAGCACCGCAAATACCATCTGGATCACCGCCGCCGCATACAGATACAACGCATCTCCGAATATCATGTTCAGCACATGAAAAAACAGGGGATACAGAGGTTTTGCCTCAATGTGGTGTGCAAAGTAAATATAATACGATTCCGTATCTCCGCCGTAAGCATACCACATCACCCCCTGTCCGAACAGGAAGAAAAGCGCCGTAAATATTCCCAGGATATCATAAATCTTTGCCTTTAAGAAAGCCATAAGCCACCTCTTTCTGTCATTTTCCTCATCCTTCATCCGGCAGGATCACGGCGTCGATCTGCTCCACGTATTCATGATATCCCGCCGCCTCATCCTGTGCGACAGTCATGCAATCCTTCTTGGGCGGATGACACTTTCCGGATGCGTTCATCACATACCACTGGTATTCCATGTCCAGACTGCCGATATCGAGCGCCCGGTAACCGCGCCCTGCAAGGTCGGCCACCAGCGGTTTGGCCGTTGCGCCCGCTGAGATAAGAAACAGCGTGCCGGCGTCATACTGCACCGCCTTCTCATACAGCCTGTCATATACGCTCCACGCATTGTTTCCGGGACATATGATCCTTTTCACACACCGCGCGGATGCAAGCAGATCATTGTCTACTCCGGTATGCGCCGACTTGCTCTCGATCACGACAACATCCCTGTCTTTCCATATCTGCTTAATACGCTCGAACCTCGCGGCGCTCAGTTCCCTATTGTCATACATATAATACAGCCGGGAGAAAAAAGCATCATAATACCGGCATTGAGGATCACAGTACTTCTCATATTTCTTTCGGAAGAGAAGCAGGTGCTCCTTCCAAAACTTACGGCTCTCCGGCCGGTATTGCTCCAACGAACCGAAGATATCGGGGATCCCTGTCATGATATTCTCAGAATGCATCCCGATGATCTCTTTGAGCCTCCCCGCCAATTCGCTGTCGGCATCCTGGAGCGGGAGCTTATCCCCTTCTATCAGACGGATCTCACCGTCCCCGAAACGCACAAAGCTTTTTTCGCTCTCAAGAAGCTCCTCTATGGTTTGATCCAGATCCGCAACCTGCAGAGGATTCTTCCATATACCGCGCCGGTACATCTGATAGACTGCTCCGGACAGGCTGTTTTTCAACATTTGCTTCAATTCCATTATGAACCCCTGATCCTTCTTCTCAACCGGTAATAAAACCGCTTATTAATAAACAGCAATACATATTGCAGCTTTTTGCCGCACGGCAGTCCGCTTCTTAAGATATCCTTCTTCTGCTCCCGGATCAGCCTGATAACCGTCTCCTCTTCACTGTCCAGATCCCGGTCCGCCGCCAGTGCGGCGTAGTGAAGCAGCAGCTCATACTCCTGCTCCCTGCTCATTGCCAGAAGCGCCGTCTCATTCCTCTGTTCCAACACGGTATTCCGCAGCCGGTATACATACACCTTATCCAGCGAGCGCTGCGAGAACGCCTCCGCCGTGGTGCTGTCATCCCTGAGCGTCCTCTCGTACAGACATTCATTGAGATAGACATACCGGTCCGTGCGCAGGAAGGCTTCGCACAGGAACGCATACTCCTCGTGGATCCTTCCGTCCGGCAGGCGCAGATCCTCCAGAAGATCTCTGCGAAACAGCTTGGACCAGACAGATGTGGACGGGTATCTCGACGGCACCCGGCTATCCAGCTGCCTTGCGATCGCCTCCCGGCCGGACATACAGATCACCGTACCTTCTTCCATCCGATCCGGCGGGTCCTTTTTCCTCCCGTTAAAGTTACACTCTCCGACAGCCGCGCCATTCTCCAGCATTAACCGCAGAAGCCGCTCATACATTTCGGGATGCGGCCGGTCATCTCCGTCCACAAATCCGATATAATCTCCGGAGGCCGCATCCATGCCGACGTTTCTGGCATGGCTCTGCCCGCTGTTGGCAATATGGAGCACCCTGATCCTCTGATCCCGGAGCGCATACGCATCGCATATCCCACCGCAGGAATCGGGCGAACCGTCATCCACCAGCAGGATCTCCAGATCGTCATATGTCTGGGCGCATATGGATTCAATGCATGCGCCGATATACTTCTCTACTTTATAGACAGGAACGATAATGCTGATCTTACAATCCTTCATGGCAATCCCCATTCCGCAGCGCCTTCATACAGGTTTCTATTCCTTCATAATAATCTTCAAACCGGTAGAGAGTCGTCACATCCTGATAACTGTTGCGCCCCATTTCCCTGATCGAAGAGGGGGCTTTTAAGAAGCTTTCTATGGCCTCCTTGAGCGCCTCTTTATCATTATCCCTGAACTGCCGGCCGTTATGGCCCTCCTTCACATAACAGGCGGTCCCGTTTGTATCGCTGCATATGACCGGAAGAGAGAAAGCCATCGCCTCGATCTGCGATATGCTGGCCGGCTCTAACGTGCTGGGGATCACAAACAGATCCGCCCCGGCATATTCACGTTCCATCTCACTGCGGCTCAGATTCTGAAGCAGCTCAATGTTATCCTGAAGCCCGTTTTGCATGACATATTGTTCCACCCGGGCATAATACTGCCGGTGAAATTCCGTGGAGCACTCCCCGGCAGCCGTCAGATGAACCGCATACCGGTCCGATAATTCCTTCACCGCTTCCGCAAGCATAAGAATATTTTTTCTTTTCTCGTATTTGCCGACCGCGAAGATACGGATAACACCGTCCGTATGATATTCCTTTTCTTCCGGTGAAAGCTTTGCCTCCGCCACGAACGGAACAAAGAACGCATCTTTTTCTCTCACAAGACCCGGCCCGGGCTTACCCGTCACCGGCGTCATGCGCACTCTGGGTGTCAGACTCCTGACAAGCCGGTGCGGCAGATCGTTCTTTTCTTCCACCCACAGGGGACTCTGATTATACAGGATCGCCGGAATACGATAGCGTCTGCAGATCAGGTATGCCACCATAGAATAGACGGAGCGCTCCCTGATAACGGCAACGTCCGGCTTATACTTTCTGATCTTCCCGGCAAGACGGAATATGGGTGGAAAACCGCACAATAGTTTCCGGTCCGCCGCCTTTGGGTCATTCCTGTGCAGCACTTTGACATAAAAGCGGTCTATCGCCTCAAATATTTTCGAATATCCCACGATCTCCGGCGTCAGACAGGAATAATCCTCCACTCTCCCCGCATAATGACTCAGGAAACATACGGTGTGGCCCCGCTCCTTCAATCCTTTCATGATCGGTATCTGGTTGGTATGATACCGGGGCGCTACATATAAAAACCTCATTGTACCTTACCTTTCAGCGATTTGTCCGCTCACTCATCACTTCATACCAACGGTGTGTGATATTGGCCTCCGAGAACCGCTCTCTGATCAGGGCTGCCTGTCCGCCGAGTCTGGCGGCAAACTCATTCTCCTGTGCCAGTCTGCACATGGCCTGCGCCAGAGCGTTCTCATTTCCCACAGGAACAAGCAGTCCGTTCACTTCATTCTGAATGCACAGTGCGGAACCTCCGATGGGGCAGTCCGTAGAGATCACGGGAAGTCCCAGCGCCATAGCCTCCAGCAGAGCGTTGGAGATGCCTTCATAATCCGATGACAGCACATACATGGACGCACACCGTATCCGCTCATGTACGTTCCTGACAAAGCCTTCCCACACTACCGAGCGATCGATCTTCAGCGCCCGTGCGGTTATCTGCAGCTCCTCCTGCAGATAACCGTCACCGAAGATATGCAGTGTGTATTCCGGAAATTTCTCATGAAATGCGGCAAACGCCTTCAGCAGAAGCGGATAATTCTTCTGCGGTTCAAGCCGCCCTACGGCGGCGATTTCCCGATTCCGTTCTCCCTGACTGGGAGGCAGGAGATGATCCGTAACGGGATTGGGGATCACGACGCCTTTTCTTTGCAGCCGTCTCGGGAAACATCTGACCGCATCCTCTGTCTGGAAAACAAGTCTGTCCGCACATCCAAACATCATATTTCTCAAGTGGGGATGCGGACATGCCGCGGGATCATTTCTCTCCGAAATGATAAGGCGGTTCTTTAAGCCGATACAGGCCGCCGCAGTATAAGCATTGCTTCCCAGTCCGAAAGAGACGATCACCGCCTCTTTATCCCGGCGAAAGATCCTGCGCAGCTTACTGAGTCTTTGCACTCTTTTGACGATACTCCCTCCGGCAGTTCCGCCCGCAGATATCACTTCCACCCCGGAATGCAGCGCATAATCCAGCCTGTCGCCCGCCGTCATGACAATCGTGATCTTATGATGCTCCTGCGCCAGTCTGTTGGCAAGAACGGATATGACCCGTTCCGCGCCGCCGCCCGCCATGCTGGCTACCGTAAAAATAATATGCATGCTTTCCCCTTTCGGGCATTTTACTGCTGTTCGATAAACTTATTTTCCTTGAGCGAATACTTGCCGCCCTTTAAAAATTTATGCCGGATGACCCACCATGCCGGCACCCAGATATATTTATGCATAGCGGGCGACGCGCTGCCGATCATCCAGCAGTTCCTGTCGCAGTTCTTCGTGCATTCCCGCACCTGCTGCGCCTGCTTGGAATGCCACAGCTCGTCCCAGCTCTGCTCCCGCAGATTGCCCATGACGGCCTTCTGTTCCATGCCGTTACACGGGATCACGTCGCAGAACGGGTCGATGAAAAAAGCGTTCTTCGACATATCGCAGGGAAGTAATCTCCTGTTGCCGTATATATAATTGATAAGCCCGTGGTTAAAATACGCCCGGAACCATTTTTTGGGCGAATTGCTCCTAAGCAGCTCATTGATCAGCCTCTCAAAATTTTTCGCCACCTTGAGCTTATCGTCTATCTTATTGTCCGTCTTCCTGAAATAAAAGGAGTTATGGAGCGTCGCTGTGGCAAACTCCATTCCCATATCGTTTGCGATATTGTATAAGGGCACCAGATCCTCACAGTTCATATCCTGCACCGTCATGCCGAAGCCCACATCGGGGTGCCCCATGTCCACCAGCGTTTTTAACGTATTGTATCCCCGGTTGAAGCCGTCGGGAATGCCTCTGATCGCATCGTTGGTCTGCTGTAATCCTTCGATGCTGATGCGGATCCCCACCTTGGGAAACTCTTTGCACAGCGCAATGATCCGGTCCGTGAAATAACCGTTGGTAGAAATGACAATCCTGTCAGATTTCTTATACAGCTCCCGCACGATATCCGGTATGTCCTGCCGGATAAAAGGCTCTCCGCCGGTGATGTTGGTAAAGGCCATCTCGGGAAGCTTCTTAATATCCTCCAGGGTGATCTCCTCCTCCGGCCTGGTAGGATCTTTAAAGCAGTCACACATGTTGCATCTGGCATTGCATCTGTAGGTTACGATCACCGTACCGTATAATTTTCTTCTGGACATCTCTTTCCCTTCTTCACTCTGCCTGCCCATAGTACACAAGCAGTTTTTTGCAATAATCCTCTATCCGATCAAAGGACGTTCCCCGGCATCCGGCAGTCAGCCGCTTCCTTGTCACGGTATCGTCCCACAGCCTTCTTATGGCGCTCTCAAGCTGCGCCTCGTCCCCGCTCTCAAATAAAAGCCCGTTTCCGTCTTCCCGGATCAGCTCCGGCACACCGCCTATCTTCGCGCCGATCACAGGCGTACCATATGTCAGCGCCTCCATAACAGCAAACGGACAATTCTCATTGCACTCCGAAGGGAATACAGAAAAAAGCGCTTTCCCGATCAGCTCTTTCAGTTCTTCTCCCGACTGAAATCCCACATCGGTAATATTGGGGAGTGTTTTCACTTCCGCCTCCAGAGGGCCGTTTCCCGCAAAGACAAAGTTGATATCCTCAAGTTTTCTGCATACTCGCAGCAGAGTCGCAATCCCTTTTTCCGCCGAATATCTTCCGAAATAGAGCACGTAGGGCTTGTCCGTATCTTTCTCATAAGCGCGCTGCGGTTTCTCCACGAAATTATGCATCACCACAGTTTTTCCTTTAAGCTGCGGACAGGCGTCCAGCTTATCCTGTAGGAATTTACTGGGACAGATCGCCACGTCGATCAGCCTGTATGTTTTCAATCTGCGATAGATCCATGCCTCCACGCTCCCAAGAAGACTCCTGGCAAAAGACCCGTGAATACACTTATACTTCGCACAGTTCCACGGACTGCCCCCGATACATTCTGTGCACCGCTCTCCTGTTATATACCGCTGCATCAGATGATTGGGGCACACAAGCTGGCTGTCATGCGCCGTAAATACAATTCTTGTATTCCTGCCTGTCTCCCTGCGGTAACGCCGGATCGCATACAGGATGGAGGGGGTAAGCTGAAAATTAAAATTATTCAGATGCACCGCATCCGGCTCAAAATCGTCCAGGACCCTCCTGATCTTCTTTGCCGCTTCAGCCGAATAGATGATCTGAAAAGGATAAAGCAGCCTCCCGATCTTACCCGAATGGAAGTCCATATCCGAAGTATAGCTTTCGACACGGTTTCCCACGATGCGTCCCTCGTGCTCCATTCCAAAATACTGTACTTCATGCCCCATGGCAGTAAGCTGCTCTCCTATGCGGAAAATATAGGTTTCCGATCCGCCGTTTGGATGCAGGAACTTATTGACTATCAAAATCTTCATGCTTATTCTCACTTATCCGTCAGTTTCCGGTATATCTCTATCGTCTGTTCGGTCACATTGTCCCAGTCATATTTCCGGCAGATGAATTCGCTGCTCTGCTCCTTGTAAGCGGCTGCCTTCTCCGGATGCTCCAGCAGATCCTCAAGCTGTCTGTGAAGATCGTCCACGTCGGACTTCTTAAATGTGACAGCCTTGTCCTCCACCACTTCCGTATTTTCCTCGATATCGCTCACCAGACAGCAGTTGCCGAAGCTCATTGCCTCCAACAGGCTAAGCGCCATGCCCTCCACATCGCTTGGAAGGACAAATACCCACGCATTGGAATAGAGCTCTTCCAGCTCCCGTCCCTGTACAAAGCCGGTCATCATGATATGATCATTCTTCTTTGCCCTCTCATGGATTTGCGCCACATACTCTGCGGAATGACTGTTTCCTCCTGCGATCACCAGCTTCTTATCGGTCTTTAACCGCTCGTATGCCTCGATCAGATAATGTACGCCTTTTTCCGGCACCAGACGGGCCAGAAAAAGGATGTATCCGTCCTTTATAAGCCCCCACCGCTCCGTGATCTTCTCCGCAGGACGTATGACCGGCCTGGTAATGCCGTTGGGAATGTAGACCGTATCTCTTCCATAGGTATCCTTAAAGTAATTCTGTACATTGCGGGAAAGCACAATGATCTCGTCCGCATGCTTTACGGCCTGCTTCTCTCCGAACAGGAGCACATCGGAAGCAAAGTTTCCCCACTTGGAACGCTGCCAGTCGAGTCCGTGAACCGTGGCGACCACTTTATTGCCAAACAGCTTCTGGAGCCACAGCATAGCGCACGGACCCTCCGCGTGATAGTGATAGACGCCGTATCTGCCGGGCAGCGATCTGACCGTTGCAAGAAAAGAATACACAATGGCATTCAGCCTGCTGCTTCTGAAGGTCGGTATCGTCAGAAGCCTGATCCCATTATATACCTTCCCTCTCTTTTCATCAAATTCCTTGCCGGACACATGATAACCCGAACGGTTATAAGCGTCCACCTGATATCCCTGCGCTACCAGCCGGGTTGACAGCTCGTCCACCACAATTTCCACGCCGCCTTCACGCGACGGGATCCTCTTATGCCCGATCATCGCTATCCTTTTATTCCTGATCTGTCTGCGAAACCGGAAGCTCTCCGCAAAAACAAGTCTGAGAAACGTAAAATTGGTGTTAAAATATCTGGGGATCAGCCGCACGGGGTCCTGCGTGATCCGGTACAGCCACTCAAGACACATTTCCTGCATCCACTTGGGCGCGCGCCTGACGGTTCCGGCGCTGAAATCGAACGCCGCTCCCACTCCCAGCATAATGCCCGACACCCTGAACCGGTGATCGTACATCCACCTCTCCTGTTTGGGCGCGCCTAACGCCACCCATATGAAATCAGGCTCGGTCCGGTTGATCTCTTCCACGATCTTCTCATCTTCTTCCGGGGTCAGATCCCGGAAGGGCGGCGAGTACATTCCGACAATAGAAAGGCGCGGATATTCCCGTTCCAGATTCTCCTTAAGGGACTGCAGCGTCTCTACGGTGCTGCCGTAAAAATAATGACGGTATCCCTTCTGCTCCGATTCTTTAAAAAGGCGCAGCATCAGATCCGGGCCCGGAACCCTCTCCGCATCCCTGTACCCTCTGCGTCTGCTCACGATAGACAGCGGCTTCCCGTCGGGGAGAGCCATTGCGCCGGAATTCTGTATCTTCCTGTAATCCGGATCGCGATAGGACATGACCGTCGTGTGCACGTTGGACACACAGACATAATTTCCTCTTAACCGTTCCATGTTATCACACAGATAATGCAGTGTTTTTTCCATGGAAGTCACGTTAATATCGGTTTTCAGTATCGTACAATACCGCAACGGCTGTTCTCTGTCCATTGATACGCCCCTATTCCTCTGATGAATCCCTGACCCTGCAGCAAAATATCCCCGCGGCTATCACAAGAAACACGCCCGCTGTCCATACGCTCCATGCGGCCAGACCGCGGATATATTCCAGCTCTGTCGCTTTTCCCGTAAGTCCCATCCAAAGCTCCCCCGGTCCGGCGCTTCCATACACGGTATCGCTGTCCCTGATCTGTTCGTCTTCCAGATTCAGCTCCACGCACCATGTCTCGTCCAGATCGCTTAAGCTTCTCGGCACTACGATCCTGTCCGGCTTGTGCACAACGAGCAGGGAAACGGCCAGTCCTGCGATACAGCCGGCCGCCACAGGCACTGCGATGCGAATGACGCCGCCTGTGAAAAATGCCTCGAGCCTTGCCGTCACCGTTTTCCACCCTGTTACCGCAAATTCATACGTCCTGTCATATCTGCTGCAGACCGCATATTCCTTTTGCTCCTCTGCACCCCGTGCAAAAAGCTGCTCTCCCAAAAAGAGCAGGGAAATATTTTTAAAGGACGTATTAAACAAAAACGGTTCCGTCACACCCGCCGCCAGGACCGCCAATATGATGCAGAGCTCCACACCCATCTGTTTATGGCAATACCGCCTGATAACGATTCCGTACCCTGCAGCCAGCAGAGCAAAAGCGACCGCGCCGTAAGTAACATACGCAAACACGTAAGAATTATCCATAGTTACCGTTCTGTTCGTAATCTCCGACAGTCTGCGGCCAAACAGGGAGAACGGATAATTCGTCAGAAAATGCCGCGACAGCCTGAGCCTGGTATTTAGCAGGCTGTTGACCTTCTCAAACAGCGCCCCCTGAAGCAGTATGGGCGCCAGCATGGAAAACAGCAGGCACAGCGCCGCGCCGCCGCCGATCAGCGCCTTTTCCATCGTACCGATCTTTCTTCTGCACATCCAATAAGCGCAGAGCGCCAGATAGAACGTGACGGCAATAAAACCGGTATAGCTGACGGAATACAGGAAAACATACAGATTACCCGCCATCATCAGCGCCAACCACCGCCATTTCATGCGGTCATAAAGCACATACCCCGCCAACAGACACAGAACCAGATAAGACACGTGGAGCACATTGGGGTGAGAGTAACCCAGCCCCCATCTTAAGATCAATTCCCCGCCCTTCATATGAACCTTAAACGGGCTGCCGATGATCTGCATCGACGTCAGGAAAAACAGACTGCCAAAGGAAACGCTCCAAACCGCAAGCGCCACTTTCATAAGACGTCTTACGGGTATATTCTTCATTCCCGTGATCAGCATAGCGCACATGAGAAGTCCCTTATCACCCGATACGGCGTAAACCGCCGCGCTTAGGAGGATCAGGATCCCCATGGCTGCCGCCTCTTTTCTGCTGTATGCCGTCAGCAGCACCTTGCAGGCCCAGCACCCTCCCGCTAAGATGAGTGCGAGCTTAAAAACCGTCTGTCCGTCATACAGCCCGATCCCCTTGCAGAAAAAGAGAACGGAAAAAAACAGATAATAGGCGATCTCACTTAAGTTGATACTGACTTTCTTTTCTTCGGCCATTACTGATACATCACTCCCTCGGGGCTTACAAACCGCCATCCCGCCCACAGCTCTTTCATCTGCGTTTCGTCAAAGGTCTGGCTGTTCTTGTGGACGGTAGGCCGTATCATGATCTTATCCTCATTGCCGTTCAGCCTGGCGCCCCAGAAGCTGAAGGTAGAGTTGGCGCAGATATGGTGCTTGCAGCGGCTCATCAGCCACATATCGTAGAAGCTGTCCTCCCCGTGATTGATATCAACCACAGTGTATTCCGCCCCTCTGTAATGTTCCCTGACATAGGCAGTATCATCAGAGAAAAGATAGAAATGTGCGCCGGGCACACGTTCCCGCACGGCATCAAGCGCTTTTTCATAATAGGCGTCCGTGCAGATATTGCCAAACAGCTTCGCGTTCTCTCCTGTCAGATAATCTCCCCGCCTGATATGAACGCTCACGGACCTGTCCTCTTCCATTCTGTGCGCCATCTCCTGATTCAGAGGACTGCCGCCCGGCGGGAACTGAATCTTCTCCCTCAGATCGTACAGGATATCCGCATAATATTTCTCGCAGGCAAAATAACCCGACAGATACATATCCTCAAATCCAAATATCTCGGGATGATACATCTGACTCTCGTGGAACCATCTGACGCTCCCCGGGAAAAATCTGCGCCTCAGCTTTCCCATAGCGCCGTCAGACCCGATAAGCGCCGCCTTTTCCTCCGGCGTACAGCTCTCATAGATCAGCCGGTCAAAACGATCCAGCTCCAGTCGTCTCTGCGTCACTCCCGCTTCCCGCGCAGTCCTTTCAAACCACGACACGTCAAGCCTGGCTTCCACGCCCATACGCACAAATTTGCGGTACAGCGCATATTGCTGTAATTGATTGCCGAGTCCTCCGGCCGCTTCCACGATCACCATATCAATCACCCGATCCGTCCGTGACAGAGAACAATGACAGGACCGGCCCCAAAGACCACGGATAGGCTCCGTACACCTGGGGATACATACCAAAGCCCAGGCATTCTCCCAGAGCGCCGCATACCCTGCCGTCCCTGATATAACCTTGCAGCGCCTTCCTGCCGCACAACACACCGGACATGGCCTCCTGCGCAAGAACGCCCGCCCGCACCGCCACCGCAATGGCGTAAAGTATCATGGCGGAGCCCGAAGTATCGACAGGACCTTCCTGCGCGCCAAGCTGCCAGCTGTACAGCCCGTTTTCCACCTGATAAGCCGACACCCGATCCGCAAGCGTACAGAAGTCCTCCCGGATCGTCTCCCGCTCCGGATGATCTGCAGGCAGACAGGCGAGCGCATGCGCCATACCCGTCATCAGCCATCCGGTTCCTCTCGTCCATCCAATAATACCATATTTTACCCTGTTTTCATACTGATATCCGTGATAAGGCAGTCCCGTTTCTTCATCCATCCCCATCGCCAGGAAATTCCTGATCTGCGTCACGGCAAAACGGACGGCGTTCCCGTCTCCGTAAGTAACGCCGTATCTGCACAGAAACGGACAGACCATGCCGATACCGTCCGCATAGATATGGCCGTTTCCCTGGGCCGGTCTGTAGGGCAGGCTGCCTGCGCCGTCGGTCTCTTGCTGCATCAGATAGTCCGCTATCCGATCCGCCGCTTCTTTGTACCTGTCCTCGCCTGTGATCCGGTGCAGCGCGATCAATGCCATGCCGTTTATGGCATTGTCGGGATAGTACAGCTTACAGCCTGCTGCCAGCCAGCGGTCACAGTAGGTGCGGACCGCAGCCAGGATACTCTCCGCCTGTGCCTTTTCGATCCGCGCGCCGTCTTCGTACGCCGCATAGCTATCCAGCAGCCCCAGCGCCAGGAGTCCGTTGGGCCAGTTGTACCGGTCATTGGGCTCTACCTTCCGTCCCGCCATCCGTCGGATCGTTCTTTTCAGCCGATATCCCATACTCCTGTACGGGTATGCAAACAAGTCTTTCCGGGCCTGTGCCGCCATTTCCGTCATTTTCGTTTCTCTCTCCATACCGCTTCCCCTCAAGCTTCACGGCAGCCCGCATCGGCATGCCGCCCTACCGTCTCCTGTTCTTCACAATCCCCCACAGATAACGGAACTCTTCCGTCCTGCCAAACAGCAGCAGAAATATCCCGTTAAATACGATGCAGATGACCACAAACATCACGGCGAAAGCCGCGATCGTGACCTGCGGCATCACCAGTCTCCCGATTCCGGCAAGGAGCGCATACACCGCCGAAACCACCGCTGCATACCTGATAAGATCGAGGAAGTATCCCCGCACCGGTCTGTCCAGTATCACTTTATATATGATCACAGGTTTCGTGATATTGGCGATCAGGCCGGAAACGATCGTTCCGATATAAACGCCCACAAGCCCTATCTTCCGCACCAGAACGATCGATATGACCAGATTCACGATCCCCTGTATCAGCGCCAGATATTTATCCTGCTCGAATACGCCCGCCGCCGTCTTAAAATTGGAGAGCACGATCCGTTCTCCCTTGAAATAGAAGTCTATCAGAATGCAGAGCACTACCCCGTATGCAAGCGCTCTCGCTTCCCCTTTCCACAGGACGATAAAGGGCGTCAGCAGTATGGAACAGCCGACGGCGGTGAGTCCGTAGATCCAGCACGCCGCGAACCGGTACACCTTGAACATCTGGTACTGGCGCTTTTTTGATTCCGTCGCGATCAGATTGCCGAAGCCGGAAAGCACCGAGTTAAAGAAGATGTTTACCACATTGGCGATCGCGTTGAGCACCATATTGTAGTTGCCCACAAACCCCGTCACAGTGACATTGATAAATGCGGAGATGATCATGCTGTCCGTCTGGAGCCTGGCTACATCTCCCACCTTGTGAAACACAAGCGCCCTGGTCTTGCGGGCGATCTCTCCCGTCTGGGCTTTAGACAGCTTTCTGATGTTTCTGTCCTTCAGATACGGATATCTCCGGTCAAGATATACCGTGACAAATATCTTCTGCAGCAGCTCCACCAGAGCCGCCGTGAGCAGATATACATAGAAGCTGCCCGTGGCAAGAACGACGGCGATCTGAAGACTGACCGTGATCATTTTCGTCACAGTCAGGATATTGGTCTGGATATAGTTTTTCTGCTCCGCATTGACGAGACTGTACTTGTACGCCACAAAATAACTGCTCACCGTATTGAACAGAAAAATATAATAGTACAGTGTCAGATCCCTGACCGCAATGCCCTCCGGCTGCTTCACAAGCCACGGCAGAAACGGCGACAGGGCAAGCCCCGCCAGCCCGATGACGATGCCGATCACGCGGTACGCTTTTTTGTAAAAAAGCATATAGGACTTGACCGTCTCATAGTCCCGGTCCGCCACCGGCTTATACAGGCTGTAATTGAGCGCCGTACCGATCCCCAGCTCCGCCATGGACAGCACGGAGAGGATGCCTGTGTACAGATCGTTCACGCCGTTTAACGTATCGCCCAGACGATCGATAAAGACCGAACGGAGTATGAAATTGAGCAGAAGCGTGATGAAATTGCCGATCTGTCCGAACGCGATATTCTTTACCGCCGACTGAACTCTTCCCATAATCTTTCTACTTCTTTCCCGTTTTCAAGGGCGCGCCTGCAATATTCCGGCATAATGCCTTGCAGATGCTGTCTGACAGCATCCTCCCTCTCCAGCAGCTGTGCAAACCCTTTTGCCAGCTCATCCGGACGCTGCAGGCCCTGCACCGGAAGGACATAGCCGTCCGGTGTGCCGAACAGATCTTGGGCGATCCCCTGCGCCTTGACGGAATAACCTACCGTCAGCGTAGGCACACAGCCGGAATACGCGGCGATCGTAGCATGGGTCCTGGCGCCCACAAACAGCCTGCACCTCGCGATATAACCCTTCAGTTCTTCACAGGTGCCGTCCGCTATCTCCACCACCCTGCCCGTATGCGCAAATTCTTCATACAGCGCATGGAGCGGTCGCCTGTCATCATTCCTGGCCCATACCACATGCGGGATCAGCGCGATCTGCATATCCGTATGTTCTATGATATACCGCAGAAGCGTCCTGTAGTTCTCCATCGCCGTCCCGGCACTGCCTTCATTGTCCTGTATCATCGGACTGATATTCACGCCCACCGTATTGCCGTCCGGGAACCCCTCCGGCAGCGGCAGTTCCCTGCGCGGGAGCGTAAAAGCGGGATCGGGGCAGCACAGACACAGCGGCCCGTCCTCTGACTCCACCCTGTTTTTCAGGGCTTCATAAGTAATGCTCTCTCTGGCGATGATGACATGATATTTCCTGAGATCCTCCACAATGTCCTGCCTGTCAAGCAGCCCAGGCTCAACAGAACAGCCCAGGAGAACCGTTTTGGTGCCGTTACGGCGAAAGGCTTCATTGGCAAGCCGCAGATCCTGAAGCATCGTATCATAGCAATAGTTGTCGCCGCCGATCGAAACGGCAAGCGGAACCTGATATTCGGCAAACACCTTATGATAGCGGTATCTGATAAAGCTCTCCCTGTCCCCGGTCACCGCGCGGTAGGCATAATACAGAAGATGGGCCGCTCTATGATCCTCAAACCTTCTTTCACTCAGAATATCACACAGATCCTTCAGGGAATATCTGAGGTCTTCACTGCCGGAGTAGCTGACCAGGACCGGCCTTACTCCCATCATACGGCACATGCTGTTCACAATGGCTTCGCAGCCGTGATTACCGCTTCCGGCATGCATGTACATCACCAATTTTTTATCGTCCATCCGCAAAACCTGCCTTCCCGGCGCTCTACTTGGCCTTACCCCTGTAATACCAGATCATCGCCGCCCGGAGCGCTCCCGCTGTCATGCCCGACGGATGCTTCAGAGTCAGATAGAGCAGTCGGTTGGCGCTGTCTCGTACCGTGACGGGCGTGTTCTTTACCAGCTCTCTGTTCTCGGGCGACCTGCAGACCGCAAGTATATGATCACGGTATCCTGACGGATTGCCCCGCGCTTCGTTTTTCAGAACAAGAAGCAAAAGAAAAATGTATTCCTTATCCGCCTGCGCCAGTGCGAGCTCTCTCTCTCTGCCCGTGAGCTTGTCCTCAATCACGCGATACAGGATCCGGCGCAGCAGCCTGACATTGTCATACAGCCTCGCGTCATATTTGTGTACCATGGAAGCATCCACATACCGGTAATGATAGTACGCCTTGTGATCCATGACCGTAAGCCGCTCACAGTCGATGAGCACGGGCAGCATCACCGCCAGATCTTCTCCCATGACGATCCGGCCGTCACAATAATGCGCATTGTCCTCTATCAGCTTCCTTGCGGTCAGCTTCATGCAGCGCGAGACGGTCACCAGCCTGCTTTCATGGCCCAGCAGATCGGGAACGACCCTCTCCTTAATCTGTTCTCTCTCGTATATGCCGGGGGCGAGCCGCTGGTAAACATATTCCCGTTTTCCCGAGGACCGTTCGATCACATAATCTCCCGCAACAATCTCCCTGTCACCGCCGGTCAAAAGCTGTGACATCTCTTCGAGCATCTCCGGATCCACCCAGTCATCGCTGTCCACGAAACACAGGTATTCTCCCGTGCTTTCCTCCACGCCCCGCTTCCATGCCGATACCAGTCCGCCGTTTGGTTTATGGAACACTCTGATCCTTTCATCCTTCGCCGCCAGGGAATCGCACAGCGCGCCGCTGCCATCCTTGGATCCGTCGTCGATCAGCAGTATCTCCAGATACGGATAGGTCTGCCCCGTCAGGGAACCCACGCACTGTTCCAGATAGGCGCCGGTATTGTAGACCGTAACGATGACGCTGATCTTATAGTTTCCTCTGCTCTCCATAACCTCTTTTCCTCTCCGCCATGGCGGCTCCATCCGGTTTTCATGACCCCCCCCCCGTGTCTTAGGCACGGCGCCGGTTCAACGCACGGTTTTTCGCATATGATACAGCCGCAGATACAGCTGCGGACATAGGAGATAACAGCTTACCTTGATCCGGTATGCCGGGGAAAGCCGCGCAAGCGCTCCCGGGGTCCGCACCGTTTCCTTAAGGCTTCTGCTGCACCAAGCCACGCAGTCCGCATATTCACGCCTCTTGGCCGCAGGCAGCATAGCAAGCTTACCCACGGTCAGCATAATACCCGTCATATAGTGAGCCGTCACCCGCGCGTCAAGGCTGTGGTCCATCCGGAGCACTTCTTCACGCGCCAGCTGCCAGCATCTGATCTGATCCATATATGCAGGCGTAAATTCGCGGTTCATAGCGCTTGACGGATTGCAGCAATATCCGTAACCCTGATAGGCCGTCTCTGCGATCCTGCTGACATGAGGCAGCATCCTGATGAGAAAAAGCAGGTCCTCGCCTATCGTAAGATCCTCCGGAAAACGTGTTTTATCGAATATCTCCCTTCTGTACAGCTTGCTCCAGCAGCGACTGTTGCCGCACAAAAGCTGCTGCCGCAGATAATCGGCCGCGCCGTACAGAGAAACACCGGTCGTTTCGCCGGCGCCTTCCCGCCCGGATTCCTCCGCCCACTCATCTTCGCTGCTCCATGTAAAAAAGCGGCAGCCCGCGACATCGCTTCCGGCTGCGGTCATGCAGTCATACAGGATCTGCAGCATATCCGCGCATATCCTGTCATCGGCATCCACGAAAGTGACCAGTTCACCCCGCGCCGCCAGAACGCCCTTATTCCGCGCTGCAGATACGCCTTCACCGTCCAGCGTCAGTATGCTGATATTGCCGTACTGCGCCGCCAGAACGCCGCACACGGCTCCGGTACCGTCTGTGGAACCGTCGTTGACGATCATCACCTCAAGGTTACCGTAGGTCTGTTTTTCAACGCTGTGAATGCAATCTGCCAGACAGTCCTGTCCGTTATGGACCGGTACGATCACGCTGATCAGCGGTTTCTCATTTTCCATGACCGTCATCATCCTTTCGGGTGATCGGCGTGATATCGCTGCGCCGTTTTTGACAGAAAAGCGATCCGGCCGGCACATCGGACCTGACGATACTGCCGGCTGCGATCACGCAGTCGTCTCCGATATGCGCCCCCTTCAGTATGGTACAGTTGGCCCCGACCCAGACACGGTCGCCTATCACCACTTCTCCTATGGTATATTCCCCGTTTCGGTTCCTGTAATCATGATCGTGGTCCACGATCACAAGATTGTTGCCGAACTTACAGTGATCGCCGATCCGAATGTCTCCCATACATGTCACACAGCAGCCGGTATTAAAGAAAGCATGCCCGCCGATACGAAGCCTGCCCTGATTATAACAGACCAGATAGAGGTCTCCGCGATTCTGGATACGCTCCCCGAGGATGATGCCGGCCTGCGGCCCCGCCTCCACATGGACCCTGTCAAACCCCTGCACAACAGAGGTCCGTATCCGACGGCCATATCGACATTTCCAATATAATATCCGTATTGCGCTCTTTAGCGCGCGTCCTGCCTGGTTCATATATCCTGTCACTCCGTTTTATGAATCGCCCGCTTTAGCGCGCGCCACATC
>CANQIJ010000022.1 GCA_947624025.1 uncultured Lachnospiraceae bacterium | reverse complement strand
GACGGCGCAGATTCTTGCTCCAAACCGGACAAATCGATGGCCTTCACGACAGAAAGACTATCGATGAAGTGCTTCTTCAAGACATCATCAAAGTCCGTGATCGCAGTTAGGTTCATTACTTTATTTTTTTCTGCCAGCATCTCATAATACATAAGAAACTGCCGGATCTGTTCTTCAGATAAGGTAATGTGAAGCTCTGCAAGATCTTTGTTAAATTGCTGGATATGATATTCTTTATTATTATAATTCACTCTGATGCTCCCAATTTTTTCCATGCATCTATTTGTTATTCTTATATTTTTCCAGATATACTAACAACACCGAAATATCTGCAGGCGATACGCCGGATATCCTGGAAGCCTGTCCTATCGACACAGGCTTGTATGCGATCAGCTTCTGCCTTGCTTCCAGACGGAGGGAACCGACATCGTTATAATCAATATCATCCGGAATCCTTTTTCTCTCCATTTTCCTATACTGCTCTACCTGACGGAGCTGCCTTGCAATATAACCCTCATACTTTATTTCGATCTCTACCTGCTCGATCACATCCTCCGGGAGAGGCTTGCGCATCTTATCGATCTCTTCCAGCATTTCATAGGAAAGCTCCGGTCGGCACATCAGCTCGGCCAGGCTTACGCCTGTCTTAAGCTCGGCGCTTCCATGCGCCTTCAGAAAATCCTGATTTTCCTTTGCCGCGCCTACAACTGTATTTTTCAGACGCTCCATCTCCCGTTCGATCTGCTCTTTCTTATGAAGCGTGGCTTCATAGACCTCTTGCGATACAAGACCCGCTTCATACCCGATCTGACGAAGACGTAAGTCGGCGTTATCCTGACGCAGCAGGAGACGGTATTCCGCTCTGGAAGTCATCATTCGGTACGGCTCATGATTTTCTTTTGTCACCAGATCGTCAATGAGAACGCCGATATATGCCTGGGATCTGTCCAGCACAACAGGTTCTTTTCCCACAACGGACCTTGCGGCGTTGATTCCCGCGATCAGTCCCTGGGCCGCCGCCTCCTCATAACCGCTGCTGCCGTTTAGCTGCCCGCCGCTGAACAGGCCTTTGATATTCTTAAATTCCAGGGAAGGATACAGCTGCCTGGGATCGATGCAGTCGTACTCGATCGCATAGGCATTCCTTACGATCTTACAGTTTTCCAGCCCGGGAACCGTGCGGTACATGGCAAGCTGCACATCCTCGGGAAGAGAGGACGACATACCGCCCACATACATTTCGTTCGTATGCAGTCCTTCCGGCTCGATAAAAACCTGATGCCTTTCCTTATCTGCGAATTTTACAACCTTATCTTCGATAGACGGACAGTATCTCGGTCCGGTCCCTTCTATGATCCCGGCATAGATCGGCGACCGGTCCAGATTGGCCCTGATGATCTCATGGGTTTTCTCATTCGTGTAGGTCAGAAAACAGGATACCTGGTCGATCTGCACATCCTTCGGATCGGTGGAAAAAGAAAAAGGAACCACTTTTTCATCGCCGAACTGTTCCTCCATCTTACTGTAATCAAGGGTACGTCCGTCCATTCTGGCAGGCGTACCGGTCTTAAATCTTCGAAGCTCAATGCCAAGACTTCGCATGGAATCCGACAAATGATTGGCGGGCTGCAGACCGTTAGGACCCGTATAAGTTATCGCTTCGCCGCACAGACATCTTGCCTTCAGATAAGTGCCGGTACACAAAATAACCGCCTTACACTCATAGACGGCCCCGGTATAGGTCTTTACGCCCGTGATGCGGCGCATATGCATACCTTCATCGGCTTTTGAAGGGTCGTTGCCGCATTCCTCTGTCAGAAGCTCACATACCTCCGCCTGTTTTACGGTAAGATGCTCCTGGTTTTCCAGGACTTTACGCATTCTCCTGGAATATTCCGCTTTATCGGCCTGCGCCCGCAGGGAATGTACCGCCGGACCTTTGGATCGGTTCAGCATCTTGGACTGGATAAAGGTATGATCGATATTTTTACCCATCTCGCCGCCGAGAGCATCGATCTCTCTTACAAGATGCCCCTTGGAGGTGCCTCCCACATTAGGATTGCAGGGCATCAGGGCAATACTGTCGATGCTGACGGTAAATATGACGGTCTCCATTCCTAATCTTGCACATGAAAGTGCCGCTTCACAGCCCGCATGACCGGCACCCACCACACATATATCCACTTTTTCTCTTATCTCAGGCATGATAGATCTTCTCCGGTTTCCTGTTTCACTTACCCATACAAAATTTACTGAATATCTCGTTTACCAGATCATCCTCTACGGATTCTCCGATAATAAGGCCTAATTTTTCATACGCGCCCATCAGATCGATCGTATAAAAATCCTCCGGCATATTTTCCTCTATGCTTTTATGAACCTGCACCAGACTGTCATATGCATTTTGAAGCGCTTCCTTATGACGCATATTCGTGATGTACACTTCATCGTTATAAGAAATATCACCCTTAAAGAACATTTCCTTTACCGCACCGATAAAGGCTTCAAGTCCCGTCCCGTTCTTCATGGAGGTCCTGATGACCCTGCCTGTGACAGACTGCATCAGGGACATGATATCCTCCTTTGATACAACGGGATTCAGATCAGATTTATTCAGAAGAACGATTGTTTTTTTTTCGCGGATCATATCGAAGATATCTCTGTCATTATCATCGACAGGAACCGACGAATCCGCGACATAAAGCACCAGATCCGCATTTTCAACGGCATTCCTTGCCTTGTCTACGCCGATCTTCTCTACGACGTCTTCGGTATAACGGATACCTGCCGTATCCAGGATATGAAAAACAATACCGCCTATCGATACGGTTTCCTCCAGAATATCTCTTGTAGTACCGGCAATATCCGTCACGATCGCTCTGTCTTCCCCTAACAGTACATTCATAAGAGAGGATTTTCCCACATTCGGCTTGCCTACGATGACCGTCCTGATCCCTTCCTTCAGAAGCTTCCCATCCTCCGAGGAATCGATCAGATATCGTATCTGCTTCATGATCTTTTTTACTTTTTTAAGAAGAATATCCCGATAACCCTCCGCCTCCAGATCAAAATGCTCGGGATCATCGAGAGCTGCTTCGATAAAAGCGATCTCGTGGATCATCTCTTCTCTGATATCCCTGATCATGCCTGACACGGAACCTTTTAACTGGTTCACGGAGGATCTTAAGGCAAAGTCATTTTTTGCATGAATGATGTCCATCACGGCTTCCGCCTCGGACAGATCGAGCCTTCCGTTCAAAAAAGCGCGCTTTGTAAATTCTCCCGGTTCGGCGATCCGTGCTCCCGCTTTGATAACGCGCTCCAGGATCATTCTCATCATAAGAACGCCGCCGTGACAGTTGATCTCCACAGTATCCTCCGCAGTGTAACTCTTCGGCGCCTTCATGACAGATACCATGACTTCGTCTATGACCGTTTCATCCTCATCCGTTATAAAACCGTAATGAATGGTATGAGAATCATAATCAGTCAGAATCCTTTTTCCCCCGGCATTCCTATATACCCTGTCCGCGATCGCTATCGCATCGTCGCCGCTGATACGCACGATACCGATCCCGGAATCAGACATGGCCGTTGCGACCGCCGCTATTGTATCTGTTCTGGCAGCAAACATTTCACAGCCTCCGTACACAAAATAATATGCGACAGAAACATACGCCCCTGCCGCCATATCAAAACATTATGATCTTAATTGTTTTTCTCGTATTTCTTCAGAACGACCACAACATGCCTGTAAGGCTCTTCGCCCTCGCTGTGCGTTGTGACATATTTATCATTTTGAAGGGCAGAGTGAATGATCCTTCTCTCATAGGGATTCATCGGCTCTAAGGACACGGGCCTTTTTGTCCTTTTTACTTTATATGATATGTTCTTTGCAAGATTCTCAAGGGTTTCTTTTCTTCTCTGACGGTAATTTTCCGTATCAACCTTGACTCTGATATAGTTTTCCGCATCCTTATTGACTACCAGAGATACAAGATATTGCAGAGAATCAAGAGTCTGGCCTCTCTTACCGATCAGGATGCCCATATCGTCTCCGCCCAGATCGATGTCCATAGTATTCTCGTATTCATCATATTTTACATCAACGACAACGATCATATTCATTGCCTCAAAAACATCTCTGAGGAAATCCTTCGCCTTATCCTCCACGGAAGATTTTACCCTTGCCCTGATCATGGCAGGCTTAGAACCGATTCCAAGAAAACCGGCAGAACCTTCTTCGATCACTTCATACTCCAGCTTATCACTGGTAACTGTCAGCTTCTGACATGCTTCAGTAATTGCATCGCTTACTGTCTTTGCCGATACTTCAATAAATTCCATAATGATTCCTCCGTTCTACTTTTTGTTATTTTTCTCGTTATACTGTTTTACCATATTGGCCTTCGCCATCATACTGCCCGGTTTCGCATTCTGATTATAATACTCCGTAGCCTTCTTGACAGCTTCTTCTTTTTCTTCCTGCGTCATAGCCGGCCTGGACTGACTTTTTGGTATGCCGGATATATTTTTTGTATTCATATTTGCATAAGCCGCCATCTTTTCATTTCTGGCATTGACCTTCTGCATCTTCTTTTTGGCTTTTTCTTCATTATTCTTAACTACTTCATCCAGATCGATCTTATCGATATGCTTATTGATCACGATCTGCTGAATACTTCTCACAACAGAACCGGCGATCCAGTACAATCCCATACCTGCCGGCAGCGTGTAACAAAAAATAGCCGACATAACAGGCATCATCAGATTCATGGTCTTCATGGACTGCATCATGGCATCCTGCTGGCTGTTGGAATTCTTATTGTCCTGCTGAGGCTGCTGAGGCATCAGCTTAACGTTGATCCACTGCGTTACCGCCGACAGAACAGGAATGGAAATTGCCGCCAGCATAAGCAGAAACGATTTTGACGCAATGGCTTCCTTCATAACATAAGAAGGAGAATTTCCTATGTTTAATCCCAAAAAATTGTTGTATCTGTTCAACAGACCAAGCGTATGATCTACATCCGCAGACAAAGACGGAAACTTATCCGAAATGCTCAGCCATTCCGCAGTAGACGCCTTATTGAGCACATCGATAAAGGTATTCTGTACATAAGAGGTCACGCCACTTATAAAAGATTCGTTTGAAAACTGTCTGGAAAACATACCGGCCTGGGAAAAGGTCTGTATGAAATCCGTGCTTCCCGACTGTGCGATCAGATTATCTACCAGAGGGAAAAACGCTTCCTTGATCTTACCGACGTAGGCCGGCATATTATAGATCACACGGTATAACGCAAACAAAATAGGCATCTGAATTAACAGCTGTACACAGCTTCCCGAAGGGGATACGCCGTATTTTGCATAGACGGCCTTCGTCTCCGTCTGCATCGCCATCATAGACTCGTTATCGTTTTTTCCCTTATACTTAGCCTGTATCGCCTGAAGCTCGGGGTTCATCTTCGCCGACAATTTGGAAAATTTCTGCTGCTTGATCGTAAGAGGCATCAGAATAAGATAAATAACGATCGTAAATAAAATGATGGCAAGTCCGATATTAGGAATGCCTATCTTGTCCAGGATAACAAAAATGCCTTCCATTATATAACCCAGCAGCTTTGCGATCGGTCCTACAATTCTGCCCGAATACTGAGTCAACAACATAAATGACACTATAGAATTACCTCCTTACATTTTCTGCCTGTCCGATCAGGGAACAGGATCATAACCACCTTTTGAAAAAGGATTACATCTGCATATCCTCCACAGGGCCATAAGTCCTCCCTTGAACGCGCCGTATTTTTCAACGGCCTCAAGCCCGTATTCCGAGCATGTCGGAAAATAAGGACACTTCGTGCTCTTCATGGGAGAGATATTTTTTCTATAGAATTTAATAAGATAAATAAGTAATTTTTTCATATCAATTTCTAATTTGATCCATCATAAAATGAAACCTTTAAAATATGATGAAGCCTTGAAAGATGTAACAACGCTCCCTCTATCTCTCTATATCCGGCAGAGGCAGCACTTTTTCTTGCAACGACTACTATATCTAAACCACTATTAAATATATTTTCATGCAGCCGGTAACTCTCTCTCACCAGCCTGGCGAACCTGTGTCTTACGACACTGTTTCCCACCTTCTTGCTGGCGCATATTCCCAGTCTGTTTATGTCCCTGTTGTTTTCCAATACATACATTACGAGATACTTGTTTACGTAGCTTTTACCGTTTTTATAAACATTCTGGAAATCACTGTTCTTCTTTAAGGACTCCGAAAATATCATTCTGACCGTACCTTCCTGAAGGTTATTTACACGGAGAAAAAAAGGCCACAAAACTGCGGCCTATGCTGATAATTTCTTTCTTCCCTTTGCACGTCTTGCTGCTAATACTTTTCTTCCGCCAGAAGTACTCATTCTCTTTCTGAATCCGTGAACCTTGGATCTCTGTCTCTTCTTGGGCTGATAAGTCATCTTCATACCGATACACCTCCTTTAGCGAAACCTTAACATATATATAAGGTAAACTTTTTTTTGATCTATTGGAAAAACAACATTTTGATTATATATAATAAATGCGAAAACGTCAAGCAAATACGGGGATTTTTTATTATTTTTAGAGTCATTCCGGCATTCGTAAAAAAAATAAATTTTTTTTGATCCTATATTTTGTTTACAGACGAAACGATGATCCTATATCTTGTATTTCCCCTTTTATTATCCACTTTACATAAATATATCCACATATTGTGTATAACTTGTGTATAATTATTTCATAAGCTGACTATAACTATTTTTTTAGGCACAATAAATACGGCTGTCAAGGTTGATATCTTTTTTCGAAGTTATACACATCTTAAGTAAACATGATCAAAATATGTAAACTTGTTGATAAAAAGCGATCTGATGTTGTGGACAACTTATTATTTGAAATTTTAGAATACATATATTAAAATATAGGGTAGGGTAATTTCGATGTCGGCTTTTACGCCATATAAGATTGTATGATACACGATTATGAGGTTTATGTATGGATGATGCGATAAAGGAAAACTGGGACCTGATCAAACAGACTCTGCGGAAAGAATATGACCTTTCCGATATTTCTTATTCTACCTGGATCGAACCTCTCAATTTTTTCCAGGTGAAGGATAACGTAGTGACGATACTCATTCCGTCGGACCAGGCTCATGCGCTCAATTATATTTCTTCTAAATATAAGAGCTTCTTTCAGGTCACGATATCTGAAATGATGGATCATACCTATGATATCTCTTTTATATTGGAAAAGGATGCGATGACGGACTCCTCAAAGGGTCCTTCCGGCAACGCGGTATATAATATCAAATTTGAGAACGCCAATCTGAACCCGAAATATAAATTTGACACCTTTGTTGTAGGAAGCAACAATAAGTTTGCCCATTCGGCGTCTCTTGCCGTGGCGGAATCTCCGGGTAAAGTATACAATCCCCTCTATATATATGGAGGAGCCGGTCTGGGCAAAACGCATCTGATGCACTCCATCGGACATTTTATACTGGAACAGAATCCCGATATGAAGGTACTGTACGTCACTTCTGAAGTATTCACAAATGAAGTGATCGACTGCATCCGAAGCGGCGACGCTAACAAAATGAACAACTTAAGAGAAAAATACAGAACGGTCGACGTGCTGCTCATCGACGACATACAGTTTATTATAGGTAAGGAAAGCACACAGGAGGAATTTTTCCATACCTTTAATACTCTTCACTCCGTAGGCAAGCAGATCATATTGTCGTCCGACAAGCCGCCGAAGGACATGGATACTCTTGAGGAGAGATTCCGCTCAAGATTTGAATGGGGCCTGATATGCGATATACAGCCCCCCGATTACGAGACAAGAATGGCTATTTTGAAGAAAAATGCTGAAATATACCACAAGGAGATCGACAACGAAGTATTTAAATATATAGCCGACAACATCAAATCAAATATAAGGGAGCTGGAGGGAGCCTTCAACAAGATCATTGCTTTCTCAAAGCTGAATAAGGTAGACATCAATCTGACTTACGCGGAGGAAGCGCTAAAGGACGTTATTTATCCGGATCAGCCCAAAAAAGTAACTCCTTCCCTTATCATAGAAGTAGTTGCGGAGCATTTCGGAGTGAATCCCGAGGATATCACTTCCCAAAAGAGAAACTCGGATTTTGTGCTTCCCAGACAGATTTCCATGTATCTGTGCAGAAATATCATCGGAATGTCCCTCGCCGATATAGCCAAGCTGCTCGGCAAGAAGGATCATACCACAGTTATACACGGTATCAAGAAGATAACCACAGAACTGGAGACGGACGAAGACCTGAAGGGAAAGATCGATATCATTAAGAAAAAGATCAATCCCTCTTAACGGCCCGGCCTTATGGATAACTTTATGATCATCAACATGAGTTTTCACATATTAGCCGTTTCCTTTTTCATTGAAAAATAGTATAATAGATAGGGTTATACACATATCAACATCTATTATGATTACTATTACGGTATTTTTTACAGATTTATATTTTACGGCGGCCGGATATCGCCTGCATGTTAAGAAAGGAAGTTATTCACAAATGAAGATCGCATGTATGAAATCTAATCTGTTAAACGGTATCAACATTGTAACAAAAGCTGTTCCGAGTAAAACAACCATGTCTATCCTCGAATGTATCCTTATCGATACAAGAGATGGCGAGATTAAGCTGATCGCCAATGACATGGAGCTTGGTATAGAGACTGTTATTGACGGAGAGATCATTGAAAAAGGAATGATAGCTCTCGACGCGGGCATTTTTCAGAAGATTATCGCCAATTTTACCGATGATGAAGTTACGATCGAGACAAATGAGTCCTATAACGCCTTCATTAAATGCGGCAAATCCAATTTCACGATCATAGGAAAATCAGGAGAAGACTTCTCCTTCCTTCCGGAGATCGAAAAAAATGACAGCATTGTCGTTTCTCAGTTTACTTTGAAGGAGATCATAAGGCAGACGATCTTTTCCATAGCGGACAATGACAACAACAAGCTGATGACGGGCGAATTATTTGAGATAAGCAATGATACCCTGAAGGTGGTTTCCTTAGACGGACACAGGATATCGATCAGAAAAGTCTTTCTGAAAAATTCTTATCAGGAGAAAGAGGTTGTCGTTCCCGGTAAGACCTTGAATGAGATCAGTAAGATCCTGTCCGGCGACACGGATAAGGACGTCAGCATTTATTTTACGGACAGGCACATTCTGTTTGAATTTGACAGAACGATCGTTGTTTCAAGGCTCATAGAAGGACAGTATTTTAATATCGACCAGATGTTGTCCAGCGATTATGAGACGAAGGTAAAGATCAACAAAAAGGAACTGCTCGATTGTATACACAGAGCCACTCTTCTTGTGAAGGAAGGGGATAAGAAGCCTGTTATCATCAGTATTTCCGATGAGGAGATGGAGCTTAAGATCAATTCTACGGTCGGCAGCATGGATGAGATCATCGGTATCAGGAAAGAGGGTAAGGATCTGATGATCGGCTTTAACCCGAAATTCCTGATCGATTCCCTGCGTGTGATCGATGATGATGAGGTTGATCTCTATATGGTCAATCCGAAAGCTCCCTGCTTCATAAGGAACAGTGAGGAGTCATATATATACGTGATACTTCCCGTCAACTTTACAACGGTAGGTTGATAAAAAATATATGTTTTTTAATTTATTTATAAAATAAGGCCGTTAAAGTGTAAAAATATGGAAACGATAACAATAAAAGATGATCATATTAGATTATGTCAGGCTTTAAAGCTGGCCGGATTTGTCGATTCCGGCGTAGACGCCAAGTTTTGCATCCGGGACGGGCTCGTTACGGTAAACGGGCAGGTCGAGCTTCAGCGCGGAAAAAAAATCTATCCCGGCGATACGATAGAGTATGACGGACAACAGGTTAAGGTAGAAAACTGATGATCATAAAATCATTGGAATTGGCGGATTTCAGAAATTACGATGCTTTACATATAGATTTTTGCAGCGGTACGAATATTTTGTACGGAGACAATGCGCAGGGCAAGACGAATATCTTGGAAGCGATCTATCTGTCCGCCACCACCAAATCCCACAAGGGAAGCAAGGATAAAGATATCGTCAATTTTAACAAAGAGGAATCTCATATCAGGACTTATCTTGAAAAAGACGGCGTTGAGATCAGAGTGGACATGCATCTTCGCAAGAATAAGTCCAAAGGGATAGCGATAGACGGGCAGAGGATTAAAAAAGCGGCGGAATTACTTGGCATATTAAATGTGGTTTTCTTCTCGCCGGAAGATCTGAGCATCATCAAAAACGGTCCGGCGGAGAGAAGAAGATTTGTAGATATGGAATTGTGTCAGTTAGATCAGTTTTATCTCTATAATCTTAATCATTACAATAAGATCGTTAATCAGCGCAACAGACTTCTAAAAGATATGTATTTTAATCCTTCTCTCAGAGATACCTTGAATATATGGGATTCCCAGCTCGTCTCTTTCGGAAGCAAGATCATAGAAAGAAGGCAGTTATTCGCAGAACAGCTTAATGAGATCATCTGTGAGATACATAGGAGGCTGTCCGGCGGAAAAGAAAACCTGACGATCTGTTATGAACCTGATGTCACGATAGAAGAATATGAGAAAAACCTTCTTCTGAACCAGGAAAGAGATATTAAGCTAAAGCAGACAACGACCGGTCCTCACAGGGACGACTTTTCTTTTATGGAAAGCGATGTGGATATCCGTAAATTCGGCTCCCAGGGACAACAGAGAACAGCGGCTCTTTCCTTAAAGCTGTCTGAGATAGAGCTTGTGAAAAAAATGACAAATGACAGTCCCGTCCTGCTGCTTGACGATGTGCTGTCCGAGCTTGACAGCAGCAGGCAGAATTATCTTTTAAATACAATAGGAAATATTCAGACTATTATAACCTGTACCGGTCTTGATGAATTTGTCAATAACAGGTTTGAGATCGACAAGGTTTTTCATATCGAGAACGGCAGCATTAAAAAAGAAGGGTATGGTGGATAAATGGCTAACGAATACGGCGCGGATCAGATACAGATACTGGAGGGTCTTGAAGCGGTCAGAAAAAGACCCGGTATGTATATCGGCAGTACCTCTTTAAGAGGCCTTCATCATCTTGTCTATGAGATCGTTGACAATTCCGTGGATGAGGCGCTTGCAGGCTTCTGCAATACGATCTATGTAACGATCAACCCTGATAATTCCATTACTGTTGAGGATAACGGAAGAGGAATCCCTGTCGGGATCAATCATAAAGCGGGCATTCCGGCTGTGGAAGTCGTATTTACGATCCTTCATGCCGGCGGTAAATTCGGCGGCGGGGGCTACAAGGTATCCGGCGGCCTTCACGGCGTGGGAGCATCTGTTGTAAACGCGCTCTCCGACTGGCTCGAGGTTGAGATCTTCAGCGAGGGTAAAATATATAAGCAGCGTTATGAGAGAGGACATGTATGTTATCCTCTTAAGGTCGTGGGAGAATGCGAAGCGGATAAGACCGGCACAAGAGTTCATTTTCTGCCGGATTCCACGATCTTTGAAGAAACTGTTTACGATTATGATACGCTTAAGACCAGGCTTCGGGAGACCGCTTTTCTGACAAAGGGCTTAAAGATCGTTCTGATCGATACAAGAGAAGGAAAAGAGCAGAAGAAAGAGTTTCATTATGAAGGCGGTATCAAGGAATTTGTTACTTATCTGAACAAGAGCAAAGAACCCTTATACAACGATGTGATGTATTTTGAGGGCAAAAAGAACGGTGTGTATGTGGAAGTGGCGCTGCAGCATAACGATTCCTACAACGAAAGTGTGTACAGCTTCGTCAATAATATAAATACGCCGGAGGGCGGCACGCACCTTGTGGGGTTCCGCAATGCCCTGACAAAAACATTTAACGATTATGCGCGTAATAATAAACTGTTAAAAGATAGTGAAGCCAACCTGTCCGGTGAGGATATCAGAGAGGGTCTTACGGCGATCATCAGCGTAAAGATCGAAGATCCCCAGTTTGAGGGACAGACGAAGCAGAAGCTTGGCAATTCCGAGGCGAGAGGCGCCGTGGACAGTGTATTCAGCGAACAGCTCACCTATTATCTGGAACAGAATCCGGCGGTTGCCAAGACGATCTGCGAGAAGTCGATCCTGGCGCAGCGCGCGCGTGAGGCTGCCAGGAAGGCGAGGGATCTGACCAGGCGTAAGACGGCGCTTGAGGGAAGCTCTCTTCCGGGTAAGCTGGCCGACTGCTCCGACAAGGATCCGAAGAACTGTGAGATCTATATCGTAGAGGGAGATTCCGCAGGAGGCTCCGCCAAGAAGGCAAGAAGCCGCGCGACACAGGCAATCCTTCCTCTGCGGGGTAAAATATTGAACGTGGAAAAGGCAAGGCTCGATAAGATCTACGGCAACGCCGAGATCAAGGCGATGATCACCGCCTTCGGAACCGGTATCCATGACGATTTCGATATCACGAAGCTGCGCTATGATAAGATCATTATTATGACGGATGCCGATGTGGACGGCGCGCATATCGCAACGCTGATGCTCACCTTTATCTATCGGTTCATGCCGGAGCTGATCAAGCAGGGCCATGTATATCTGGCGAAGCCGCCTCTTTACAAATTGGAGAAAAACAGGCAGGTGTGGTATGCCTACAGCGATGAGGAATTGGACAGCATCCTGGCGGAGGTCGGCCGCGACCAGAATAATAAGATCCAGCGCTACAAGGGTTTGGGAGAAATGGACGCGGAACAGCTGTGGGAGACGACGATGGATCCCGAGAAGCGCGTACTCCTTCGTGTGAATATCAATGAAGAGGAAGAATCTGAGGTCGATCTGACGTTTAACACGCTGATGGGCGACAAGGTAGAGCCGAGACGTATCTTCATTGAAGAAAACGCGAAGTTTGTCAAGAATCTGGATATCTGACCGAACAGCGCTGCAGCAGGAAGATAAGTGAGTAAGACCGCATAGACAGGATAATCTATAATATAAATGTTCCGAAATGAGGATAGAAATGGACGATAAGATTTTCGACAAGATTGAGGAAGTAGACCTTAAGAAAAAAATGGAGGATTCTTACATCGATTATGCCATGAGCGTTATCGCCGCCCGTGCGCTGCCCGATGTAAGAGACGGTTTAAAGCCGGTGCAGAGGCGTGTTCTGTATTCCATGATAGAGCTGAACAACGGTCCGGACAAGCCGCACAGAAAGAGCGCCCGTATCGTCGGCGATACGATGGGTAAATATCACCCCCACGGCGACAGTTCCATTTATGGGGCTCTGGTCAATATGGCACAGGAATGGTCTACCCGCTATCCGTTGGTGGACGGCCACGGCAATTTCGGATCCGAGGACGGCGACGGCGCTGCGGCGATGCGTTATACAGAGGCGAGACTCAGTAAGATCTCTATGGAGCTTCTCGCCGATATCAATAAAGATACGGTGGATTTTGTTCCCAACTTCGATGATACGGAGAAGGAGCCTGTCGTATTGCCGAGCCGTTATCCGAATCTTCTTGTAAACGGTACCTCCGGTATCGCCGTCGGTATGGCCACCAACATACCACCCCACAATCTGCGCGAGGTGACGAATGCCGTAGTCAAGATCATTGATAATAGAGTGAACGAGGACAGACAGACAGATATCGAAGAGATACTTGGTATCGTCAAGGCGCCGGATTTTCCCACAGGCGGTATTATCCTGGGAACGAGAGGCGCGGAAGAAGCCTACCGCACAGGACGCGGCAAGGTGCGTGTGCGCGCCGTGACGGATATCGAGACGCTTCCTAACGGTAAGAGCCAGATCATTGTCACGGAGCTTCCCTATATGGTGAACAAGGCGAACCTGATCCTTAAGATCGCCGATCTGGTAAAAATGAAAAAGATCGACGGAATCACGGATCTTCGCGATGAGACAAACCGCGAAGGTACGCGCATTGTGATCGAGCTGCGCAGAGACGCCAACGCCAACGTGATCTTAAATCAGCTCTACAAGCACACACAGATGCAGGATTCCTTCGGCGTGATCATGCTGGCGCTCGTCAATAACGAGCCAAAGGTCATGAATCTTCTCGATATGCTCACTTATTATCTGCAGCATCAGGAGGAGGTTGTCACCAGAAGGACAAAGTACGATCTGAACAAAGCGGAGGAAAGGGATCATATCTTACAGGGTCTGCTCATTGCGCTCGATCATATCGATGAGGTGATCCAGATCATCCGAAACAGCCAGACAACACAGATCGCAAAGGACAGGCTGATGGAACGCTTTGAACTGTCCGATGCACAGGCACAGGCGATCGTTGATATGCGTCTGCGCGCCCTGACAGGTCTGGAAAGAGAAAAGATCGAGAATGAGCACAAAGAGCTGGTGGCAAAGATTGCAGAACTCAAAGCGATCCTGGCTGACGAGAAGCTGCTGCTTGGCGTTATTAAGGAAGAAATGCTGATGATCGCCGAGAAATACGGCGATGACAGGAGAAGCCAGATCGGTTTTGACGTATATGATATCAACATGGAAGACCTGATCCCGAGAGAAAATACCGTGATCGCCATGACGAGTCTCGGCTATGTAAAGCGTATGACCGTGGATAATTTCAAGGCGCAGAACCGGGGCGGCAAGGGCATCAAGGGAATGCAGACGATCGAAGAAGATTATATCGAGGATCTTCTCATGACCACGACTCATCATTACCTGATGTTCTTTACCAATTTCGGGCGGGTATACAGGATAAAAGCATATGAGATTCCCGAGGCGAGCCGTACATCGAGGGGGATCGCTATCGTCAATATATTGCAGTTAAGTCCGGGAGAAAAGATTTCCGCCATGATCCCGATCAAGGAATACGAAGAAGACAAGAATCTGTTCATGGTGACGAAAAAGGGCATCGTTAAAAAAACATCTGTTATGGAATATAATAACGTCCGTAAAAACGGTCTGATCGCCATCAACCTCCGGGAAGACGACGAACTGATCGAGGTCAAGACGACCTCCAATGATACGGAAATCTTCTTAGTGACGAAGCTCGGTATGTGCATCCGCTTCAGGGAGACGGACGTGCGGCCTACGGGACGCGCTTCTATGGGTGTGATCGGCATGAACCTGTCCGATGGAGATGAGATCGTCGGTATGCAGCTCGATCATCAGGGCGATTCGCTTCTGATCGTATCTGAAAACGGTATGGGTAAGCGTACTTATCTGAATGAATTTACGGTGCAGAAACGTGGCGGTAAAGGCGTGAAGTGCTATAAGATCACGGAGAAGACCGGTGATGTGGTCGGCGTCAAGGCGGTCAATGACGATCATGAGATCATGATGATCACGACAGAAGGCATCATCATACAGCTTCGCATGGAAGATATCTCAACGCTCGGCAGAATTACGTCAGGCGTAAAGATGATCAATCTGGATCAGAATGTAAAAGTGGCAAAGATCGCCAAAGTCAGGGAAAAAATAAGCGACGGCAGCAAGGAGTTTGAGAATCTTGAGGATGCCATGGAGGATATTCCGGAGGATGAGAAATACAAGCTTCCCGATGATGACGGCAAGGAAGTGACGCTGCCGAAGGAAGAAACGGAGGAATAGCGTCCGGATCAACATTTTTTCAATGACTTAAAGAGGGGGAAAAGGAAAACATGAAAAAAAATATCGTAGCGGCGTTTGCCGGACTGCTCATCATTACCCTTGTAGGGTGCGGAAATGCCGGCAGCAGCGATACCGCCGGTGCAAATACTGATACGGATCCCGCAAAACAGGCTGTAACTGCCGATCAGGAACCGGAAGATGCAGATTCGTCCACGGAAACGGAGCAGTCCGCCGAAACAGAAGCGAACGCATCGGAAGCGGAAGATGCCGGAGAAGCGGAAACAGAGGAAGATCCTCTGGCCGGTCTTTCTCTCAAGGATCTTTTTGCAGAGCACGGCATCAAAGCCGGCACCTGCATAAACGCACAGGTAATAAGCGGCGGACGCACCCAGGAACTGATCTTAAGCCAGTTCAACAGCGTTACTATGGAGAACGCCATGAAGCCGGACAGTATTCTTGACCAGAAGAAAAGTCAGGAAGAAGGCAGCCTTGTTGTGACGTTCAATCAGGACGCCGTCACGATGATGGAGTGGGCGAAGGAAAACGGCTACGCTATGAGAGGACATACATTAGTTTGGTACAGCCAGACACCCGAATGGCTCTTCCACAAAGATTTTGATGAAGCAAACGAATACGTGGACAGAGACGAGATGCTTGCCCGTATGGAAAGCATGATGAAACAGGTATTTGAACAGCTTGAAGAAATGGGATATCTGGATCTGTTCTATGCCTATGATGTGGTGAACGAAGCGTGGATGGAGGACGGCACTATGCGTCAGAATCACTGGTCCGAGATCATCGGCGACGATTACCTCTGGTATGCTTTCTACTATGCAGATAAATATGCGCCCGAGAGCATTGATCTGTATTATAACGATTACAATGAGCAGTTCAAGACACAGGCTCTGCTTGATTTCGTGGATACCCTTGTGGATGAGGACGGCAGGCGTTTGATCGACGGCATCGGACTTCAGGCGCATCTGTATACAACGGACAGCCTGGATGATTATTTCAATACTGTAGACCAGCTGGGGGCAACCGGGTTAAAGCTCCAGCTGACCGAGCTGGATGTATGCCTCGGAAAATACCAGGCTCCCCAGGCTGCCACGGACGAGAACCTTAAGGAGCAGGGACGTTTTTACTATGATCTAATCGGCGGACTCTTAGAACGCGCGGATGCGGGACAGATCAATATTGACGCCATTACCTTCTGGGGCTTTAACGACGCCCTTTCCTGGAGAAAAGAATACAGTCCCGTGCTGTTTAGGGGCGCTATGGAACCGAAATACGCTTATTACGGCGCCATGCAGATAAAAGAGCAAGCGGGATTCTAAAAACGCGGAGGGGGTGTTGCAAAATTGCAATATCCCCTCAATTATTTTTACCCACAGAAGACCGTGCCCTGCCTGCAGCCTGTCATAACAGTTTCAGGCAGTTGTATATAGAAGTTCCGCGGTATGCAACCCAAACTTTACATGAAAAAACCGAAAAGCAACAGAAAATGTATAGCCTTTACATCCGTGTGCGGCTATGATAAAAGCATCATTTAACTGCGCAGGAGGATGAAAGTATAGAAGTAGAAAGGAAGGCTATCTTTTTATGAGTCTAGGTGAGAACATACAATTTTTAAGAAAAAAAGAAAATATTACGCAGGAGCAGTTCGCGGAGAGGCTGGAGGTTTCCAGACAATCCGTGTCCAAGTGGGAATCGGATATCGCCTACCCTGAAATGGAAAAGATACTGCAGATGTGCGAACTGTTCCACGTCAGCATGGACGATCTGGTGCGAAACGATGTGAGCGCGCTTTATATGGAGGATTCGACAGAATATGAGGCGCATTATAACAGCTTCAGCAAATTGATCACAGCGGGCGTAGGACTGATCTTGTTCGGATTGAGCATGATGTTTTTTCTGGAGGGGTTAAACGCACGGTTTCTCTGGTTTTATGAATATGATGAGTATCATGACAATCTTGGACAGATGGTCAAGGTGGGGAAGGAAGGCGTCTTTGAAATCGTTCTCTTTGCTTTTGTGACGATCGCGGTCGCTCTGTTCATCGTGGCGGGTTTACGACACAGTAATTTCTGGGAAGAACATCCGCATCTGTCACAGCTGTATAGCAAAGAAGAGGTAAAGGCGTTCAAAAACCGGTTTACCGCGATGATCGCCGCGGGCGTTACCATTATCCTGATCGACGTCATGATCCTGATCGGCATGGAATCATTTTTTCCGATGATCGAAGAAAGCGATGCCGGAGAATATCTGATGGGGGCGTTCTTCTTTCTGCTGCTTACAGCGGCTGTTCCTCTGTTCGTCTATGCGGGTATGCAGAACGCAAAATATGATATCGATAACTGGAATGAGATGCACGACAAGACCTCGGAGGCCTACAAGAAAGATAAATTGACGGGCTCAGTATGCGGCTGTATTATGATCATCGCCACCGGCATCTATCTGATCGGGGGATTTTGTTTCGGAGCATGGGGCATCAGCGCGGCGGTCATTTATTCCGTGGGCGGGCTGCTGTGCGGGATCGCGTCGATCATTATAAACCACTTCAACCTGAATAAAGGGAGTAGGAAAGGCGAGGAAAAAGACAATGGATAGCCTAAATAGGTAGAACATATAATAATGCTAAGTCATTACATGCGTATTGACTTAGCATTATTATTTTGTTACCCTTATAAATAGGAGCAAAGCGAATATAGGTATGGGAGGCGATATAATGGCAAGTACGATTCAGGTAAGAGTAGATGATGATTTGAAAGCAAAGTCAGATGCCTTGTTTAAAGATCTTGGAACGGATACTACAACAGCAATTCGGATGTTTTTGACACAGGCGTTGGCGGTAAACGGTTTTCCGTTTGAAATAAAAAGAGCAAATCCGTATGTGGCATTGACAGAACACGAAGTGCTAGAGAAGCTGGAAAAATCGCGGGAACATGCAGCGCAGGGAATGTATAAAGATGCGGCGGCAGTTTCCCATGATATGAGGGCGAAGTATGGATTATAAAGTGGTTGTTACAAAGGATGCGGAAGCTGACTTGGAGCGTTTTGTCAGATATCTTATTTATGAAAAAGAGAGTGTGCAGGCTGCAGAAAATATACTAAATGATTATGATGCAACGATCGAAAGTCTGAAGCATATGGCGGAAAGTTTGAAATTGTGTGATAATCAAA
Source organism: uncultured Lachnospiraceae bacterium (assembly GCA_947624025.1). Taxonomy (GTDB): domain Bacteria; phylum Bacillota; class Clostridia; order Lachnospirales; family Lachnospiraceae; genus UBA3282. The sequence goes on along the minus strand of CANQIJ010000022.1, from coordinate 3,651 downwards.
GACTGCATCAATTAGGATATCGTCGCATAAATTTTCTCAAACATAGATATTTTATGCTTTATCGCATTGTAGATCATGTTGTGTTTGTAGATAATATATTCCATGAGTTACAGGATTATGAGAACAAACTGCGATGACTATTTTTTCCAGAAAAAGCATCCACAGTTTTACTTGTAATGTCGGAAAAAAACAGGATACGAATGCGCAGCCTGGCTTCCTGCGGAAACAGCTCCTTGAATTTCCGCAGGCTGCGGCTGGCAGTATTTGTTTCGGATTTAACTTCACATTTTTATATAATTATATGAGAAAAATACAAGGGATTGCCGACTATTTACTCAATCTTCTCAAAATCCTCCGGTCCGTGTTTGCAGAGGGGACATACAAAATCGGCGGGAAGCTCCTCCCCTTCATAGACATAGCCGCAGATCTTGCACCGCCAGCCCTTCTTCGGCGCGTTGGCGTCATTCTGAGGCTTGGGTTTTACATTGGCATGGTAGTAGGCGTAGGTCATAGGTGCGTCATTAGATAGCACATCCGCATCCACTACCTCTGCAATAAACATGATGTGGGTTCCTACATCGATCATGTTTACCACTTTACAGTCCAGGTAAGCCGTTGTATTTTCCTTTAAGTAAGGAAGTTCCTGCTTCGTCAGACCAAAAGGAACGCCCACGAATTTGTCCGTATCCCTGCCGCTCTGGAAGCCGAAGTGCTGGAACAGGGAAAAAGGCGCTTTTTCGGAGAGGATCGAGACGGAGACGATACCGGATTCCCGGATCAGATCGCAGGTCAGATTCTGCTTGTTGACCGTCATAGCGACCTGCAGAGGATTACTCGTGATCTGCGTCACCGTATTGATAATGCAGCCGTTCATCTTGGCACCCGCTTTGGAGGCCGCCACATACAGTCCGTAGGATAACTGAAAGATAGCTTTTTGATTCATAGAAGATTCCTTTCTACCTGTGGGGTTTTTTATTTATATCATACCGTTTTATGACTAAAAATAAAAGAGGTTTTTGACTTCTGTATTATGAGCAATCTTCGTTCCTTCATGATTGACATTTAAAAATTATCACTTTATTATATTCATAGGGCAGTCCTGCCCGAAAGCAGAAACCATAAAACAGTGAAACTGTCAATATTCAAAGGATAATGAGGTGCAAATGAAACAGGAGCGATCAAACCGATATCTGATCACAGAAAAAACAGCGGGGGGGGGTATTTAGATCACAGGCATGAGCATAAAGCCCTTTTATTGGGCTTGTGCGTGGTTTTCCTTGCAGGATGCGGGAAAAAGGAAGATGCGATAAGCAGCTTTATTCATTCACGCATGGAAGATGCGGTAATGAACGAATCTGCTATAGCGGCGGATGCAAGCTATGTCAGATACGAACAGATCTCAGAGGAAGAAGTGATCAGCGATGAGGGCTTCTTTTATTCCGATGAAGTTGACTATAGCGTTTTAGAAGACACAGACGCCGTTCACGTGACTTTTGCAGTTAACAGCTATATTACAGTGCAGTATTATGATGATCCGGCTATGACGAGTCCGCTTAATGAGGGCGGCGCTTATCTGCATGCCGGTGATTGTATTTATGCGGATATTCAGGAGATTCATAATCCCAATACGGAAGCATACCAGTTTAGTGATTTTGAGGTGTGGGAATATAACGAAGACGGACAAAAGGAAGAGAAATTGGAGTCGGCTTCGTCTGAAGATGGTCTTGTATATCAGATCCCCACAGATTTTCAAGGCAGAGAGATAGCAATCGTTCCGCTGGGAGAATACACCGCGCGGAATATCGTTCTAAATGATTATTATTTGGATAGTAACGGCACGGAAACGGCACTGCCGGGGATCTGGAATGTCAATGGCGAAGAGACGACCGGTCAATCTGCGAGTGTAAGTCCGGTAGCGCCCTGCACCGTAACTTATACGTATGATCCGAATGTCTATGTATTTGTCAGTTCAGAACCTGCCTGTTTATATAATAATGAAACGGACGGCGTGGTCAGTTTTGAGGAATATGCCGCAGATCAGAATATGGACGGCTTTTCCGTGGAACTGCATAAGAAGAGCGGGGATCAGGAGTTTGATCCGGCCAGATATCCGGTGGAGCATGCCGATATCGTGTATCAGTACCAAGGCGTTGTGATAGAAGATCCGATAGCTATTCCCAGTGACGGTAAGATCACATATGAAATTACAAATGTCGAAGAAGGGTATTGGGTGCCGGATTCGGGTGCCCTGAAAGGAGAAATTGAAGTTGGCAGTGTCGCTGAAATCACTTCAAACCTCGTATGTAAAAAAGAAAAAGTGAAGGTAACGCTTCCGCAGCCGAAAAAGGGCGGTGTCATTACCTATTCGCTTGACGGTAAGACCCTTACCGGGGAAAGCGTAGAAACGATGATCGGGTCAGAGATCGTCATGACGTTTCAGTGTAAAAACGGATGGACATGTGATGCTGCAGACGGTACTGCTTATACGGTGACAGAAAAGGAAGTACAGAGGATCACTGTTGAAGGAAAAGATGTTAATGATATTTTTTCGGAACAGCAGTATAAGCCGGATGTATCGATAACCATTGATAAAAGTGTGGGAATTTACACAGAGTTCTCTGTCAGTGCAGCGGGCATCGATGAAAAAGAGTCTGCGTTGAAGCTGGAAGATCCCAAAAAGAAATTAGAAAGGACTTTTGAGGAAGTCGGAACGAAAGACGATCTTACACTCACCGCGTCGAACGGCGCGCTGCTGGAAGGGGAAGCGCTTAGGATAGAGATTCAGAAGGAAATCGTCAATGGCAGTACGGAAAAGGATATCCGTTATCTGCAGAAGCTGCCGGAGAGTCTGACGATCTCTCTCTATAATGCAGACAGCAGCGCGGTGTATAAGACGGTGGAGCTTATCGTAAGCAAGGTTCAAGTCATTTCCTTCTCCAGCTCTGCGATAGCAAACGGAAGTATTGCCGTCGAGACAACGGATTTAACGGTCAATCGATATTTGAGAGACGGAGATGTGATAGAGGAATCCAGGAAGGTTAAACTGACCATATCTGCCAAAAGCGGATATTACGTAAAAGACAGCGGAAAGACGGAAGACTATTCCGATACGATGAAGTATGCAAAGTATGTATCTGATCTGGATAAGATCAACAGCAAGCATCCGATCAAAAAGCTTATCCGTGTGACGCTTGACGCAGCGGATCCGTATGGCACAGTGACCTATGAGATCGACGGTAAAGCTGTAGAAGCGGGCGCTTATGCGTTAGAGGAAGAACAAAAGCTGGAAATGTCATACGAAATTACGGATGGGAAACATGTCATCGCCAGAGAAGGAGAGGGCTTGCTGAAAAACAGTCTGAATAAGGTAAAGAGTAAAACAAAAGAAACCAGGGAAATTCAGATCATGCCGTCGTTAGACGGTGTTAAGATTACCCGAGAGACGTATATCAAGCTCAACGACAAATAGTACGGAGGATGAAAATGACTGCTGTTACGAAAGAAAATATCATAAAGCTCATTAAAATTGCTTCTCCTTTTATCATCTTAGTAGTGCTTGCTTTGACAGCGCTGGTCAGGTATGTGATACCCGCTTATCGGAATGCGGAAAATCTGGGCGTTGGTATCGGAGATAAGGCGGGTACGATCGTG